>JANNBZ010000335.1:0-8536 GCA_031386065.1 Burkholderiales bacterium
GGCTGGTCGGGCGACAACGGCGACCCCGACAACTTCTTCGTGCCGCTGCTCGGTTGCTCAGCGGTGAAGGGCGGCGGCAACGTGGCGCGCTGGTGCAACAAGGACTTCGAAGACGCGATTCAAAAAGCCAAGGGCGTGACCAAGCAGGCCGACCGCGCCGCGCTGTACGAGAAAGCGCAGCTCATCGTGAAAGAAGAAGCGCCGTGGATCACGATTGCGCATTCGGTGCGCTTCGACCCGGTGCGCAAGGAAGTCACCGGCTACAAGATGGACGCCACCGCGCACCACTACTTCCACAAGGTGGACATGGTCGAGAAGTGAGCTTGGGCGCAGCCCGAGGGCGCTGGGGACGGACTCGATGCTGAGTTTCGTTTTCAAGCGCCTGGGCCTCGTGTTGCCGACCTTCATCGGCATCACGCTGCTGGTCTTCTCGCTGATTCGCCTGCTGCCGGGCGACCCGGTCGAGGCGATGTCGGGCGAGCGCGGCATGGACCCCGAGCGCTACCAGCGCCTGCTGCACCAGTTCGGCCTGGATCGGCCACTGCCGGTGCAGTACCTCGACTACCTGTGGAAGGCGCTGCACGGCGACCTGGGCTTGTCGATCATCACGCACGAGCCGGTGTTCAAGGAGTTCATGACGCTGTTCCCGGCCACCATCGAA
The DNA here is from genome assembly GCA_031386065.1 of Burkholderiales bacterium. Classification (GTDB taxonomy): domain Bacteria; phylum Pseudomonadota; class Gammaproteobacteria; order Burkholderiales; family Burkholderiaceae_C; genus JANYJJ01. The sequence goes on from JANNBZ010000335.1 coordinate 662, forward strand.
CTGTCGGCCTGCGCGTTGCTGATCGCGCTGCTGCTGGGCCTGCCGGCGGGGATCGTCGCGGCCGTTAAGCGCAACACCGTGTGGGACTACTCGGTGATGGGTGCGTCGCTCACCGGCTACTCGATGCCCATCTTCTGGTGGGGCCTGCTGCTGATCCTGACCTTCTCGGTCTGGCTGGGCTGGACGCCGGTGTCGGGCCGCATCGCGATCCAGTTCGACATCCCGCCCGTCACCGGCTTCATGCTGGTCGATTCGCTGTTGTCGGGCGAGAAGGGCGCGTTCAAGAGCGCGCTGTCGCACTTGGTGCTGCCGGCCATCGCGCTGGGCACGATCCCGCTGGCGGTGATCGCCCGCATGACGCGCAGCTCGATGCTCGAAGTGCTGCGTGAAGACTATGTGCGCACCGCGCGCGCCAAGGGCGCATCGAGCTTTCGCGTGGTCGGCATCCACGCGCTGCGCAACGCGCTGATCCCGGTCGTCACCACCATCGGGCTGCAGGTCGGAACGCTGCTGGCCGGTGCCATCCTGACCGAAACAATCTTTTCGTGGCCAGGTATCGGCAAGTGGCTGGTCGAGGCCATCCACCGCCGCGACTATCCGGCGGTTCAAGGCGGCATCCTGCTGTCGGCCACCGTGATCATCGCGGTGAACCTGATCGTCGATGTGCTGTACGGCGTGATCAACCCGCGGATTCGGCACACATGAGAAGTTCGGTGCGATCGTCCTGCGGCTTCAATGAAGGCTGGGGCCTGATGACGGGTACTTTTTACCGCAAAGGCGCAAAGGGCACGAAGGACGCCAAGGAAGAACATCCAGTCCTTCTTTTCCTTTGCGTTCTTGGCGTCCTTTGCGCCTTCGCGGTGAGAATTCTTCCCGCCGAGCCGGCCTTCGCCTCCGCCAAGGTCGCCGCATGAACGTCGCCCCGGAGATCGCCCGCGCCGAGCAAGCCCCGCCTTCGCCCGCGATCGAACTCTGGCGCGACTTCCGCCGCAACCGCGGCGCGGTGATCGGGCTGGCCATCGTCATCGCATTGCTGCTGTGCGCGCTGCTGGCCGACGTGATCGCGCCGTACTCGCCGAGTGAGCAATACCGCGACGCGACGCTCAAAGCCCCGTCGCTGCAGCCCATCGGCGGCCATGTGTTCCTGCTCGGCACCGACCCGGTCGGGCGCGACGTGCTGTCGCGCCTCATCCACGGCACGCGGCTGTCGCTGCTGATCGGCCTGGTGTCGGTCGGCCTGTCGTTGTCGGGCGGCGTGCTGTTGGGCTTGCTGGCCGGCTTCTATCGCGGCGGGGTCGAGTTCACCATCATGCGGGCGATGGACATCATGCTGGCGCTGCCGAGCCTGCTGCTGGCGGTGGCGGTGGTCGCCATCCTCGGGCCGGGGCTGATGAACGCGATGTACGCCATCGCCATCGTGATGCTGCCGCATTTCGTTCGGCTGACGCGCGCCGCCGTCATCGGCGAGATGGGCAAGGACTATGTGTCGGCCTCGCGGTTGAACGGCGCCAGCACCGCGAGGCTGATGTTCGACACCGTGCTGCCCAACTGCGCCGCGCCGTTGATCGTGCAGGCCACGCTGGGGTTTTCGGCGGCCATTCTCGACGCCGCCGCGCTCGGCTTTCTGGGCCTGGGCGCGCAGCCGCCGACGCCCGAGTGGGGCTCGATGCTGGCCAGCGCGCTGGAATTTATCCAGAGCACCTGGTGGGTCGTCACCCTGCCGGGGTTGGCGATTCTGCTGTCGGTGCTGGCCTTCAATTTGATGGGCGACGGGCTGCGTGACGCGCTCGACCCCAAGCTCAAGCGATGAGCCAGTCGCCTGCCCTGCTGGACGTCGATGGCCTGACGGTGACGTTCGGCCAGTTCAAGGCGGTCGACGGTGTCAGCCTGCATGTCAACGCCGGCGAGGTGCTGGGCATCGTCGGTGAGTCGGGCTCGGGCAAGAGCGTCAGTGCGCTGGCGCTGATGGGCCTGATCGACGAGCCGGGCCATGTCAGTGCTGAGCAGATGCGCTTCGACGGTGTCGACCTGCTGACCCTGCCGCTGCCGCAGCGCCGCGCGATGCTGGGCGAGGACATCGCGATGATCTTCCAGGACCCGATGGCCAGCCTGAACCCGTGCTTCAGCGTCGCCTACCAGTTGATGGAGACGCTGAAGATTCACGAGGGCGGCTCGAAGCGCGAACTGCGTGCACGCGCGCTGCAACTGCTGCGCGACGTGGAAATTCCCGACCCCGAAGCGCGGCTCGACGCGTTTCCGCACCAGTTGTCCGGCGGCATGAGCCAGCGCGTGATGCTGGCGATGGCGATTGCCTGCAACCCGCGCCTGTTGATCGCCGACGAGCCCACCACCGCGCTCGACGTGACCATCCAGGCGCAGATGCTGGCGCTGCTGTTGAAGCTGCAACGCGAGCGCGGTATGGCACTGGTGCTGATCACGCACGACCTCGGCGTGGTGGCCGAAGTGGCGCAGCGCGTGCTGGTGATGTATGCCGGTCAGGTGGTCGAAACCGCGCACGTGCCCGAGCTGTTCGACGCGCCGCGACACCCCTACACCGAGGCCCTGCTGTCGGCCCTGCCCGAACACAACATCGGCCAGCGCCGCCTGCGCTCGATGGCCGGCGTGGTGCCCGGCGCGTTCGACCGGCCCGCCGGCTGCCTGCTGGCGCCGCGCTGTCCGTACGTTCAGGACCGCTGTCGCACCGAGCGGCCCGGGTTGATGGGCATTGAAGGCGCGCAGGCGCGCTGCTTCTTTCCGCTGGTCCCGCGCAGCGAGGTGGCGGCATGACCGAGGCCCTGCCAGGCGCCGACACCGTGCTGGACGTGCAGGCGCTGACCAAGCACTACCCCGTCAGCCAGGGGCTGTTCAAACCCAAGGCGCTGGCGCGCGCACTCGACGGCGTGTCGTTCAGCCTGCAGTCCGGCCACACGCTGGCGGTGGTCGGCGAATCGGGCTGCGGCAAGAGCACGCTGGCGCGCCAGATCACGATGATCGAAGCACCGACCTCGGGTCGCCTGCAGCTCACCGGTATCGACGTGACTGAGTTGGGAACAAGACGGGCCGATTCGGCGCTGAAAAAGCAGCTGCGCCAGCAAGTGCAGATGGTGTTCCAGAACCCGTTTGCCAGCCTGAATCCGCGCAAGAAGATCGCTCACGCGCTGAGCGAGCCGCTGCTGATCAACACGCCGCTGAGCGCGCCGCAGCGAGCCGAGCGGGCCGGCGCGATGATGGCCCGCGTGGGCCTGCTGCCCGAGCACGCCGAGCGCTATCCGCACATGTTTTCCGGTGGCCAGCGGCAGCGCGTGGCGATTGCCCGCGCGCTGATGCTGCAACCAAAAATCGTGGTGCTCGACGAGCCGGTGTCGGCGCTCGACGTGTCGATCCAGGCGCAGGTGCTGAACCTGCTGATGGACCTGCAGGACGAAACCCAGGTCGCCTACGTCTTCATCTCGCACAACCTCGCGGTGGTCGAGCTGATTGCCGATGAAGTGCTGGTGATGTACCTCGGCAAGGTGGTCGAGCAGGCGCCCAAGGCCACGCTGTTCGCCACCCCGCGGCATCCGTACACGCGCGCCCTGCTGGCCAGCACGCCGCGCATCGCCGCTGGCGCGCGGCGGCAGAAGCAGGTGCTCAGCGGCGAGCTGCCATCACCGCTGAACCCGCCGTCGGGCTGCGCGTTTCACAAGCGCTGCCCGCATGCGGCGGCGCACTGTGCTGCCGAAGTGCCGCTGTTGCAGGACCTGGGCGGCGGGCAATGGGTGGCCTGCCACCGGGTGCACGAGCTGGCTTGACGCGGCTGTCGTTCGTCAACGTCGCGTCGGCGCGCCGCGCCACATCTCGCGCAAACCGTGCACGCCTTGCGGCGCCGGCCGCGCCGCAGGATGCGCGCGGGTGGCGAGCAGGGCCGACGCCAGGTACAGCGCATTCAGCAGCCGGCTCGCGCGGTCGACGCTCATGCCCGGCCAGCTGGCAATGCTGCGCAGCGACACGGTTTCGCGCCGCAGCCTTTCGGTCGCCGGTGCCAGCGCGCCGCTCAGCGCCAGGCCTTCGGCGGCCGGGTTCTTGATGGCCCGGTAGGCCGCCGTGCCGGCAATCTCGGCCAGCAATTCGCCACGCGGCCCGTTCAACGCCAGCGACCACAGCAGCGGCATCAGCGGGCGGTAGTGGTCGGCATGCGCCACCCGTTCCTGCAGCCAGTGGCCGGGCGGACGCACGCCGGGCGCCTCGGCGCTGAGCAGGCTGGCGGTGCCCAGGGCCGCCGGTGTCAGTTGTGCGATGTCGCGTGGCGAGTGCACCAGCATGGCCGCCGGAAACAGCGTCAGCGGCCACACCAGCCCGTCCACCTGCACGCACAGCAGCGCCGGTTCGCGGTGGCGCATGCAGGCGGCGGCGACCTCCAGCACGTCGTTGCTGGCACCGCCCGCGTCGAGCCGGCGCAGATCGGCCAGCAGCGTGGTCGGCAGCAGGGTGGGGCCGTCCAGGCGTGCGAAACCGCTGGTGCCGGTGAGCGACCGGGCACGCTCGAAACCACTGACACGCCAGAGCGTGGACTCCTCGAAATCGCGCATGTGACCATGGTCGTCCTCCTGCGAACGGACGGTGTTTGAAGATGTACGCGGTGCAAGCAGTCCTGTCCTGGTGTTACGGCCTACAAATGCGAACAAGGTCGGGCCGGCGAGGGCCTAAGCTGGGGGCTGGAAAACCTGAAGCGGCAGATGATCGATTCACAAATGCAGGCGGCGCGGCCGGCCATGGTGCCGCTGCCCGAACCCACGGCGCCCACGGCCCCCGCAGCGCCGCTGCCGCCCGGCTGGCGGCTCGGAGCGTGGGAGGTGCAGCGCGCGATCGCCCGCAGCGAGGGCAGCGTGGTCTACCGGGCAACCGACCACAACCTGGACCTGACGGTGGCGCTGCAGGAATACCTGCCGGCCCGCTTCGCGCAGCGTGACGCCCGTCAGCACCTGCACGGCCAGCATGCGTGGCAGGAAGAAATGATCGCGCGCGGTCTGCAGGCCTTCATTGAGGAAGCGCGGCTGCTGGCCCGCTGCGACCACCCGTCGCTGGTGCGCGTGACGGCGCTGTTCGAGGCGAATGGCACGGCCTACCGCGTGATGCCGCTGTACGACGGCCGCCGCTTGCTCGACGTGCGCCGCGACATGCCGGCGCCGCCCGACGAAGCCTCGCTGCGCAGCCTGCTGCATGACCTGCTCGGCGCGCTGGAGGCGTTTCACCGCAGCGGCCAGCCGCACGGCGGGGTGACACCGGCGAACATCTTGTTGCTCGCCGACGACCGCCCGCTGCTGCTCGGCCCCGGTGCCGCCGACCGCGAGATCGCCAGCGACCTGGTCGAGTCGCTGATGGCGGGCCTGGAGCCGTCGTTCAATCCGCCACCCGTGGTGCCCGCGAGCGCGGCCGAGTTGCCTGACCTCAGCGCTGACGACGCGCTGCGCGCAGGGCCGGCCCACATGCCCGACAGCCGACTTGCGGCCGACCTGTACGCGCTGGCCGAGGTGCTGCGCTTCTGCATCACGGGTGAGCTGCCTGCGGCCACGACCACGCCAACACCTGCGCGCCAACCGCTGGCCAGCCTCATCGCGCGCAGCTTCGAGCCGGCCCGGCGGCCGCGCTACAGCGCCGCCTTCCTCGACCTGCTGGACGCTGCCACATCGGTCGACGCAGCGCAGCGGCCGCGCAGCGCAGCGCAGTTCCGCGACTGGCTCGACGGCCGGCAGCCGCGTGCGCCGAAGCCGGAGGTGCCGCCGGTCGACGTGGCGCCGCCCGCGCCTGCGCCGGCTGCCGCAGACGCGATGTCAAGCAGCCCGGCCGCACCGCCACCGGTGCGACCGCTTGGCGTGGTGCCGCCGGTGTCGCTCCCGGTGCCACCCAGCGTGAAGCCTTCGCCGTCACCACAGCTGCATCAGACCGCAGCGGCCTTCACGGCGCCCGCCGAGTCGATGACGGCCGAACCGGTGCCCTGGGCCGCCGCCGCGCGGGCGGCCCGTGCGCGCTCGCGTCGGCGGCTGATCGGCGGCGCCGGGCTGTTCGCGGCGCTGCTGATCGGTGCCGGCACGTTTGCCGCGTGGGACTGGGTCAGCGGGATTCGCCTCGACCGCTTCACCCAAGCCGCAGGCCGCAGCGTGCCCGTGCTGCCTGCCCCGACCGCGCCGGTGGCCGCGCCTGCCGCACCGGCGCCTGAACCGGCAACCGCACCCGCACCCACAACCGCACCGGTGACCGACGCCGCACGGGCGCCGCTGGACTCCGAGCCCACCGCAGCAGGCCCTGCGCCTGCGGTGGCGGTGGCGCTTGCGACGGCACCTGCGATGGCACCTGCGGTGACGCCCTCCGCCAGCGCCGAGGCCGCGCCCGTCGCGCCGGCCAGGCTCGCCGCGCGACCGGTTCCCCGCGCGCCGGCCAAGCCCGCGGCTGCGCCCGCCAAGCCGCGTGCCCCCGTCGCGCAAGCCACCACCAAGCCGACGCGAGCGCCCGTGACGGCGGGCGGCCCGCGCGGCGTGTGTGCGCCGCGCAGCGAGTTCGCGCTCTACCGATGCATGTGGACGCAGTGCCAGTCTGCACGCTGGGCTTCGCACCCGCAATGCCTGCGGCTGCGCACTGAAGACAAGGCGGGCTGAGCCTGTCGAGGCAGCGCTGCGGGGCCGGGTTTGCGACAATCCGCGCATGACCTCGACCGACCTGCAAGCCACCATCGCGCACATGGGCGCGGCCGCGCGCGCCGCCAGCCCGCGCATGGCGGCTGCCTCGACCGCAGCCAAGAACGCCGCGTTGACGGCCCTGGCGCGGTTGCTGCGCAGCGAAACCGCGGCCCTGCAGGCGGCCAACGCACGCGATATTTCTGCGGCGCTCGCCGCCGGCCTGGCGGCCCCGCTGGTCGACCGGCTGAAGCTGACGCCGGCCATCGTTGAAACCGTGGCCCAGGGCTGCGAACAGATCGCCGCCCTGCCCGACCCGGTCGGCGAGATCACCGAACTGCGCAGCCGCCCCAGCGGCATTCAGGTCGGCCGCATGCGGGTGCCGCTGGGCGTCTTCGGCATGGTCTACGAAAGCCGGCCCAACGTGACGATCGAGGCCGCGTCGCTGGCCATCAAGAGCGGCAACGCCTGCATCCTGCGCGGTGGCTCCGAGGCGATTCATTCCAACCTTGCGCTGTGGACATTGGTGCAGGCCGCCTTGCTCGAAGCGCAGCTGCCGCCCGACGCGGTGCAACTGGTGCAGACCACCGACCGCGCCGCTGTGGGCTTTCTGATCGCGTCGCCCGAGGCGGTGGACGTGATCATTCCGCGCGGCGGCAAAGGCCTGATCGAACGCATCTCGCGTGAAGCCAAGGTGCCGGTCATCAAGCACCTCGACGGCAACTGCCATGTGTACGTGGACGCCAGCGCCGACCTGGAACTGGCGCTGCGCGTGACCGACAACGCCAAGACGCAGAAGTACAGCCCCTGCAACGCGGCCGAATCGCTGCTGGTGAATCGGGACATCGCGCCTTCGTTCTTGCCAAGAATCGGCGCGCTTTTCGCGGCCAAGGGCGTCGAGATGCGTGGCGACGCGGCGTCTCTGGCGCTGCTGCAGTCGGTGCCGAACGCAACGCTGCGTGAGGCCAGCGACGCCGACTGGGCTGAGGAGTACCTGGCGCCCATCATCAGCATCAAGCTGGTGGCCAGCCTGGACGAGGCGATGGCGCACATCGCCCGCTACGGCTCGCACCACACCGACGCGATCTTGACCGGCAGCCATGTGAACGCGATGCGCTTCCTGCGCGAGGTCGATTCGGCCAGCGTGATGGTCAACGCATCGACCCGTTTCGCCGACGGCTTCGAGTACGGCCTGGGTGCCGAAATCGGCATCAGCACCGACAAG
>JANNBZ010000339.1:0-1742 GCA_031386065.1 Burkholderiales bacterium
GATGAAAAAAGACCCCGGTAGCGTGAAGTGGGGCGGCGGTTCACGCGGGTCCACCGAGCACATCGCGGCGGCCATGATCGCGCGTGAGGTGGGCGTCGATCCGTCGAAGATCAACTACGTCGCCTTCCGTGGCGGCGGTGAAGCGACGGCGGCCATCCTGGGTGGCAACGTGAGCATCGGCGGCAGCGGCTACAGCGAGTTCGCCGAATACATCACCACGGGCAAGATGCGCGCGGTGGCCGTCACGTCGGATGCGCGCTTGAAAGGTGTCGACGTGCCCACGCTGAAAGAGCAGGGCATCAACGTCGTCATCGGCAACTGGCGCGGCGTCTACGGTGCCGGCGGCATCACGCCGGACCAGCGCAAGGCACTGGCCGAGATGATCGTGAAGGCGACCAAGACCAAGGCCTGGTCCGAGTCGCTGGAGAAGAACAACTGGACGCCTGCGCTGTTGACCGGCCCCGCATTCGACAAGTTCGTCGACGACGAGTTCGCGAGCCTGCGTGCGGTGATGGCGAAGTCCGGGATGATCTGATGCGCAGCCGCCCGCAGTTGCTGATCGGCGTCGGCACCCTGGCGGCCGGGTTGCTGCTGGCCGTGGGTGCCACGCAGATTCGCTCCGAGGCGGGTTACTCGGGCGTCGGTCCCAATTTCCTGCCGTGGTTGGTGGCGGTGATGCTGGCGGTGTGCGGCGGCTTCCTGATCTGGGAGGCGCGCAGCGGCGGCTTTCGCGAGATGGAAGAACCCACCGGCGCGGCGCACGGCCATTGGGCCGGCTTTGCGTGGGTGACGGCGGGGCTGCTGCTCAACGCCGCGCTGATCACCAGCATCGGATTCATCGCGAGTTGCACGCTGTGTTTTGTGCTCGCGGTGCGCGGCTACAAGTCGGCTGAAGGGCGGCTCGACCTGAGCCCGCGCGCGCTCGCGAAAGACGCGGCCATCGGCTTCGCCATTGCTGCGCCGGTGTACTGGATGTTCACGCAATTGCTGGCCATCAACCTGCCCGGCCTCACGTCGACGGGCTGGCTCTGATGATCGACACCTGGAACCACCTGATGCAGGGATTCCTGACGGCGGGAACGCCGATCAACTTGCTGTGGGCGCTGGTGGGCTGCACCATCGGCACCGCCATCGGCGTGCTGCCCGGCATCGGGCCGGCCACGGCGGTGGCGATGCTGCTGCCGATCACGCTGAAGGTGGAGCCGACCGCCTCGATGATCTTCTTCGCCGGCATTTATTACGGCGCGATGTACGGCGGTTCGACCACGTCGATCTTGCTGAACACGCCGGGCGAATCGGCGTCGATGGTCACGGCCATGGAAGGCAACCGCATGGCCAAGAACGGGCGTGCCGGCGCGGCGCTGGCCACCGCCGCCATCGGCTCGTTCGTGGCTGGCACCATCGCCACCGTGCTGGTCACGTTCTTCGCGCCGGTGGTGGCCACCTACGCGGTGCGGCTCGGGCCACCCGAATACTTCCTGTTGATGGTGCTGGCTTTCACCACCGTCAGCGCGGTGCTGGGCAAAAGCACGCTGCGCGGCATGACGTCGCTGTTCGTCGGGCTGACGATGGGGCTGGTGGGCATCGACCAGATCTCGGGTCAGGCGCGCTACACCGGCGGCGTGCCCGAACTGATGGACGGGCTGGAAGTGGTGCTGATCGCGGTTGGCCTGTTCGCCGTCGGTGAAGCGCTGTACATGGTGCTCTACGAAGGCAAGACGGTCGAGACGCAGAACGCGATG
>JANNBZ010000347.1:0-2433 GCA_031386065.1 Burkholderiales bacterium
GCCGGCTGCACGAGCCTGGAAACGCGTCAGCGACAGCTGATCTTCAGCCCGTCGACCGGCAGTTTCAGCGGGGCTTCGGCGCGCACGACCGACATGCAGGACGTGTGGATCACGCACCACTCGGCCCAGAGCAACAGCGACGTGAAGCTGCACGCGCTGTGGCACCCGAGTGACAACGCGAATGCCCCGGTGATGCTGTACCTGCACGGCGCGCGCCGCACCGTCGAGGCGAGTGCGTTTCGCATCCGCCACATGCGCGACCTGGGCTTTTCGGTGCTGGCGGTGGACTATCGCGGTTTCGGCCAAAGCACCAACGAATTGCCCTCGGAAGCGTCATCGGTCGAAGACGCCCGCGCGGCCTGGGCCTGGCTGGCGCAGGAGTACCCTGACCGTCCGCGCTACCTGTTCGGCCATTCCCTGGGCGGGGCCATTGCGGTGCAGGTGGCTGCGGCCGTGGGCGACGCCAGCGGCTTGATCGTGGAAGGCACCTTCACCTCGATTCCCGATGTGTTTCGCAGCTTCAAATGGGGCTGGCTGCCGGTGACGGGGCTGATCACCCAGCGCTTCGATTCCGCTGAGCAGATCGCCCGCGTCAAGGTGCCGGTGCTGGTGGTTCACGGCAGCAACGACAGCCTGATTCCGCCGGAGCTGGGCCGTGCGCTGTACGAGCGCGCGCCCGGACCGAAGAAGTTCGTGCTGGTCGACGGCGGCACGCACTACAGCACCAACAGCGCCGGGCAGTCGCAGTACCGCCAAGCCTTGAACGAACTGTTCGACCGGAAGTTCTGAAAGCCCGGTGCGGGGCCATGCTCCAATCGGGTTGAAAGAAGGTTCACATGGTCACTCTCAAGCTCAACAAGCCGCCTGCGGGCCCCGCATCGAACAAGCGCCGCGAAGATGCGGCACCGCGCGAGACGCGCCCGCCGGTACGCGGCGCCGGCTCGGCACCGCGCAAACGGCCCACGCTGGCCGAAGCACAAGACCAGCGCAGCGAGCGTGAAACGCGCTACCAGGACCAGTTGCGCCAACGCTTCGGCAACAGCCCGCCGCCGCCGGCGTTCGACCGCAGCGCAGCGCCGGTGCAGCGACCACGCCGGGACGATCCACGCAACGATGTGCGCAGTGATCCACGCACCGACCGGCCCCGCGCACCGCAGCGCGACGCCTGGCCGGCGCACCAGCAAAACCGTGGCGCGCCGCCACGCCAGGCGCAGCCGCAGCAGCGCAACACCGCGTTCGATGCGCGCCGCGGCCCCGAGCCACACGGCCCGCGTCAGCAAGCACCGCAGCAGCAGCGCCCGGATTTTCGCGAGCGTGAGCCCGACACCCGCGCGCCAGACGCTGCGCAGCAATGGGGCGGCGCAGCGCCACAAGCACCGGCTCCACGACGCATCGACAACCGCCCCGCGCCGCGGGGCCGTGGCGGCGAACCGTACGACAACCGGGACGACCGCGTCGACCACGGTGACGATCGCGCGATGCCGGTCGAAGTGCCGGGCAGCATGCGCTTGTCCAAACGCATGAGCGAACTGGGCATCGCCTCGCGCCGCGAGGCCGACGAGTGGATTCCGAAAGGCTGGGTGCGCGTCGATGGACGCGTGGTCAGCGAACTCGGCTCGCGCGTGCTGCCCACGCAGCAGATCACCGTCGACGCCAAGGCCAAGTTCGTGCAGGCGCAAAAAGTCACCGTGATATTGAACAAACCGATCGGCTACGTCAGCGGCCAGGCGGAAGACGGCTACGAGCCGGCGGTGGTCCTGGTGAAGCCGGCCAACCAATGGCGCGAAGACCAGTCGGGCACACGCTATTTGCTGACCCACCTGCGCGGCATCGCCCCGGCCGGCCGGCTCGACATCGACTCGATCGGCCTGTTGGTGCTGACGCAGGACGGACGCATTGCCAAGCAGCTGATCGGCGAAGACAGCGAAATGGAAAAGGAATACCTGGTGCGGGTGGAAAGCCTGGAGGGCGGCGGTTTGTCCGATGCCGGGCTGGCATTGCTGAACCACGGCCTGGAACTCGACGGCGAGCCGCTGCGCGAAGCGCGCGTGGAGTGGATCAACGACGACCAGCTGCGCTTCGTGCTGAAGGAAGGCAAGAAGCGGCAGATCCGCCGCATGTGCGAGGCCGTCGGGCTGAAGGTGGTCGGCCTGAAGCGAGTGCGCATCGGCGGCGTGATGCTGGGCGACTTGCCGGTGGGACAGTGGCGCTACCTGCGCGGCGACGAGTCGTTCGTGCCGCTGCGCCCGCCCACGGCGGACTGACAGCGCTCACGCCCGCACTACAATCTGACCATTCTGGTCAGAATCGAGGTGCGGCATGCAGGTTTGGCAAATGCAGGAAGCGAAGGCGCGCTTGTCCGAGGTCGTCAAGCGAGCGGAATCGCACGGTCCGCAGGACATCACGCTTCACGGCCGCTCGGTGGCGGTGGTG
>JANNBZ010000368.1:0-4461 GCA_031386065.1 Burkholderiales bacterium
CAGGTCGAACGGCTCGGCCGATTCGAGCATCGACGCCCGCTCGCCTTCGCCGTAAAAACTCACGCGCAGGCTGGGCGCGAAACGGGCCGCCTCGGCCAGCCAGTTGCCGCACACCGAGGTGGGCGCGATCACCAGCGCCGGACCGGCCTCGGCACGGTGCAGCAGCAAGGCCAGCGTCTGCACCGTCTTGCCCAGCCCCATGTCGTCGGCCAGACAGGCGCCCAGCCCGGCGTGCGCCAGCCGTGCCATCCACGCGAAACCTTCCGCCTGGTAGGCGCGCAACTCGGCCTGCAGCGCCGCCGGCGGAACCGGTTCCAGCAGCGCGGCTTCGTCGAGCCGCACCAGCCGCTGTGACCACAACTTGTCGCCCTTCAACGTGGCGCCGTCCAGGGTTTCGGCCAGCCAGGCGGCGGCCGCTGCCGGCAGCTTGATGCCTTTCTTGTCGGCCTGGCCGAGCGCGTGCAGGTCGGCCAGTTGCTGGCGCAACTGTTCGGTCAGCGCCAGGTATTCGCCGTCGCCCAGCGCCACGAAGCGGCTGCGGCGCGACTCATAGGCGAGCTGCATCAACTGCTTCAGGCTGAACACGCGGTGTTCGTCGACGCGCACTTCGCCGTCCAGCGAAAACCAGTCGGCGCCGCTGCTCACCGACGCCTGCACCGCCTGCGTTGCCACCGCCGTCACGCGCACCGGCTTGCCGCGCGGCCAGTCGATACCCGCCACGCCCGCCAGTTGCGGCAAGCGTTCGACCGCCGACAGCGCCTGTTCCGGGTCTTCCAGCAGCCAGGTGGCGTCGCCGCTGTCGGTGCCGGCGAGGAAGGGCAATGCGTCCAGCGCCTCGGCCAGGTGGTCTGACTCTGCGGCCAGCGCACGGTCGGTCGACAGGCTCAGGCCCTCATGCAGCGTGATCAACCGCGCGCGGCCGGCGCCGGGCACCAGGGCCGGGCCGAAGCTGCCGAAGGGCTGCACCAGCAAGCGCAGTTGCAGACCGTCGCCGATGGGGCTGAGCTGCGCGCGCAGCCGGGACTCACTCTTCACCGCCTGGCCGGCGGCCGCGTCGCTGTGCAACTGAAAGTGGCCCGACAACACCTTCAGCGCGGCTTCCAGCTCGGCCTTGGCATCGACCGGCACCGCCCACTGCTTGGCCACCAGTTCGGCCACCCGGCGCTGCGCCGGGCTGATGCGGATCAGCCGCGCGCTGTCGGCGCTGTCGCGCACGATGCGCAGGCTGTTGCGGCGCTCGCTCTCGGTGCTGGCGTCGGTGCTGGTGAATCGATGACCGGGGTCGGGCGCAGTGCCTGCAATCAGCGCATCGGCCAGGTGGAACACGAAGCTCTCGGTGCCGTCCGACGCCGTCTTGCGTTGCACTTCGAGCACCGGAAGGGCTTCGCGCAGTTCGACCGGCTGCGCGGGTGCATCGGCAAACACCAGTGACGGGTGGCCCACCAGCGCAATCGCCGCGCCGGCCACGTCGATCGCCAGTTGCCCGGGCGACCAGCGCCAGGCGTCGATGCAGCGCGCCACTGCCGCGTCGCGCGGGTCGAGCCGGACGGTCTTCTTGACCTTGGACAGCGACACCGGCTTGGCCTTGCCCAGCCCGCGCGCGCCAACCGTTCGCTCGAACGCCTCGACCTCGCTGACGCGGCCTTCGGCGTCCAGCGTCAGCCGCCATTGCAGCGTGGCCGGCTCGCCGGTCAGCGTGGTGGCGCTGGCGGTCGGCCCCAATGCTTCGATGGCCGCCAGCGCGTCGCGCCAGCGTTCTTGCGCCACGCCGTAGAACTGTGTCGGCCAGGGCGCGGGGTCGTCTGCGGCGCGCTCGGGCACAGGCAGTTCCAGTCGCGCGCAGGCTTGCCGAACCAGGTCGGCCTTCCATGGTTTGCCGGCGGCATGCAGCGCGCGTGCGGTGGCCTGCGTCGCCTCGGGCGTCCAGCGCGCCGGTGCATGGCCCAGCCAGGCGGCCAGCAGCAGGCGGTTGGCGTTTTCGTCGGCGTCGGCCGGCAGCTGCGGTTCGCGGGGCCAGGCAAAGGCTTCGGGCTGCAGCGTGGTGTCGCCCAGCCGCGCCGCCGCCGCGTGCGCCCACAACCCCCAGCCGTGGTCGGCCGGCGGCTGGCGCGTGCCGGACTCGGCCACGCAGAACTTGTGCGCCAGCGCCCACGCGGCCGGCTCGGCCTGCGCCAGCAGGCTCAGCACGTACCACTGCAACAGTCCGGGCGGCGCGAAGCCGCGCTTCATGCGGACCTGTTTGGCCGCGTCTTTCAGGGCCGGCACGAAGGCCGTTGTCGCGTCGCGCCATTGACCCCGCCAGCCCAGCATGGCGGCGTGCAGCAGCGGCAGCCCGATGCCCGACACACCGGCCAGCGCCAACTCGGCGCCGGCCAGGTCGCCCTGGTTCATGCGGCGCTCGGCAATGGCAAAGCGCAGTGCGGGCGCCACCTCGGTCGGCGCGCGCGCCACCTGCTCGTCCAGCCACTGCCGCAGCACCTGCCAGGACGGCGCGTCCAGGTTCAGGTGCTGCTCCAGGCTTTGCAACAACGTGTCGCGCAGCGCGGGGTCCATGCGCCCGAACAGAGTCGGCATGAAGGGCGTGCACAGCGCTTCGGCCAGCACCTTGGCCGTGGCCGCCTGGCCCAGGAAGCGGTTCGAGGTGATGCGGAATTTGTCCAGGCTCATGCAGCTGTACAGAATCAGCCGTGCAAAGGCCACGGCTTCCACGTGATAGCGCAGGTCGGGCGGCGGCGGTTCGGCCAACGGCATGGCGTAGTGACTGCCTGCGCGAGCCCAGGCTTTCCAGAAGCCGGCCGCGCCGTCGGCCGCCAGCAGGCGCGGCAGCTGCGGGTCGCGCAGCGCCGGTGGCACGTTGAGGCCGATGCCGTCGGCGTCGGTGACGCGGCCGTTCGCGCGCAGCGACTGCAACGCGGCATCCACGTCTGCCGCCGTGAAGTACGTGCCCTGGGTGGTCTTGCGTTCGAGCGCGCGCATGAATTGGAACAGCCAGGTCTTGCTGCGCGCGCAGCCGGCCAGGCAAAGCGCGTCGAACACGCAGTCCATGTCGGACTCTTCGAGCATCGGCTGCGGCTTGAGGGTGGGCGCGGCGGGAACCGCCGCAGGCGCACGCAGGCTGCGCAGGTCGATCGGCACACCGCGCCAGTTCACGAACGCGGGTGCTTTCGACATGGGTTTCTTTGAACTCGGAGGCATCAGCTCAACGTGAATGAAACAGGTGGACTTCCAGGCTGCCAGTTCGGGCGACGACGAGGCGAGTCGGCTCAGCGCGGCGGTTTGCGCGGGCGCAGGTTCGGCCGGCGCGGCGCCGCGCCGGTCAGCACGTTCGGCAACGGCCGCCCCACGTCGGCCAGCAGCAGCGTGGCCCGCACCAGGCCCTCGACCGCTTCGGTCAAATCGTGCGGAGGTTCCAACGATTCGATCTCTTCGAGCAGATCGTCAGCGTCTTCCAGGTCGTCGGCGTCCAGGTGCCGGTACAGCAAGGCCAGCGGCTCGGTGAGCGCCTGCGCGTCCATGCGCATCAGCGCCGGAAACAGCTCGACCGCCGTCGCGAAACCAGCCACCCACGGGTAGACGGCGGCCACCTCGGGCGGGGCCAAGCCGTCATCGGTGTCGTCGCCGTCAGCCTCTGGATCGTCCTCGCTGTCGAGTTCGAACACCCAGGGGTCGAACCACTGGCGGCGCGAGATCGCGTCGTTCAACTCGGCATACCGGCGCAGGGCCAGCGCGTGCAGGGCGCTGGCGTTGAAGCGGGGCGGCAGCGCGCGGCCGTCGGCATCGGTGATGTGCGGCAGCCAGCGGCTGTCGGGCACCCGCGTGGGCTGCACCAGCACACCGCACAGAAAGCCGTCGAGCATGCTCACGTCCAGGGCTTCCAGCGGCGCCGGCACCCGGTCGAGCAGCGCCTGCAATTCGTCCATCTCGGGCTCGGTCAGCGGTTGTACTGCCGGTGGTGGCAACAACGCAGGGCGCGGCGCGGCGGTGCGCGCAGGCGGGCGGGGGCGGGTCGGAGCTTGGGCCATGCCCGAATTGTCGCGCGCGGCGGCGCACGCTGGCCACCGGGCGACATCAACGCGAAAACTGGCTGTGTCGCGGGTCTCGTTTGCCCGTTTTGTCTGTCCCACGTACAGGGGATGGCGACCCGCCGTGCCCGTCTCTAGAGTTCGGTATGTGCTGTCACGCGCGGCTTCCAGCCCTTCCGCAGCCACGGTAAAAGCGACGAAACCAAGATCCACGCGCCCACGCCAAAGCACCGCAAATGCACCCCGGGCGAGTGATCTGCAACGATCCCAACGACGTCCTTTCTTGAAGGACTTGCACAACCCACCTGCGCAAGCAGGTGGGTTTTTTTTTTCCACAAGTGCATGGGTCCGGCGTGATTCACCACAGGATCATCTGCGTGCAACGAAACAGCGCCAGTTTGCGGCCGGCCTGGTTGAACACGCTGGCCGACCAGACCTG
>JANNBZ010000378.1:0-8124 GCA_031386065.1 Burkholderiales bacterium
GAGACACACGCGGTTCGCATGCAGTCCGTCGTGCCCTGGTGGTACCACGCGTTCCAGGAAGCCAGGCGCTGCGTGAGTGCGCTGAGCCAAGCGGATACGGCCCACGTCTGCGTGGTCGAAGGACAGCAGATCGCGTGGATCTCTACAGCGAGAGGGTTGCTCGTGGAGGTTCAACAGACCTCGCTGGCATCGGCTCACGTTGACGCGTTGCGGGCCGAGTTGACTCGTTGGGCGTCCGCCACGCCAGCATCCGCGCTCAAGCCGGTGGTGCTGGGCCAAGGACTGCAAAATGGCTCGCAAACCGGCGCCCTCGACGCGCTGGTGCTGGGTCGCCTAGATGGCGATCAACCGCCGCAGTGGCTGCGGCCGAGCTTCACGACAGACATGCATTGAGGCGAGCGCGTTTGCCTGGTGCTTGGCGGCACCGACGGTACGCGCAGCACAGGATCGCTAGATCCGCACCAGCAGCCCCGTTAGCTGTGCACCCCTCCATGTACTTCTCGGCCCCAGAAGTCAAAGCGGGTTAGCCCCTTGTGCGAGCTAACCCGTTGATTTTTATGGTGCGGCTGGCAGGAAACGATCCCATCACCGCTTGAGAACACGGGCCGTGAAGGCCCGTGTTTGCTTGATTGTTGGCGGAGTGGACGACGGACGCGTTTTACGGGCTTATTTGATCGGTTGCCTGGGTAAGCCGTTGGCTGTGTACCCCTCCGTGTACCCCTCAGCTCCAGAAATCAAAGCGGGTTAGCCCCTTGTGAGAGCTAACCCGTTGATTTTTATGGTGCGGCTGGCAGGAATTGAACCCACGACCCCTTGGTTCGTAGCCAAGTACTCTATCCAACTGAGCTACAGCCGCGAAGCTTCGAATTATAGCAGCGTGTCTTCGGCCTTCAGCCGACGCGTGCCGCCTGCTCGTAGCAATGTGAAGCGCGGGCGGTGTCGTCCTGTTCTTCGGCAATGCGAGCCAGGTTGAGCCAGGCGTGACGGCGCCAATGGGCGGCCAGCGCGGGGTCGGCCGCCGCCGATTCGAGCAGCGCGCGTGCCTTGCCCCACAGCTGCCGTTCGGCCAGCGCGCTGCCGACGGCATGCGCGATGGCGCTTTCGCGGGGATAGGCCTGCGCCGCAGCTTCCAGCCTGGGCAGCCACTCGGGCCCGAGCCCGGGCAGCGCCGACACCAGGCCACCGGCCAGTGCGGCGCGTTCGTCGGCCGCCAGATCGCCCAGGCGGTCCCAGAACGGGCGCATCCAGGCACGCGCTTCGTCGGGCTGGCCCAACTGCGCGGCGCGGGTGGCGGCGCGCGCGGCCACGAAAGCGTCGCGCCGGTCGGCGTTGTCGAACTGCAGCCAGATGCGGCGCAACTGGTCGCTGTCGCGGGCGGTGTCCAGCGACTCGAACGCCAGTGAGCGCAGCAGCCCCAGCGCGGCCACTTTCGAGAAGCCCTGGTGCTTGGCCAGCAGCCGCGCGGTCTTCAGTGCTTCCTGCGGTTGCTGCCCCAGCCGCGTGGCCTGCAGCTTCAGGCGCAGCGCGTGGGTGCGGCGCGCCACGCCGGGCGGCAACTCGGCCAGCAACTGAAGGCTGCGCGCGGCGTCGCGGTCGTCGAGCGCCCACTCCGCCGCCAGCAGCCGCGCGCCTTCTTCGGCGGAGCGGGCCGAGGCGCGGCGCTCGGTCAGTTTCATGGCCCGCGCCAGTTGTTCGTCGCGCGTGGTGCGGTCTTGCAGGCGGTGTGCGCTGCCGGCAGCCAGCAGCAGGCCGAGCACGGTGAACTCGTTGTCCTGCGCCAGGTCGGGCGTGTCGGACTGGATGGCCAGCGCGCGCACCGCCGCACTTTGGGCGCGGCTGTAACGCCCGCCGAAATACTGGGCCAGCGCATCGCGCAGCGCCGCCTGGGCGGTGCGGTCGCGACGCGCCACGCGCCAGACACGCGCGCGCTGTGGCAGGCCGGTCAGCGCGGTGGCCGCCTGGATCACCGTCACCAGCACAAAGCAGGTGCCGAACAGCAGCAGCAAGAACAGGTTCAGCGACATGTCGAGCCGCCACGCACCCGAGTAGAAACTGACCACGCCGTCGTTGGTGCCCAGGCTGGTGGCAGCGACCACCGCCACGGCGAACAGCAAGGTGAACCAGATGACGGCGCGCATCGAGACCTTGGAACCGGCGTTCGAAAGCTCAGCGGCCGGCGGTGGCCGCCGCCAGCGCGGCCAGCGTGTCGTCCGGACGCGGCAACACCACCTGGCGCGCTTGAACCGCCACCTGCTTGACCAATTCCGACGCCAGCGCGGTGCGACGCGAGCTGCGGTCGAAGTAGCGGTCCAGCGACGACTGCGCGCTTTGCAGATCGGTTTGCGCGGTGTCGAACTGCCGGCTCAGCAGCGCCAGCCGCGCGTTCAGCAGCCGCAGCTTCAGGTTCTCGCGCAGGAAGAACGCCTGCTCGGGCGCCAGCAGCATGGCTTCGGGCTGGTCGATGCGGGTCAGGCGGATCAACGACCGGGCCTCCAGCCAGACGCGCTGCGTCACCGTGGTCCAGCCTTCGCCCCAGGCCCGGGCCCAGGCGGCCGCGCTGGCGGCAGGGCCGGCGTCGGCCGGCGCCTTGCCCGGCGCCGACGCGGCAACGGGCACCGCCGCGGTTCCCGACTTGCGCGGCTCCACGGCCGACAGCAAGGGCACTTCGTCGACCAGGCGCACGGCCTCGTCGAGCTTGATCACCAGCGACGGGATGTCGGCCACACCGACCGCGCGCACGCGGTCGAGGTCGCGCGCAATCGCGCGTCGCACGCCTTCGAGACGCGGCTGGTTGTAGCGCGCCAGCCGGTCGTCGGCCTGCTTCAATACCGCCACCAGCGGTTCGGCGCTGCCGGTGATGTTGGACTGCTGCTGGGCCACGCGGATGCCGGCCTCCACGTCGACCAGCAGGTTCTCGTCGCGCGACCGCGACAGCGACTGGATCAGGTCTTCGAGTTGTCCGCGCTGGATGGCCACCTCGGCCACGCGCGCCTCCAGCAGCGCGATTTTCGCGGCCGCCTCGCGGGTGCCGTCTTGCGCCTGTTTGGCCAGCACGCGGGCCTCGGCCGACTGGCCCTGGCTGTCCTGCTGGCGGCGCACCAGTTCTTGCTCGATGCTGGCGACGCGTTGCTGCGCGCGCCAGGCCACCGCCAGGCTGACCAGGGTCAGCAGCAGCAGGCCGACCGCTGCGGCCACCCTCCAGCGCCTGCGTGAGGCAGCCGCCAGCGGCGCGTCGACCACCGGCACGGCGATGGATTCAGGGGGTTGCGGCAGGCCTTCAATCACGATGCATCGATTGTATGCAGGCGACCACCGCGTCCAGCGTCGGCCGGCTCGCCAGCACCCGGCCGAAGCCGGCGCGCTGCGCCCGTTCGGCAATGCGCGGGTGCGTCGCCAGCGCCAAGGCGCGAGCCCAGTCTGGCGGCAGCTCGCTGCTCCCAACGCCAGCATCGCAGGCATCACACAAGTGGTCGATGGCTTCCGAACTGCTGAAGAACCACAGGTGTTGTTCAGGCGCCGCCAGCGCGGCCCGCAGCAGCGCGCGCTGCGCCCCGGCGATGGGTGCGGCCACGCGCTGGTAGGCCGCCACGAAGTCGACCTGCGCGCCGCTGCTGCGCAAGCGGTCGGCCAGCCAGTTGCGGCCCCCGTCGCCGCGTATCACCAGCACAGCGGCGTCGATCCAGCGCTGCGCTTGCAACACGCTCCACAGCGATTCGGAATCGAACTGCGCCGCGTCGGCTGGCGGCTCGACGATCAGCGCCGCCGGCACGCCGCAGCGGCGCAGCACCTCGCTGGTGCCGGGGCCGGGCGACGCCGCCTGCACATGCGCCGGCCACGCATCAGGCTGCAAACGCGCGGCAAAAAAACACTCGGCCGCGTTCGGGCTAACGAAGAACAGCAGCCGCTTCTTCGGCAGCGACATCCAGGCATCGCGCACCGCGCCGGCGTCGGCCGGCGCGCCGATGCCGATCAGTGGCAGCGCCACCGCGTCGATCTGCCGCGCCCGCAGTTGCGTCACCCACGACGCGGCCTGCGCGGCCGGGCGGGTGACGATCACGCGCACGGCGGCGTCACCGGCGCTGCGCGCTCACACCGGCGCAAGCTGCGCAAGATAGTCGGCCGCGCCGGCCTCGCGCAGCATCTCGGCCACCTGCTCGCCCATGGCGCGCGCTTGCGCTTCGTCACGCGCAACGGCGCGCAGTTCGGCGCGCAGCAGCGGCAGCTCGGTGCGCTCGGGGTGGCCCAGCGCCGCGCTCAGGCACAGCGCGTCGCCCTGCCACACCGCATGCGCGGCCAGCGGCACGCTGCAACTGCCGCCGAGACCGCGCGACACCGCCCGCTCGGCCTGCACCGCCATCGCGGTGGGCGCGTGCACCAGGCGGGCCAGCGTCTGGCGCAGCGCCGTCGCGTCGCTGCGCACTTCGAGGCCCAGCGCGCCCTGGCCGGCGCAGGGCAGCATCTCGGTTGTCGAGAAGCGCGCGCGAATGCGATCGGCCAGGCCGAGCCGCATCAGGCCCGCAGCGGCCAGCACGATGGCGTCGTACTGGCCTTCGTCGAGCTTGCGCAAACGGGTGTCGAGGTTGCCGCGCAACGGCTCGATGCGCAGGTCGGGCCGCAGCGCGCGCAACTGCACCACGCGGCGCAGGCTGGAGGTGCCCACCAGCGCCGCGTGCGGCAGCTCGGCCGGCGAGGCATAGCGGTTCGACACGAAGGCGTCGCGCGGGTCTTCGCGTTCCAGCACGGCGGCCAGCTCGAAGCCCTCGGGCAAGTCCATCGGAACGTCTTTCAGCGAGTGCACCGCCAGTTGCGCGCGCCCGTCTTCGAGCGCGGCTTCCAGCTCTTTCACGAACAGGCCCTTGCCGCCGACCTTGGACAGGCTGCGGTCCAGAATCTGGTCGCCGCGGGTGGTCATGCCCAGCAGCGTGACCTGCAGGTCGAAGCGCGTGTGCAGCAGGTCGCGCACGTGTTCGGCCTGCCACAGGGCGAGCCGGCTTTCGCGCGTGGCAATGGTGATGAAATCGCTCATGGCAACAATGCTAGCAGGCCCGTCTCTTGCTGCAGCGCGAAGACAGCCGCCGTAACCTCGCTCGCTGGTACGATCCAAAGCCTGTAATCTAGTTACACACACCGGACCTGAAAGTCACCCGATGGCCACCAAGAACGCTGTTGCAGACGCCGCCGAAAAGAACCGCCCGCTGGTCGACGACATTCGGCTGCTGGGTCGCATCCTGGGCGATGTGATCCGCGAACAGGAAGGCACGCCCGCCTTCGAGCTGATCGAACGGGTGCGCCAGCTGTCGGTGGCGTACCGCCTGAAAAGCGACGCGCAGGCCGGCCGCGCACTCGACCGGCTGCTGAAGAATTTGTCGGGCGACCAGACGGTCAGCGTGATCCGCGCCTTCAGCTATTTCTCGCACCTGGCGAACATTGCCGAAGACCGCCACCACGTGCGCCGGCGCGACCACCACGACAGCCAGGGCCACCTGCAAGAAGGGTCGCTGGCGATGACGTTCGAGCGTCTGGCCAAGGCCGGCATCCGGGCCGCCGACGTCGCCGCCACGCTGGCGCATGCGCACATTTCGCCGGTGCTCACCGCGCACCCGACCGAGGTTCAGCGCAAGAGCATCCTCGACGCCGAACGCGCCATCGCCGAGCTGATCGAACAGCGCGACGGCTTGCGCAGCGAACCGGCCCGCGCCGACAACGAAGCGCTGATGCGCGCCCGTGTGACCCAACTCTGGCAGACCCGCATGCTGCGCACCGCCAAGCTGACGGTGGCCGACGAGATCGAGAACGCGCTGAGCTACTACCACGCGACCTTCCTGCGCCAGATTCCGCGGCTGTACCGCGAGATCGAAGCGGCGTTGCCCGGGCATCCGGTGGCGTCGTTCTTCCGCATGGGCAACTGGATCGGCGGCGACCGCGACGGCAACCCCTTCGTCACCGCCGACACCTTGCGCATGGCCTTGTCGCGCCAGTCCGAAACCGTGCTGCGCTTCTACCTGACGGAGGTGCACGAACTCGGCGCCGAGCTGTCGATCTCGGCCACGTTGGCGTCGGTGACGCCACAGATGCTGCAGCTCGCCGCCGCCTCGCCCGACCACAACGCCCACCGCGAAGACGAGCCCTACCGGCGCGCGCTGATCGGCATGTACGCGCGGCTGGCCGCCAGCCTGCAGTCGCTGACCGGCACCGAAGCGCTGCGCCACGCAGTCGCGCCGCAGAACGCTTACCCCGACGCGGCCGCCTTCCTGGCCGACCTGCGCGTGATCGAGGCGTCGCTGAACACCCACCACGCGCGCGCGCTCGCCGCACCGCGCCTGCTGCCGCTGATGCGCGCGGTGCAGGTGTTCGGCTTCCACCTCGCCACGGTCGACCTGCGCCAGAGTTCCGACAAGCACGAAGCGGTGCTGACCGAGCTGCTGTGGGTGTCGCGCATCGAAGCCGACTACCCGGCGCTGGCCGAGCCGCAGCGGCGCGAACTGCTGCTGCGCCTGTTGAACGACGCGCGGCCGCTGCGCGTGCGCGCCGCGCCGTACAGCGCGCTGACAGTCAGCGAGCTGGCGATCTTCGAGACCGCCGCCGAGATGCTGCAGCGCTACGGCCGCGACGCGATTCGCCACTGCATCATTTCGCACACCGAAGACGTGAGCGACCTGCTGGAAGTGATGCTGCTGCTGAAAGAGGCCTGCCTGCTGCGCGGCACGCTGGACAGCGGCACGGCGGTGTCTGACCTGATCGTCTCGCCGCTGTTCGAAACCATTGCCGACCTGCGCAACGCCGAGCCCATCATGCGCAGCCTGTACGCGCTGCCGGGCATCGCGGCGCTGGTGCAGCGGTCGCGCTTGGGCGACTTCGCCGAGCAGGACATCATGCTGGGCTACAGCGACAGCAACAAGGACGGCGGCAGCTTCACCAGCAGTTGGGAGCTGTACCGCGCCGAGGTGGCGTTGGTCACGCTGTTCGGCGAATTGAAGCAGGCGCACGGCATCACGCTGCGGCTGTTCCATGGCCGCGGCGGTACCGTCGGGCGCGGCGGCGGCCCGAGCTACCAGGCCATCCTGGCGCAGCCGCCCGGCACGGTGAACGGGCAGATGCGGCTGACCGAACAGGGCGAGGTGATCGCGTCGAAATACGCGCATCCGGAAATCGGCCGGCGCAACCTCGAAACGCTGGTGGCTGCCACGCTGGAGGCCACGCTGTTGCACACCGCCGGCGCTGCCACGGCTGGTGCATCAAAACGGTTTCTAGACGCCGCCAGCTGCCTCAGCGAGGCCAGCTTCTCGGCCTACCGAAAGCTGGTCTACGAGACGCCCGGCTTCACCGACTATTTCTTCAGCGCCACGCCGATCCGCGAGATCGCCGAGCTGAATATCGGCTCGCGGCCCGCGGCCCGCTCGAAAGACGGCACGCCCCAGCGCAGCATCGAAGACCTGCGCGCGATTCCCTGGGGCTTCAGTTGGGGCCAGTGCCGCGTGGCGCTGCCGGGCTGGTGCGGCTTCGGCTCGGCGGTCGAGAGTTTTCTGGGCGTTGACGCCAAGCAGCGCGACGCGCAACTCAAGCTGTTGCAGCGCATGCACCGCGAGTGGCCGTTCTTCCGCACCCTGCTGTCGAACCTGGACATGGTGATCGCCAAGAGCGACCTCGCCATCGCCGCACGCTACGTCGAACTCGTGGAAGACAAGAAGCTCGGCCAGCGCATCTTCAAGCTGATCGAAGCCGAGTGGCAACGCACCGACAGCGCGCTGTCGCTGATCACCGGCGACCCGCAACGGCTGGCCAGCAACCCGTCGCTCGCGCGCTCCATCGAACACCGTTTTCCCTACCTCGATCCGCTGAATCACCTGCAGGTCGAACTGATGCGCCGCTACCGGCAAAGCAAACCCGGTGACGCGGGAGTCGAGCGCATGCAGCGTGGCATCCACATCTCGATCAACGGCGTGGCGGCCGGGTTGCGGAACACCGGCTGACGGCGGGCCATTGCCGAGTTCGGGAAGGCCGGCGCGCGCATCGGGCGTCCAGGTTTGGCGCGCCTGCGCAGCGGGCTCACACCCCGCCCGCCGCCAGCGCCTCGCGCACGGCGGCCACCTGTCGGCGCGACACCGCCAGCCACTCGTCGACCGG
>JANNBZ010000261.1:0-10840 GCA_031386065.1 Burkholderiales bacterium
ACGCCGGTCCCGGCGCTCATCCGCTGGACATCGCCAGTGCGGATGCTGGAACCGTTACCCATGCTGTCCTTGTGGGCGAGCGCACCGTCGAGCACGTAGCTGATGATTTCCATATCGCGATGGCCGTGCGTGCCAAAACCCATGCCGGCCGCGACACGATCTTCGTTGATCACGCGCAGCGCGCCGAAGTTCATGAATTTCGGGTCGTAATAGTCGGCAAACGAAAAGCTGTGAAAGCTTTTCAGCCAGCCATGGTCGGCGATGCCGCGTTGGTTCGATTTGCGCAGGGTGATCATGCGTTGGCTCCTGTGAGTGGCGCAACTTTAGGTGGCGTTGAGTGCACTGTGGGCGCAGGCGCGTGAAGTCAGCGTTCAAATAAGATGAAGCCACTGCGGCCTGCGCCGCGCACTGCACCGCCGACCATGTCACGCAACGTGTTGACCCCGGACGCACTGACGATGATGGACACCATCGCGCGCACTGGCAGCTTTGCCGCCGCAGCGCGCGACATGGGCAAGGTGCCGTCGGCACTGACCTACAGCGTGCGCCAACTCGAAGACGCACTCGACGTGCTGCTGTTCGACCGCGGCTCGCGGCAGGCGCGCCTGACCGCCGCCGGCGAGGAACTGCTGAACGAAGGCCGCCGCCTGCTGGACCAGATGGACGCGGTAGCCAACCGCGTCAAGCGCGTGGCCACCGGCTGGGAAACGCAGCTCACGATCGCGGTCGACGGCATCCTGTCGCGGGTAACGATGTTCGAGCTGTGCGAGGCGTTCTTCGCGCACGAGCCGCAGGTCGAGGGAGCCATTCAAGGCGGACCACCGACGCGCCTGCGTCTGCGCAACGAGGTGCTCGCCGGCACCTGGGAGGCGTTGGTCAGCGGCCAGGCCGACCTGGCCATCGGCGTCGGCATGGGCGCCGAACGCGCATCGGCACCGGGCATCCATGTCGAGCCGCTCGGCGACGTCGCGTTCGTCTTTGCCGTCGCGCCGCACCACCCGCTGGCCGGTGTCGACGGGCCGATCAGCGACGCGCAGTTGCTGCGCCACCGCGCCGTCGCCGTGGCCGACTCGGCCCAGCGACTGACGCCGGTGACGGTCAACCTGCTGCCGGGACAGGACGTGTTCACCGTGCCCAGCACCCAGGCCAAGCTGGAAGCCCAGCTGCGCTGCCTGGGCTGCGGCTACCTGCCCGAACCGGTGGCGCGGGAACACGTGGCCGCAGGCCGCTTGGTGGTGAAGGCCACGCAACGGCCGCAGCCGGTGGGGCGAATGGGTTACGCCTGGCGCGCGACCGGCGCCGCGCAGCCCGGCGCCACGCGCAAGGCCGAGGTGGGGCTGGCGCTGGGCTGGTGGCTCGCGCAGCTGAAGAGCCCGGCCACGCGCAAGGCCCTGATCGAGCGGCAGGCCAGCGCCATGCCCTGGATGGACGCCTGAGCGCGTCTCGACATGACGGCTACATGAAGGCTTCATGACGGCTTACTGCGGCCGCTTCGCACCGTCGCCCACCGGGCCGCTGCATGCCGGCTCGCTGGTGGCGGCGCTCGCGAGCTGGCTCGACGCGCGTGCCCACGCAGGCCGTTGGCTGGTGCGCATCGAAGACGTGGACACGCCGCGCTGCGATCCGCAGGCAGGCGAGTTCATCCTCGGCCAGCTCGCGCGTTGCGGGCTGCTGCCCGACGCAGCGCCGGTGTGGCAGTCGCAGCGGTCGGCGCTGTACGACGCGGCCTTGCAGACGCTGGTGACGCACGGCCAGGCCTATGCCTGCAGCTGCTCGCGAGGCGACATCCTGCGCGCGCTGCACGGGCTCGGACAAGCCCGGCTGCGGCATGCGGAGCTGGTCTACGCGGGCACCTGCAGCAACAGACCGAGCGGCCCGGACGGCAAGCCGGCGCGGGCCGTTCGTGTGAGAACGGTGGATGCGAACGGTGCCGACGTGATCATCGACTGGTGCGACCGCCGGCTCGGGCCGCAGCAGCAGAACCTCACCCGCGCGGTGGGCGACTTTGTGCTGAAGCGCGCCGACGGGCTGTGGTCGTACCAGCTTGCGGTGGTGGTCGACGATGCGGCGCAGGGCATCAGCCACGTCGTGCGCGGTGAAGACCTGGCCGACAACACGCCCCGGCAAATCCACCTGCAGCAGCTGCTGGGCCTGCCGCAGCCGATCTACCTTCACGTGCCGCTGGTGCGCGGCGCCGGTGGCGAAAAGTTGGGCAAGTCGAACGGCGCGGTAGCGGTTGATTTGACCCGCCCCATGGCCGCGCTCACGACCGCAGCGGCCGCACTGGGCCTGGACGTGGCCGCACCCGCGCTGGGCGATTGGCTGACCGAAGCCACCCGACAGTGGCGCAGCAGTGTCTCTGGCCTGGGTGCGTGCGAAGCCGCCGCGCAAGGCGCTAGGATTCGCGCTCTGCCACCAAGGACAACGCCATGATCACCACCCCCTCCGGCCTCCAATTCGAAGACACCAACGTCGGCAGCGGCGCCGAAGCACAGGCCGGCCAACAGGTCTCGGTTCACTACACGGGCTGGCTCTACAACGAGGGCGTCAAGGGCGCCAAGTTCGACAGCAGCAAAGACCGCAACGACCCGTTCGGCTTCCACCTGGGCGGCGGCATGGTGATCAAGGGTTGGGACGAAGGCGTGCAGGGCATGAAGGTCGGTGGCACCCGTTTGCTGGTCATTCCAGCCGCGCTGGGCTACGGCGCGCGAGGAGCCGGTGGTGTGATTCCGCCGAACGCGACCTTGATGTTCGAAGTCGAATTGCTGGGCGTCTGACCCGACCACACGGCCGCTGACTCACGCGGCGACGGTGCGCCGGCTGCGGTGACCAAGCACAGGTCTCGCGCCGACGCGCTGCGCATGCCGCAGATCGCCTGACGGGCGGTCGCGCTGGCGGTCAGTTGGCGCGCAGACTGCGCGCTTCGAGCCGCATCGCTGACGACCACATAGAAACTGACCAGCAGCAACATCGCAACAAATCCGCCAAGGGCTGCCATCCAGGTGGGTCGCTGCGTCATTCCAAACTCCTTGTGTGGGTGCGGTGAATGTGCATGGCGGTGTCAGGCCGGTCAGCCGGCCGCCACCGTCAAATCGCGTCGGACTGCGCCTACAGCCGACACCACGCAGACGCAGACGACAATCGGGGCCGCGTACAAACCTTGCTTCACCCTGCGCATGCCGATTCACTACGAGATCGTTCACACCACCGTCTACCACTACAAGGAGGCGGTCACCTTCGGTGAGCACCGGGTGATGTTCCGCCCGCGCGACAGCCACGACCTGCGCGTGCTGGCCACCGACCTCGAGGTGAGCCCCGACGCCATCGTGCGGCTGATCCAGGACCCGCATTCCAACTCGGTCGCGCTGGTGCAGCCGCTGGGTCTGGCGCGCGAACTGAAGATCGTCTGCTCGTTCACGATCGAGCACGCAAGCACCAACAACCTGGAGCTGCCGCTGTCGCCGGGCGCTGAGTTCTATCCCTTCGCCTACAGCGTGGAAGAGCGCTTCGACCTGGAGCACTACCTGCGCCCGCACCACGACGACCCCGGTGGCAAGCTGACGGCGTGGGCACGCCAGTTCATCAGCACAGACGGGCCGACCGGCACGCGCGACCTGCTGGTGGCGATGAACCAGCGCATCCGCGAGAACTTCCTGTATGCGTCACGCGACGAAGAAGGCACGCAGCCGCCGCTGACCACGTTGAAGCTCGGCAGCGGCAGTTGTCGCGACTTTGCGCTGCTGATGATGGAGGCCGCGCGCCGGCTCGGCGTGGCCACGCGTTTCGTCTCCGGCTACCTGTACGACCCTGCGTTGGACGGCATCGGCGACGCGGCCGGCGGCACCGAAACGGTGGGCGCGGGCAGCACCCACGCATGGTTGCAGGCCTACTTGCCGGGTGCGGGCTGGCTGCCCTTCGACCCGACCAACAACCTGCTCGGCGGCACCCAGTTGATCCGCGTCGGCGTTGCGCGCGACCCCAACCAGGCGGCGCCGATTTCCGGTAGCTGGTATGGAAAGTCCGATGCCTATGTCGGCATGACAGCCACCGTGCAAGTGCATCGGGTGGTGGCAATCTGACTCGAAGCCGCTTGACGAAGTAGGACGTGTCCGACAGCAACCCGCGTGTTTCCCACCTGACGGCGGCCGCTGACTTGCGGCAAACTGTTTTTGCAAGCAGTGTATTTGTCCGTGCGCATTTGTACTGAATCTCGCGCTCGTTCAGGTTCAGCCCAGACGCCCTCCCGCCTCGACGACACGGATCCCGCGGCGTCACCCTGCAGTTCATGACCGTGCTCAAAACCTACATCGTCGAAGACAGCCCGGTGATTCGCGAGAATCTGATCGCCACGCTCGAAGAGCTGGTGCCGGTCAGTGTGGTCGGCACGGCGGAAGAAGAAGCAGCCGCCGTCACGTGGTTGACGCGCGACAGCGCTGGGTGCGAT
The DNA here is from genome assembly GCA_031386065.1 of Burkholderiales bacterium. Lineage (GTDB taxonomy): Bacteria > Pseudomonadota > Gammaproteobacteria > Burkholderiales > Burkholderiaceae_C > JANYJJ01. The sequence continues at coordinate 4,445 of JANNBZ010000261.1, forward strand.
CTGCTGATCGTCGACATCTTCCTGAAAAGCGGCTCCGGCCTCGGCGTGCTGAAGGCCGCACAGCAACTTCACCGGCCGATGAAGACGGTGGTGCTCAGCAACTACGCCACCACCGACATGCGGCGCAAGTGCCTGGAACTCGGCGCCGACCGTGTGTTCGACAAGTCGAACGAGATCGATGCCCTGATCCACTACTGCACCCGCCTGGCAGCCGGCGACAGTGGCAACAGCGGCTTCAGTGCCCTGATTTGATGTGGGCCTACTGAATCAGCCCGTTCTTCAACGCGTAGTAGGTCAGGTCGCTGTTCGATTCCAGCTTCATCTTTTCCAGCACCCGCGTGCGGTAGGTGCTGACGGTCTTCACGCTCAGCGACATGCTGTCGGCCATGTGGCCAATGGTCTCGCCCTTGGCCAGCCGCAGGAAGACCTGGAACTCGCGCTCCGACAGGTGTTCGTGGCTGGGTTTGTCGCCCCCGCCGCTCAAGCCGTCGGCCAGCAACTCGGCCACACCGGCGGTGATGTACTTGCGGCCGCGAAACACGGTTCGAATCGCCTTGACGATTTCTTCCGGGTCGCATTCCTTGTTCAGGTAGCCGCTCGCGCCCTGGCGCAGCAAGGTCGTCGCGTAGTGCTCTTCGGGGAAGCCGCTCAAGATCAACACCGGCAGGTCGGGCGCGCGCGCCTTGATCGCCAGCAGCGCGTCGACGCCGCTCTGGTCGGGCATCGACAGGTCCATCACCATCACATCGACGTTGCCCTTGCGCACGATGTCCAGCGCTTCGCGGCCGTTGGCGGCTTCGGCCACCACGGTCAGGTCGACCTGGTCGGCGAAGAATTGGCGCAGTCCCGCGCGCACGATGGCGTGGTCGTCGACGATGGCAATTCGAATCATGGCGTGTCTGACGAAGTCAAGATGAATGACGAATAGTTTAGGGGCAGAAATGGACACTGACATTCTTTCGCGCGTCAAGCGCAGCCCGTTTGCGCTGCCGTTGGCGGCGTTCGCGGCATTGGCGATGGTGTTCATCAGCGAGACCTCGTACCGGCAGTCGACCGCCACGCTAGACCGGCTCGGCCTGATGGCGCAGGCGCGCGCGAACGTCCAGGGCTTGCTGCGGCACATGGTGGACGCTGAAACCGGGCAACGCGGCTACCTGTTGACGCAGCGAAAGGAATACCTCAAGCCGTATTCGGACGCGCTGGACGACATCGACGAATCGACGCAATGGCTTGAAAAATACTATGCGGCCGACCCGGCCCCCGCAGCAGTGTTCTCCGGGATGAAACGACTGGTCGACGGCAAGATGTCCGAGCTCAAAGAGACGATCCGCGTTTTCGACGAAGGCAAGCCCGAGGTGGCCAAATCGCTGCTGATGACCGACATCGGCAAGGAGCAGATGGAATCGATCCGTCTGCTCAGCGAACAACTGCTGACCAACGAATCGGTGAAGATCGCGGCCGGCCGCACCGACGTGTACGACACCCTGATGTTGAACCGCATCGGCGTGGCCGCGATGACCGCCATCAGCCTGCTGGCGCTGTATCTGTACCTGCGCCAGACCCAGGCGTTGGACCTGCAGCGGCAGGAACAGCAACGCCTGCTGCAGGCCGAGGCCGACCGCCTGGAACACGAGGTGCGACGCCGCACCGAACAGCTCACCGAGCTGGCGCAGCATTTGCAAACCGCGCGTGAAGACGAACGCAGCCGACTGGCGCGCGACCTGCACGACGAACTGGGCGCCTTGCTGACGGCGGCCAAGCTGGACGCCGCGCGCTTGAAGTCGCGGCTGGGCGCGTTGACGCCCGAAGCCGCCGAGCGGCTGCTGCATCTGAACCAGACGCTGAACAGCGGCATTGCGTTGAAACGCCGCATCATCGAAGACCTGCGGCCCTCGTCGCTGAGCAACCTGGGTCTGGTGGCGGCGCTCGAAATTCAGGCGCGTGAGTTTGCCGACCGTTCCGGACTTCCAGTGAACGCGTCGCTGGAGCCGGTGACGTTGCAGCCGTCCAGCGAACTGATGGTGTACCGACTGGTGCAAGAAGCCTTCACCAACATCGCGAAGTACGCGCAGGCCAAACACATCGAGGTGAAGCTGTGGGCCCAAGAGGGGCAGGTGCACATCTCGGTTCGCGACGATGGGATCGGATTCGACACCGGCGTGCCACGCACCTCGGCGCACGGCTTGCTGGGCATGCGCTACCGGGTCGAGGCTGAAGGCGGTGTGATGACGCTGAAGTCAGCGCCTGGACAGGGCACCGAGGTTCGCGCCAGGCTGCCGCAAGCGCAGGTGACGCAGCCAGAGCGCAGCGCACGCGCTGTCAGCCTGCACACCTCGGCCCACTGAGCGCGACCACTCGCGCTCAGCAGCGCCGATGCTGTCGGTGCCGTCCTACGCTGGCTCGCTCGCTCGCCCGACAGCGTGGCGGCCACGGCCCCTATCGCTTGGCTGCGCGCGCGCGCCCACACTTTGCGCATCGCAGGGCAGTCACCTGCGACTCATGAGATCAAGAGCGAGCGTTCGCTCGCACAACCAGGAGCTTGCCATGCTGCATTACGCCGTCGTCTTTTTCGTCATTGCCCTGATCGCCGCGCTGTTCGGGTTCGGCGGCATCGCTGCCAGCGCCGCCGGCATCGCGAAGATTCTTTTCGTGTTGTTCGCGATCCTGGCCGTCGCGAGTTTCCTGTTCGGCATCATCAAAAAGAACTGACGCATCCGCGCCGATCAACGTTTTCATTCACCACCCAAGGACCGCACCATGTTGACTTCCAAGCCCTTCGACACCAAGCCCACCACCAACCCCGCCGACCAAGCCGCGCAAACGGCCGACAGCGCAATCAAGTCCACCCAACGCGCCGCGAACACCGCGCTCGACAGCCTGTCGAACACCGTTCAAGAGGTGCGCGACCAGGCCGCCCCGGCCTACGACCGACTGAAAGGCCAGACGCAAGACCTGGCCAATCGCGGCATGGAAGCGCTGCGCGACACGACCCGTCAGGTGCGCGACACCGCCACCAAGGCATCTGACCAGACCTTGGGTTACATCAAGGACGAGCCGCTGAAAGCGGTGCTGATCGCTGCGGCGACGGGTGCTGCGCTGATGGCCTTGATCAGCCTGATGGGTCGTTCCAGCAACCGCTGACCTGAGCTGCGTGTGGACGCGGACGACACTCCGCCTTCACACGCTTGTTCAATGTTCTGAACGCACGCGCCGCACCATGACCATCCACCCCCTGTTCCATCTCATCGCCACCAAGCCGCACTTGCTGGCCGACCACGTCGAGGCGTATGCCGAGCTGGTTGTGGCCGAGGTGCGCGGCACGACGTCGGTGTTGAAGTGGCAGGCGATCCTGTACGCGGTGGCGCTGGTGTGCACCGGCGTGGCCGTGGTTCTGGCGGGCGTGGCGTTGATGTTGTGGGCGGTGATTCCGCCAGCCGACATTCAGGCGCCGTGGGCGCTGTTCGCCGGTCCGCTGATTCCGCTCGCGGCAGCAGTCGCATGCTTGCTGCTGGCGCGCACCCAGGTCCGCAAAAGCAGCCTGGACAGCTTGCGCGAACAGCTAAGCGCAGACGTGTCCATGCTGCGTGAAGTGGGTGCGGCATGAGTAGCGTGTTGCCCGCAGGCGAGACGCCATCGGCGTCGCTGAACGCGCCCGCCCAAGTTCACCACGCCGGTGTGCCGATGGTGGAGTCAACCGCCCTCGCGCGCCTCACGCTGTCGCGTGATCGGCTCCGTCGCGAAATGCTTCAGCGCTCGGCGCCAAAGCGTCACGCGGCAGACGGCAGCGAGCTGCATCCGTCGCTGCACGAACGCTTGAAGTCGCTGCCTGTGGTGGGTGTTTTGTTCGAGGCGCTGGCCGGCTGGTGGTCCAACCACCCGTTGAACGCCGTCAGCGCGGTGGCCGTCGGCGCGGCGCGCACTGCCATCGAGCCGATGGCGCAACGCAACCCTCTGGCACTGATGGTGTTGGCTGTGGTTCTGGGCGGTGCGCTGGTCGCCACGCGGCCCTGGCGCTGGCTGCTGAAACCCGCGCTGTTCGCCGGCCTGGTTCCACAAGTGGTGTCCAAATTGATGGCGCAGGTGCCGTTTGAATCGTGGATGGGCTTCGCGTCGAACTTCAGCAAACCGCACGCGGCTGCGCCCGCTTCCGCTGCCGCCCGCGACGCGCAGTAGGCCTTCGCGCATCATCGAACCGTGGCAGCTCAGAATGAGCTCCGCGCACGGCATCGACACGAGGGCATTCACATGGCGAGCACCCGCACCGAGCACGACAGCTTCGGCCCCATCGAGGTTCCGGCAGACGCGCTGTGGGCCGCACAGACCGCGCGCAGCCTGAAGTTTTTCGCCATCGGCGAACAGCGCATGCCGCTGCCGGTGGTTCACGCGCTGGCCTGGGTCAAGTGGGCCGGGGCCTGTGTCAACCGTGATCTCGGCCTGCTCGACGCACCGAAATCCGACGCCATAGCGGCCGCGGCGTTGCGCGTGGTAGGCGGCGAATTCGACACGCAGTTTCCGATCTCGGCATGGCAGACGGGCTCGGGCACGCAAAGCAACATGAACGTCAACGAGGTCGTCGCCAGCATCGCTTCCGTGTCGCTGGGCAGCCCGTTGGGCGCGACGCGCACGGTGCACCCGAACGACGACGTGAATCGTGGCCAGTCGTCGAACGATGTGTTCCCCACCGCCATGCACCTGGCCGTGCTGCTGCAGGTGCGCGAGCTGCTGGTCCCTGCGCTGCGCAGCCTGAGAGCGGCGCTGGCCGACAAGGCCGCCGCCTTTGCCGATGTGGTGAAGATCGGCCGCACCCATTTGCAGGACGCCACACAGGTCACGCTGGGGCAGGAGTTCGGCGGCTACGACGCCCAGCTCGGCCTGTGCGAAACCGCGCTGCGCCAGGCCAGCGTGGCGCTGCACTCACTGGCCATCGGCGGCACCGCAGTCGGCACCGGCTTGAACACCCACCCGCAATTCGGCGCGCGTGTGGCGGCGCTGCTGGCGCGCCGCCTGGACCTGCCGCTGGTGCAGGCCGACAACCTGTTCGCCGCCATGGCGGGCCACGAGGCGCTGGTCGGCTTTCACGGCGCACTGAAGATGCTGGCCGTGGCGCTGACCAAGATCGGCAACGACATCCGGCTGATGGGCAGCGGGCCGCGCGCCGGCCTGGGCGAGTTGCAGTTGCCCGAGAACGAACCCGGCAGTTCCATCATGCCGGGCAAGGTGAACCCGACCCAGGTCGAAGCGCTGACGATGGTCTGCGCGCAGGTGATGGGCCATGACGCGGCCATCGGCTTCGCGGCCAGCCAGGGCCAGTTTGAACTCAACGTCTACAAGCCGCTGATCGTGCTGAACACGCTGGACAGCCTGCGCCTGCTGGCCGACAGCATGAACAGCTTTGCGGCGCACTGCGTCAGCGGCATCCAGGTCAACACACAGCGCGTGGATGAACTGCTGCAGCGCTCGTTGATGCTCGTCACCGCGCTGGCGCCGCACATCGGCTACGACCGCGCGGCACAGATCGCGAAGAACGCGCACCGCGAGGGCAGCTCGCTGCGCGAAGCCAGTATCGCGTCGGGGGCAGTGAGCGCAGAACAGTTCGATGCCTGGGTCGACCCGCGCCGCATGCTCGGACCGACCTGAAGCGCATGCGCACCGGAACCAACGCGCAACCACCCACTCGCACCCATCCAGACGCTGTACGGAGCCTGTCCCCATGAACCGAAGTCGAATCGCCTTGCCTGCCCTGTTGTTGCTGGCCCTGGCCGCCTGCGGCGACACCGCCAAGCTGCCGGTGTCCGCCGGCACCGGCAGCGGCATCAGCCTGCCGCCGCCGACCCGCACCCTGATCCCGACCATCAACGTCGCCACCGCCACCGGCTGGCCTGCCGGGTCGACCCCGGTGGCTGCGCCGGGCATGGCGGTGGCGCCGTTCGCGACCGGCCTTCAGCACCCGCGCTGGCTGTACGTGCTGCCCAACGGCGACGTGCTGGTGGCCGAAACCAACGCCCCGCCGCGGCCGGGTGACAGCGGCGGCATCAAGGGCTGGTTCGCCAAGCTGTTCATGAAGAAAGCCGGCGCCGGCGTGGCCAGCGCGAACCGCATCACGCTGCTGCGCGACGTGGACGGCGACGGCACCGCCGAGGTCCGCAGCGTCTTCATCGACGGTCTCGATTCACCCTTCGGCATGGTGCTGGTCGGCAACAATTTCTACGTCGCCAACGCAGACGCCGTGCTGCAGTTTCCCTACGTCAGCGGGCAGACGCGCATCACTGCTGCGGCCACCAAGCTGGTCGATCTGCCGGGCGGGCCCATCAATCACCACTGGACCAAGAACGTGGTCGCCAGCGCCGACGGCAGCCGGCTCTACGTGAGCGTGGGCTCGAACAGCAACGTGGCCGA
>JANNBZ010000425.1:0-3038 GCA_031386065.1 Burkholderiales bacterium
GGAAGGGATAGAGCTGCTCGACGCGCAGGATCGCCACGTCCCAGGCCTTCTTCTCGTCGCGGCGCTTGATCACGTCATAGGCCACCTTGCCCGAGCAGGCGATCACGCGCTTGACGCTGTCGCCCTCGACTTCGGCGCGCAACGGCCCGATCACGGTCTTGAATTCGCCCTTGGTGAACTCCGTCAGCGGCGAGGTGGCGTCCTTGGCGCGCAGCAAAGACTTGGGCGTCAGGATCACCAGCGGCTTGCGGAACATGCGCACCATCTGGCGCCGCAGCACGTGGAAGATCTGGCTGGACGACGTGGGCTGCACGATCTGCATGTTGTTGTCGGCGGCCAGTTGCATGAAGCGCTCCAGCCGCGCCGACGAGTGCTCGGGCCCCTGCCCTTCGTAGCCGTGCGGCAGCATCAGCGTGATGCCGTTGGCGCGGCCCCACTTCACCTCGCCCGAGGCGATGAACTGGTCGATCACCACCTGCGCGCCATTGGCGAAATCGCCGAACTGCGCTTCCCAGATGACCAGCGTGTTCGGCTCCGACGAGGCGTAGCCGTATTCGAAGCCCAGCACCGCTTCTTCCGACAGAAGAGAGTCGATCACCACGAACGGCGCTTGGCCGTCGGAGACGTGCCTCAGCGGCGTGTAGGTGCCTTCGTTCCAGCGCTCGCGGTTCTGGTCGTGCAGCACCGCGTGGCGGTGGGTGAAGGTGCCACGCCCGCTGTCTTCGCCCGACAGGCGCACGGCATAGCCACTCGCCACCAGCGAGGCATAGGCCAGGTGCTCACCCATGCCCCAATCGACATTGATCTCGCCGCGGCCCATGGCTGCGCGGTCGGCCAGCACTTTCTCGACCAGCGGATGAACCTTGAAGTCCTTCGGCAGCGTGGTGACGCGCTCGGCCAAGCGCTTGATCTCGGCGGTGGGCAAGGCGGTGTCGGCGGCGTCGGTCCACTTCTTGCCGAGGAACGGCGACCAGTCGACCGCGTACTTGCTCTTGTAGTTGGTGAGCACCGGATCGGTGGTGTGCTTGCCGGCGTCCATGGCGGCGCGGAACGCCTTGACCATCGCATCGGGGCCATCGGCCGGCAACACGCCCTGGGTCACCAACTTCTCGCCGTACAGCTTGCGCGTGCCGGGGTGGGCCGCGATTTTCTTGTACATCAGCGGCTGCGTCAGCGCTGGTGTGTCCTGTTCGTTGTGGCCGAGCTTGCGGAAGCAGACGATGTCGACCACCACGTCCTTGTTGAACTGCTGGCGGTAGTCGAGCGCCATCTGCGTGGCCAGCACCACGGCTTCGGGGTCGTCGCCGTTCACATGCAGCACCGGGGCCTCGATCATCTTGACCACGTCGGTGCAGTAAAGCGTGGAGCGGGTGTCGCGCGGGTCGCTGGTGGTGAAGCCGATCTGGTTGTTGATGACGATGTGCACCGAGCCGCCGGTGAAGTAGCCACGCGTCTGCGCCAGCGCCAGCGTCTCCATCACCACGCCCTGGCCGGCGAAGGCGGCGTCACCGTGCACGATGATGGGCAGCACCGAGTCGCCCTTCTTGTCGCCGCGCCGGTCGAGTCGCGCCTTCACCGAGCCCTCGACCACCGGGTTGACGATTTCAAGGTGCGAGGGGTTGAAGGCCAGGCTCAGGTGCACTGGGCCTGCCGATGTGGTCACGTCACTGGAAAAGCCCTGGTGGTACTTCACGTCGCCCGACGGCAGGTTCTCGGGTGCCGTGTGGTCGAACTCCGAGAACAGGTCGGCGGGCGCCTTGCCCAGCGTGTTGACCAGCACATTCAGCCGGCCACGGTGCGCCATGCCGATGACGATTTCCTGCACGCCCATCACGCCGCCGCGTTGCACCAGTTCGTCCATCGACGCGATGAAACTCTCGCTGCCTTCCAGTGAAAAGCGCTTCTGACCAACGTACTTCGTGTGCAGATAGCGCTCAAGGCCTTCGGCGGCCGTCAGCCGGTCGAGGATGTGCTTCTTTTCGTCGGCGGTGAAATTGGGCTTCGAGCGAATCGTCTCCAACCGCTGCTGCCACCAGCGTTTTTCGGCGGGCTCGGTGATGTGCATGTACTCGGCGCCGATGGAGCCGCAATACGTCTCGCGCAAGGCTTGCACGATCTGCCGCAGGCTCATGTTCTCGGCGGTCGAGAAGTAGGTGTTGCTGGCGCTGAACGAGATGTCCATGTCGGACTCGCTCAGGTCGTAGAACGCCGGCTCCAGTTCCGGGATCTTCGGCCGCTCTTGCCGTTGCAACGGGTCGAGGTTGGCCCAGCGCGAGCCGAGGAAGCGGTAGGCTGCGATCAGCGACTGCACGTGAACCTGCTTGCGCGCCACCGCCAGGTCGGCGCTGCTGGCCTTGTTGCCGAAGGCGTTGGCCTTGGCGCGCTGGGCGAACGACTCGACCACTGGCGCATGGGCCACGTCGCGTGCGGTGCTGCCGTCGGCGGCGGGCACGTTTTGCAGCGCGTCGAAGTAGGCACGCCAACTCTCGCTCACCGAGCCGGGGTTGTCGAGGTAGGCCTCGTACATCTCTTCGACATAGGGCGCGTTGCCCCCGAACAGGTACGAGTTCGACCGTGTCTGCTGCATCATTTCGCTCACCTTTCGCACCGGTTTCCGGCGCATCGATGGGTTGAGAACCTTCCGCCTCGCGACTGCGCCGTTCGGCGGACCAGCGGCGCCCAGCGGCGTCTGCAATCCGGGGCGCAATTTACCACCGTTGCGACAGGCCACCGCTTCAAGCTCGGGGCTCGGGTCCGACCCGAGGCCGAAAGCGGGCGTTGTTGACTACGATCGGGCATCCCCCCTGGCCTGGAGCCGCCCCCCATGAAGATCAACACCCTCGTTGCCGCCCTGTCGCTCACAGCCTGCCTCGCCGCCGGCACCGCTGGCGCGGCCACGCTGCGCTGGGCGGCGCAGAACGACATCCTGACGCTGGACCCGCACTCGCAGAACCACGCCACGACCAACGCAATCCTGATGCACGCCTACGAAGGCCTGACGCGCTACAACAAGGAGTACCAGGTCGAGCCGGCGCTGG
>JANNBZ010000268.1:0-1790 GCA_031386065.1 Burkholderiales bacterium
GCTTTGCCGAGGAGGCGCATGAGGAAAGCTCCAGTCGCAAAACCGAATTATACGGAGGGGCACACGCCGGGGCCGATTGCGTGTGCTTCTCACGCCAACGGCCCCGATTCGCAGGGTGAAAGGCACACCCGGCCCCCTTACACTGCGCGCACTCACCGTGTTCGGGTTCTGTTCATGCCTCGTTTGACCTTGTTGCTCGTTCTCGCCCTGCTCGGCTCGCTGCTCGGCGGCAACGCTTTCGCGCAGTGGAAGTGGCGCGACAAAGCCGGCGTGGTGCAGTACAGCGACCTGCCGCCGCCCAATGGCACGGCGGACAAAGACGTGCTGCAGCGCCCCACCACCACGCAGCAGCGCAAGGCCGCAGCGACAGCCGCAATCCCTGCGTCCGGCGCCTCGGCCGCTGCCACGCCTCCGCTGCCCAAGGGCGTCGAGCCTGAGCTTGAAGCCAAGCGCCGCAAGGCCGAGGAAGAGCAGGCCGCCAAGACCAAGGCCGAAGAAGACAAGGCCGCCGCCAGTCGTGCCGAGAATTGCACGCGCGCGAAGGCGTATGCACGCACGCTGGATGACGGCATGCGCATCTCGCGGACCAATGCCAAAGGCGAGCGCGAAATCCTGGACGACGCTGGCCGCGCCGAGGAAGTCAAGCGCGCCAAGGCCGTCATCGCGTCCGACTGCAAATAGCGGCGACGGCGGCGGACCGCGCGCGCTCAGCGTCGGGCCGAGGCCAGCTTTGCGCGGTGACTGCGGTAGCGCAACCGACGCGCCTCTTTCGGGTCGACCTGCAACGGGCGGTAAACCTCGACCCGGTCCAGGTCGCGCAGCGAATCTTCCGGACGGCGCAACTGCCCCCAGACGCCGGTCTTGCAATCGGCAGCGGTCAATCCGGGGTGACGGTCCAACAGCCCGCTGCGGCTCAGCGCCAGCCCCACCGTTGCGCCCGCAGGCAGGGTGATCTCAACCAGGTCGAGTTCGCCGGCGCGCGGGCTGTAAGCCACGCTGACTCGCAGCTCAGCGCGGTCCATGCACCTGCTCGGCGCGCTTCACGAAAGAATCGACGAAGCTGTTCGCGATGCGGTCGAAAACGGGGCTGATCAGGGCTTCGAGTGCGCTGTTCGTGAACGCGTAGCGCAGCTCGAAATTGATCTTGCAGGCCTTGGCGTCGGTGCCCAGCGGCGTAAAGGCCCAGGTGCCGTCTAGCAGCGAGAACGGGCCGTCGACCAGGCCGACCACCACCGACGCATCGGGCACGTGGCGGTTGCGGGTGGTGAACGCGTGTCGCACCCCCATGTAGGCCAGGTGCAAACGCGCCGTCACTTCGTCGCCGTTGGTCGACAGCGTCTCGGCGCGTTCGCACCAGGGCAGGAACTTCGGGTAGTCGTCGATCCCGGTGACCAGGCTGTACATCTCGTGCGGCGAGTACCACAGCAGAACTGACTTCTTGACGTGCTTCATACAATGCGACCATTGTATTGACGCCTCCACGGCGCAGATTCCAACCCATGTCCATCGCCGAAAACAGACGCGCCAGGTTCGACTACCACATCGAAGAACGATTCGAGGCCGGCATGGTGCTGCAAGGCTGGGAGATCAAGGCCATGCGCGCCGGGCAAGTGCAGTTGACCGACGGCTACGTCGTCATCCGCGACGGCGCGGTTTACGTTTTGGGCTGCCAAATCAACGCGCTGCGCAGCGCGTCGACCCACGTCAGCCCCGAGGCCGACCGCACCAAGAAGCTGTTGATGCACAAAGACGAGATCAAGCGCCTGGTCGGCAAGGTGGAGCAAAAAGGC
>JANNBZ010000004.1:0-19079 GCA_031386065.1 Burkholderiales bacterium
GTTGACCGAGTCGGTGGCGAGCTGCTTTTGAATGTCGCCCAGCAGCTTCAGCCGGACCTTGCTGTCGCCGGTGCTGTTGTACTTGGCCACCAGGTCGCGGTAGGCCTTGCTGTCGTAGCCCCAGTAGTAGGCCGGGTCGGCATAGCGGTCGAAGTCCAGCGGCTCGACGTGGCTGATGATGGTCAGGTCGAAGTTGCCCTTGAACGGGCCGCTGAGCCACTGCGCCCACTCGACGTTTTCGATCTTGGCAACGATGCCGACCTTGGCCAGTTGCGCCGCCACGATCTCGCCGCCCTTGCGCGCGTACTCGGGCGGCGGCAACGTCAGCGTCACGTTCAACGGCAAGGCAACACCGGCTTCCTTCAGCAGTGCCTTGGCTTTTTCGGGGTTGTACGGGTTCACGCCGGTCAGGTCGACATAGCCGGCGTCGCTGGGCACCATGTGGCTGCCGATGGGTTTGCCGAAGCCTTGCTGCGCACCGTCGATCACCGCCTGCCGGTCGATGGCGGCAGCGATGGCGCGGCGCACGCGCACGTCGTCGAACGGCTTCTTCTTGTTGTTGATGCTGACGATGGTCTTGCCTTCGGTGCCGCCGGCCTCGACCGTGAAGCGCGCGTCGCCCTGGAACTGCTTCAGGCTTTGCAGCGCGCCGAAGCGCGGCATGCCGTCGATGTCGCCGGCCAGCAGCGCGGCCACTTGCGCCGCGGCGTCGTTGATGAAACGGAAGCTGACCTTCTTCAGTTTGACGGCCGGCGCGTTGCGAAAGCCGTCGTTCTTGACCAGCGTGACGGCCGAACCCTTGGCCCAGTTGTCGAACTTGAACGGGCCGGTGCCGACAGGTTTGGTCGCGGTGGTGGCCGCGCTTTTCGGGTCAAGGATGACGGCGGTGTTCTCGCCCATGCGGAACAGGAAGTTGCCGTCGGCCTGGTTCAGCACCACGATCACGGTGAAGGCGTCGGGCGTCTCGATGCGGCTGATGTTGTCGAACACCGCTTTCTTGGCCTTGTTGGTCGAGCCCTCGGCGCGGGCGCGTTCGAAGCTGAACTTCACGTCCGACGCATCGAAGACCTCGCCGTCGTGGAACTTGACGCCGCGCTTGAGCTTGAAGGTGTAGCTCTTGCCGTCGGGGTCCATCGTCCAGCTGTCGGCGAGCAAGGGCGTGATGCTGCCGTCCATGTTGATCTTGGTCAGGCCTTCGAGCACGTTGTAGTGAACGATCTCGCCGATGGCGGCGGCCGGCGCGATGGTCGGGTCCAGGCCTGTCGGCTCGAGCACCATCGCGAGGATGACGCTGTCCTTGCGCGTTTGCGCCTCGGCGCTGAAGCCGGCACCTGTCAGCGCAAGGCCGAATGCGATGGCCGCAGCGAGTCGGGTCGGTTGGGTCATGGTGTTCTCTCCTGGGTGGAATCGGCAACAAGGTCTTCGGCGCGGTGGCAGGCGGCAACATGCCCGCTGGCCAGCGTGCGCAACTCGGGCACCTCGGCATCGCAGCGCGGCTGCCGCCACGGGCATCGCGCCGCGAACGAGCAGCCGACGCCGGGCGCCACCGTGCTTTCAGGCGCGAATGTAATGGATCGCCGCACACCCGACGCCGGTGCCGTGTCGACCTGCGGCAACGCGGCAATCAGCGCGCGGGTGTAGGGGTGTGCGGCCTGCCTGAACAAGACTTCGGACGGGCCCTGTTCGACGATGCGGCCGGCGTACATCACCGCCACCTCGTCACCCGCATTGCCGCACACATGGTCGACCACCGCCAGGTCGTGGCTGATGAACAGGTAGGCCACGCCGAACTGCGCCCGCAGGTCCTGCAGCAGGTTCAGCACCTGGGCCTGCACCGACACGTCGAGCGCGCTGACGGGCTCGTCGGCGACGATGAGTTTCGGCCGCGTGATCAGCGCCCGCGCGATGGCGATGCGCTGGCGCTGGCCGCCGGAAAACTCGTGCGGGTATTTGTCGGCATCGCTGGCGCGCAAGCCAACCGCGTCCAGCGCTTCATGCAGCCGGCGCGCGCGCTCGGCGCTGCCCAGCGCCGGCAGCGGCTCGACCACGATGCGGCCCACGCGCTGGCGCGGGTCGAGCGAGCCGTACGGGTCTTGAAACACCATTTGGAAATCGACGCGGGCGGCGCGCAAGTCGGCGGGCGACAGCGCGTTCAGGTCGCGCCCGTTCAGCGCCACGCTGCCCGACGTGGGCCGCTCCAGCGCCATCACCAGCCGCGCCAGCGTCGACTTGCCCGAGCCCGATTCGCCGACGATGCCCAGGCTTTGCCCGGGCTGCAGCGTGAGGCTGACACCGCGCAGCGCCTGCACCACCGGCGCCGCCCGCAGCAGGCTTTCGCGCGGCAGTGGGTAGTGCTTGACGAGGTGGCTGACAACCAGCAAGTTCAGCGCCCTGCCTGCGCGACCCGCTGCGCCAGATGCGCCAAGTGCGCCGCCAGCAACGCCGCATCGCGCTGCCGCACGCGCGCCCGCAACTCGATGCCTTGGGAGGCGCGCGCGGCCGCGACGGAGCCGTCGGGTCCGGCGTTGGCAGCCTGGTCGGTAACCAGCCGGCCTGCCTGGGCCGTGTCGGTGAAGCCGCGCGCGGCATCGGGCAACAGGTTGTCGCGCGAGCCGAACATGCTGCCGGCGCGTTCTGCCAGCGCGGCCCAGTTCGCCAGCGTGAAGGCGTAGGCCAGCCTGTGGTGCGGCGAGTTCGCGCTGACCATGCCCGGAATATCGGTGGCGATGTTCGACGGCAAGCTGGGGTCGAGCGACGCCGCCAGCAGCTCGCTCGCACGGGTGGCATCGCGCCCCATGGCCAGCGCCGAGGCGTACATCCAGCGATCCTCCTCGCCGCTGGCCGAGCGCAGCAACGACAGCAGCTTGTCGAAGTGCGGCCTGTCCGCCTGCGCGCCGACCGCGTGGACCACCGCCGCGCGGATCGAGCCCGGCAACGCAGCTTCACCGGCCGCGTCGGCATCGAAGGCCTGCCGCGCGCGGCGCGTCACGTCGGCATCGTCGAAGCGGGCCAGGCGCTCGATCAGCGCGGCGCGCAGGCTGGTGTCCTCGTCGTCCTCGCCGGCGCGCGGCTGCCAGCCCAAACTTGCCAGCGCCGGCGCCAGCAGCGCGCGACCCGCAGCGCGAATGCGCGCTTGGGCTGCGGTGCCCTGCATCGTCACGTCGAGGAAGTGCAGTGACTGCATGGCCATCGTAAACAGCGTGCCTCGGCTGGCGTCGGTGACGCGCGGCAGCGCCGACAGCAAGTCGACGTACCCCGTGAACGGCACGCGGCCCGCCTGCGCCAGCGCAAAGCTGTCGCTCAGCAGCGCCACGCGGTCGGCCGGCGCCAGCCGCGCAAAGCCCGCCGTCGCGCGCCGCAGGTCGGCGGCGGCGTACTCGACACGGTAGAAGCCGGCCCCGCCCGCGTTGGCCACCACGGGCTGGCTGCTGCAGCCGTCGAACGCCACGCTTTGCTCGGGTTGGTTCAGCAGCGTACTGGCCTGCTGCGCGCCGCGCGACAACCGCACCGGCACCTGCCACAGCGCCGGGCCCGTGGCCTGCGGCGCGAGCCAGAAGCGCTGCTGCGTGAGCGTCACCAGGGTGCGCCCGGCCACGCACCGGCTGGCCACACGCAGCAGCGGAAAGCCGGGCTGGTCGGTCCAGCTGGCGGCCACCTGCGCCACGTTGCGGCCCGAGGCCTGGCCCATGTGATGCCACAGGTCGCCGGCGGTGGCATTGGAAAACTTCTGCGCTTGCATGTAGTCGGCCAGGCCGCGCCGAAACACGTCGGGCCCCAGCCATTGCTCCAGCATCGACAGCACCGCGCCGCCCTTGCTGTAGGTGATGGTGTCGAACACGTCGAACACCGCCGACTCGCGCACCGGGCCGGAACGGATGGCACGTGTGGCCGAGGTGGCGTCGACCGCCATCGCGCGGTCGATCCATCCGCGTGCGTGAAGCTGCGTCTGCCAGGCCGGGTTGAAGCGCGTCGTGGCCTTGGTGGCGAGCCAGGTCGCGAACGCCTCGTTGAGCCAGATCTCCTCCCACGACGCGGCGGTGACGAGGTTGCCGAACCATTGGTGCGCGATCTCGTGCGCGATGGTGTTGAACGCCCAGCGCTGGGTTTGCGGGCTGCTTTTGGCGGGGTCGAACAGGATCGTCGGCTCGGAGTACGAGATCAAACCCCAGTCTTCCATCGCGCCGTCGCGCACGCCGGGCACCGCCAGCTGGTCCAGCTTCGGCAGTGCATACGGCAGGCCGAAATAGTCGTTGTAGTAGGGCACGACCTGCTCCGTCACCGTCATCGCATAGCGCGCCTGCTCGCGCTTGCCGGGCGCCGTGAAGATGCGCAGCGGCACGTCGGCGGCGCGGCCTTGCAGGGTGTCGAAGCGGCCGACCGCCAGCGCGACCAGGTAGCTCGGCATCGGCGGGGTCGGCTCGAAGCGGTGCAGTTGCCCTGCGCCTGCGGCCTCGCGGCTGGCCAGCGGCATGTTCGACAGCACCTCGTAGCCGGCCGGTGCGGTGACGGCGATCTCGAACACGGAGCGAAAGGCCGGCTCGTCGAAGCCGGGGAACAGCGTGCGCGCGTAGACCGCCTCCAACTGGGTGGCGAGCATCTGCTGCGGCTGGCCCAGTGCGGAATAGGACACGCCAAACAGCCCCTGGCCGGTCTTCTGCACCGCGCCCCGGTAGGCGATGTTCAGCGTGTAGTCGCCGGCGGCGACCGGCGCCCCGTCGAGCGGTGTCAGCTGCCAGGTTTGCGGCGGCGTGCCGGGGACTGCGCGCAGCGTTTGCCGCGATCCATCGGCGGCCACCAGCGTCACCGAATCGGCCTGCAGTTCATGCGCGTGCAGCACGATGCCCGGCACCGGCTTCAGCACACGCAGCGCGATGGCCGCCGTGGCCGCGAAGTTCGTGCTCGCGGGGTCCAGATCGAACTGCAGCCGGTAGCGCGAAGGCAGCACGTCCTTGGGCAGGGCGCCGGGTGCGGTGGCGAAGTCGAAGCGCGGCTGGGGTGCCTGTTGCGGCTGCGCAAACACCGCCACGCATCCCAGCAAGGCCGCCGACATCGCCACGCAGCGCAGCACGATGAGTCCGCTCAAAGCAGGCGTCGACATGGGCTCTCCTCGGTGCCGCGCGCAGACGGCGCGGGCGCGAATCATGCCTCAATGCGCAGGCAGCGCGCCAGGTGATCGGGCGCCACCGTCACCGCCGGCGGCGGCGCTTCGCGGCAGGCGGGAACGACCCGCTCGCAGCGGTCGGCAAACGGGCAGCCTGCCGGCAGGTCGACCAGTTCGGGCACGCGCCCGGCGATCGTCACCAGCCTCGGCTTGTGGCCGTTCACCAGCGCTTGCCCCAGGCGAGGCCGGGCGCCGAACAGCCCGCGCGTGTACGGATGCGCCAGCCGCTCGAAGACGCTGGCGGTGGGGCCGCTTTCGACCACCGTTCCGCCGTACATCACCATCACGCGTTGCACCGTGCGTGCCATCACGCCGAGGTCGTGGCTGACCAGCAGCAGCGCCATGCCTGTCTCGCGCACCAGTTCAGCGATGAGGTCGAGGATCTCGCCCTGCAGCGTCACGTCGAGCGCGGTGGTGGGCTCGTCGGCGATCAGCAGGTCGGGGCCGCAGGCCAGCGCCGACGCGATCATCACGCGCTGGCGCTGGCCGCCGGACAACTGGTGTGGATAGGCGTCGAGGCGCTGCGACGCCTGCGGCAGCCGCACCCGGTCGAGCAGGCGCAGCGCCTCGGCGCGGGCTTCGCGGCGGCCCATGCCGCGGTGCTGACGCAGCGGTTCGGCCACCTGCGCGCCAACCGTGTGCAGCGGGTTCAGCGCCGTCATCGGCTCCTGGAAAATCATGCCGATGCGGTCGCCGCGCAGCTTGCACAGCGCCGACTCCGGCGCACCCACCAGTTCATGTGAATCGAAGCAGATGCTGCCGCCGACGCGGGCGCCGATCGGCAGCAAGCCCATCAGCGCCAGCGCGGTCATCGACTTGCCGCAGCCGCTTTCGCCGATCAGGCCCACGGTCTCGCCGCGGCCAATGGAAAACGAAACACCGCGCAGCGCATCGGCCGGGCCGCGCGAGGTGTTCAGGCCGACGCGCAGGTCACGCACATCGAGCAGGGTCGCCGATGCAGACGGGGCGGGCTGCGGTGGAGTCGATGAAAGCACGCGCGACGATAACCGCAGTTCGCGCTGCGGGCCGGCCGCCCGGCGGCATCACGTCGGCGCAGTGTGGGGCGCGCTGGCAGCCGGGGCCAAGCCCAGTCCCAGCAGGCTGCTGCGCAAGGCCACGTCGAGTGGCGTTGCTGCGAGCGGGCCGACGACGCCTTGCAGCGCGGCACCGTCGAGCGCATGCGGCACACGCCACAGGTAGGCCATCTCGGCCAGCTCGCGCCACATCGGCCACACGATGCCGCCGACGCGAAGCAGCGGCCACGGAATGCCACCGCGTTGGAAGCCGCCGGCCGGCCGCACGCCGAGCGAGTTGGCGGCTTGTTCGATGCCGTCGAGCAGGGCCTGGCCGGTCAGCGTGTGACCGGCAAAGTGGAAGCGGCTGAAGGCCGGCAGCGCGTCTTCGTCCGCACGATTGGCCAGCGCCACGAAGGCGCGCGCCAGGTCGGGCAGGTAAGCCCAGGCGTGGGGCAGGCCCAGCGGCCCGGGGTAGACCAGCCTGCCGCGCGACAGGCCCTTGGTGATCGCCATGTCGAACCAGTTGCCATTGCCGGCGCCGTAGAAGTCGCCGGCGCGCAGCAGCACGCTGCGCAGGCCGCGCGCCGCGCCGAGTTCGAGCTCGCTCTCCATCGCGCGGCGGATGCAGCCCTTGCGCGTGCTGGGCTGCTGCGGTGTGTCCACCGCCAGCCGCGCCGGCATGCCTTCACCGAAGTTGTAGACGTTGCCCGGCAGCATGAAGGCGGCGCCGAGCTGTTGCGCCACCGCCATGCCCTGGCGCAGCAGCCGCAGCGCGTCGGTGGGCCAACGGTGGTAGGCCGGGTTCAGCGCGTGGACCACCACGTCGGCCGCCCGGGCCTCACGCGCCAGGGCCTTGCTGTCGTCGAGTCCGGCGCGCACGTGGCGCACGTCGCGCAGGCCGCCGTGAGTGACGTCCAGTGGGCGCCGCGCCTGCGCCAGCACACCCCAGCCGGCGGCCGAAAACGCCTGCGTCAGCGGCTGCCCCAGGCGCCCGTTCGCACCCAGCACCAAGACTGTCTTTGCCATCGCTGTCTCCTTGAAAGTTCGGAATGGGGCCAGTGTGCGCAGCCGGCTTTACATGCGCAATTCGTTGTTTTCAGATACGAGCTATGCAGGTTTGCATGGCGTCGAACGCCCGCTGCTGCACGCCGGACGCCATGCGCTTCTGCATGGCAGACATGCTGGCTTGTGCATGGACAGGCCGGCCGCGTCGGGCGACATTGGTGACCGTCGCTTCGCCTTCATCGGCGCCTTTCCTACTTTTTCAACGAGGTTCACATGCACCACTCGCAGACTCGCCACCCGACGCTCCAACGGCGTCGCTTCATCCAGCTTACGGGCGGCGGTGCCGTGCTGGCAACACTGCCGCTGGCGGCTTGTTCCGCCGGCTACCCGGCGGCGTCGGTCGGGGCCTGGCAGCCGCCGGACGAGACGCCCGATGTGCGCCGCTGGATGCTGGCCCACGGCCTGCTGGCGCCCAACCCGCACAACCGCCAGCCGTGGATCGCCGACCTGCGACGCGACGGCGAGATCAGGCTGGTCTGCGACGGCGAGCGGCTGCTGCCCGAGACCGACCCGTTCGGGCGCCAGATCCTTATCGGCTGCGGCGCTTTCATCGAACTGGCGGTGATGGCGGCCGCCGAGCGCGGCCACGGCGTTCGGGTTCAGCTGTTCCCCGACGGCGAACCCGGCCCGCGCGAACTGCCGGGCGGCCGCACGGTGGCGCGGTTGTCGCTGACCCGCGATGCCGCGACGCCCAAGGACCCGCTGTTCGCGCAGATCCGCCGCCGTCACACGCACAAGGGCGCTTTCGACAACGCGCGCCGTGTGCCGGCCGCCGTCTGGCAAGGCCTGACCGCGAGCACCAGCCCCGCGACGGGCCTGCTGGCCGGCGCGGTGACCGACGCCGAGGCGATGGCGGCGCTGCGCCGCATCACCCGCGATTCGTTCGAGACCGAGATGCTGACGCCGCGCACCTACCTCGAGTCGGCCCGGCTGATGCGCATCGGACCCGACGAGATCGAACAACACCGCGACGGCATCGCCTTGACGGGCACGATGGTGAGGCTGATGGCGAGCGTGGGCCTGTTCGACCGCTTCGAGGTGCCGCAGCGCGGCAGCTCCAACTACAAGCAGACGATGAACCGCTGGTCGGTCTTCGAGACCGGCAGCGGCTACTTCTGGATCGCCTCGCGCGGCAACGCACGCGCGGCGCAGGTCGACAGCGGACGCGCCTACGTGCGGGCCCACCTGCAGGCCACGGCGGCAGGTGTCGACATGCACCCACTGTCGCAGGCGCTGCAGGAGTTTGCCGAGGTCCGGCCGCAGCACGACGCACTGCGCGCGCTGCTGGGTTTCGGCACCGACGACACCACGGTTCAGATGCTGGCCCGCGTGGGCTACGGCATGGTCGACGCCGACGCCGCGCCGCGTCGCGAGCTGGGGCAGTTGATGCGCACCTGAGGCGATTGGCTTGTGGCGAATGGCGTGCGGCCCCGCGCTTGCATGCACAATTCGCCCACGCAAGCTCGGAGGTATGCAAAACCGCATGGACACGCAGCGTTTCGACTGGAGCCTGGTGCGCAGTTTCCTGGCCGTGCTGGACGCCGGCAGCCTGATGGGCGCGGCCCGCCAGCTGCAGGCCCAGCAGCCCACGCTGAGCCGTCACGTGGCCGAACTGGAAGCGCAGCTCGGCACGCCGCTGTTCGAGCGCACCGGCCGCGGCGTGACGCCCACCGCCGCCGCGCTGGCCATGGCCGACGCCGCACGGCAGATGGAGGCCGGCGCCGATGCGTTGTCGCGCAGCCTGTTCAAGCAGCGCGAGCTCGACGTGGGCACGGTGCGCATCGCCGCCAGCCAGGTGGCTGCGGCGTGGCTGCTGCCGCCGGTGCTGGCGGCCTTGCAGCAGACCGAGCCAGGCATCTCGGTCGAGCTGGTGGCCTCGAACCAGATCACCAACCTGCTGCGGCGCGAGGCCGACATCGCGGTGCGCATGCTGCGGCCGGCGCAAAGCTCGCTGGTGGTGCGCAAGCTGGGCGAGGTGGCGGTGGGTGCTTACGCGCACCGCAGCTACCTGAAGCGCGCCGGCACCCCGCGCCGGCCGGAAGAGCTGGTGGCGCACCGGCTGATCGGCTACGACCGCGACGAGACCATCTTGCGCGGCTTCGCGAAGATGGGCTTCAAGGTGAAGCGCGAAGACTTCGCCTTCCGCACCGACGACCAGGTCAGCTACGCCAGCCTGGTGGCCGCCGGCGCGGGCATCGGTTTCCTGGGGCATTTCAGCGTGCGTTCCCTGCCCGACGTGCAACGCGTGCTGCCGCAGCTGGCGATTCCGCCGCTGCCGTGCTGGCTGGCGGTGCACCGCGAAATTCGCGCCAGCAAACTGGTGCGTCGCGTCTACGATTTTCTGGCCGAAGCCATTCCGCGTGCGCTGACCGAGGAGCATTGAGCGCGGCGCGCTGCGTGTCGAAGATCAGCGCTGACGCGCCATCCCTACAAGCTCAGCGCGACCGCGCCAGGCGCGGGTCCAGCAAGTCGCGCAGCCCGTCGCCCATCAGGTTCAGCCCCAGCACGCTGAGCGCAATCGCCAGGCCGGGCCAGACGGCGAGCTGCGGCGCGAGGAACAGCATGCTCTGCGCCTCGTTCAGCATGCGGCCCCAGCTGGGCTGCGGCGGCTGGGTGCCCAGGCCCAGGTAGCTCAAAGCGGCCTCGGCCAGGATCGCCAGCGCGAACTGGATCGTCGCCTGCACGATCAACCCGCTGACGATGTTGGGCAGCACGTGCTGCACGGTGATGTGCCAGGCGCCCTTGCCGCAGGCGCGCGAGGCCAGCACGTAGTCGCGCGCCCACACGCCGTTGGCCGCAGACCGCGTGATGCGCGCGAACACCGGCACGTTGAAGATGCCGATGGCGACGATGGACGTCACCAGCCCCGGCCCGTAAACGGCGGTCAGCATGATGGCCGACAGCAGCGCGGGGAAGGCGAACGTGAAATCGGAAAAGCGCATCACCACTTCCTCGACCCAGCCGCGCCTGGCCGCGGCCAGCAGGCCCAGCGAGACGCCGAAGGCGATGCCGATGCCGACCGCGATCACGCCCACGGCAATCGAATTCTGCGAGCCGACGATCAGCAGCGAAACGATGTCGCGGCCCAGGCTGTCGGTGCCCAACCAGTGGCTGGCGCTGGGGGCTTGCAGCTTGTGCGGAATGTCGAGCTCGGTGGCGGAATGCGGCGTCCACACGAACGACAGCGCGGCCGTCAGCAGCAGCAAGGCGACCAGCACACCGCCGACGACGAAGCTGGCGTGGCGGCGGGCGCGCGCCAGGAAGTTCATGCGCTGACCCCGTCACTCAACCGCAATCGCGGGTCGACCACCGCATACAGCACATCTACCACGAAGTTGACCAGGATGACGGCCGCCGCCAGCAGCAGCACCACGTTGCGCACCACCACCAGGTCGCGGTTGGCGATGGCCTGGAACACCAGCCGGCCCAGGCCGGGCAGGCTGAACACGTACTCGATCACCACAGTGCCGGCCAGCAGGCTCGCGAACTGCAGCCCCATCACCGTGAGCACCGGCACGAAGGCGTTGCGCAGCACGTGCCGCCACAGCACCTGGCGCTGGCTCAGGCCCTTGGCGCGCGCGGTGCGCACGAAGTCTTCACGCAGCACGTCGAGCACGGCCGACCGCGTGATGCGCGCCAGGATGGCGGCCTGAACCACGGCCAGCGCCACGGCGGGCAGCACCAGCGCCTTGAAGCCCTCCCACGGCCCACCGCCGTCGTCTTCCGTCCAGCCCGGAAAGCCGCCGGCCGAGAACCATCGCAGCTTCACCGCGAACAGCAGGATCAGCAGAATCGCGAACCAGAAATTCGGGATCGCGATGCCCAGTTGGCTCAGGCCCTTGGCGCGCGCGGTGCGCACGAAGTCTTCACGCAGCACGTCGAGTACCGCCGAACGGGTGATGCGCGCCAGGATGGCGGCCTGCACCACGGCCAGCGCCACGGCGGGCAGCACCAGCGCCTTGAAGCCCTCCCACGCCCCTCCGCCGTCGTCTTCGGTCCAGCCCGGAAAGCCGCCGGCCGAGAACCACTGCAGCTTCACCGCGAACAGCAGGATCAGCAAAATCGCGAACCAGAAATTGGGGATCGCGATGCCCAGTTGGCTGAGGCCCATCACGCCCACGTCGCCGATGCGGTTGTGGTGCGACGCGGCATAGATGCCCAGCGCCAGCGCGAGCACGGTGGTCAGCGCCATCGCCATCAGCGCCAGTGGCAGCGTGACCGCCAGGCGCTGCGTTACCAGTTCGAGCACCGGCGTGTCGTACGACAGGCTGGTGCCCATGTCGCCGTGCGCCAGGCCCTTGATCCACACGGCGTAGCGTGTCAGCGGCGGCTGGTCGAGGCCGAGCTTGGCACTCAGGGCCTTCAACGATTCGGGCGTGGCCGATTCGCCCAGCATCAACTCGGCCGCGTTGCCCGGCAGCACGTCGAGCACCGCGAACACCAGCACCGACGCGGCCAGCAGCGTGGCGACGAAGGTGGCAAAGCGTTTGAGGATGAAGAGTGTCATGGGTCGGTCGGCGATGTAGTCTATTGAAACTTCTTGCCGCCCTTCACCGTTGGAGCGCCCATGCCCGAGATCCCGTTCGACGCCTCGCTGATCCTGATCGACGGCCAATGGCGTGCTGGCGCGAGCGGCCAGACGCTTCCGCTCGAAAACCCGTCAGACGGCAGCGAGCTGACCCGCATCGCGCGCGGCACGGCGGCCGACATCGACGCCGCTGTGGCCGCCGCACGCGCCGCGCTCGACACCGGTGCCTGGGGTCGCATGACGGCCACCGAGCGCGGCCGCGTGTTGAGCGCCATCGGCCGCAAGGTGCTGGAGCAGGTCGACTCGATGGCCCACCTGGAAGCGCTGGACGTGGGCAAGCCGCTGAAGCAGGGCCGCGCCGACGCGGTGGCGCTGGCGCGCTACCTGGAGTTCTATGGCGGCGCGGCCGACAAGGTGCACGGCGACACGCTGCCGTTCATGGCGGGCTACACCGCGCTGACGCTGCGCGAGCCGATCGGCGTCACCGGCCACATCGTGCCCTGGAACTACCCGATGCAGATCGTCGGGCGCAGCGTGGGCGCTGCCCTGGCGATGGGCAACGCTTGCGTACTGAAGCCGGCCGAAGAAGCCTGCCTGACGGTGCTGGCCTTCGCGCGCATCGCGATGGAGGCAGGCTTGCCGCCCGGCGCGCTGAACGTGGTGACCGGCCTGGGTGACGAGGCCGGCGCGGCGCTGTCGGCGCACCCCGGCATCGATCACATTTCGTTCACCGGGTCGGTGGCCACCGGCGCGCTGGTGCAGGCGGCTGCCGCGAAGAACACGATTCCCGTCACGCTGGAGCTGGGTGGCAAGAGCCCGCAGATCGTGTTTGCCGATGCCGACCTGGACGCGGCGCTGCCGTTCCTGGTCAACGCCGGCATCCAGAACGCGGGGCAGACCTGTTCGGCCGCGTCGCGCATTCTGGTGGAGCGCCCGGTGTACGAGGCAGTTCTGGCGCGCATGGCCGAGCGCTACCGCGCGCTGCGTGTCGGGCCGGCGCTGCACGACCTGGACGTAGGCCCGCTGATCTCGAAGCGGCAGTTCGAGATCGTCTCGCACTACCTGGCGCTGGCGCGCGACAGCGGCTTGCACGTCGCAGCGCAGGCCGAGATCGTGGCCGATGCGCCGGCCGGCGGCCACTACCTGCGGCCGACCCTGGTGGCCGGGGTGGACCCCGAACACGCGTTAGCGCAGCAAGAAATCTTCGGCCCGGTGCAGGTGCTGATCCCGTTCGACGGCGAGGCGCAGGCGCTGCGCATCGCCAACGGCACACCGTTCGGCCTGGTGGCCGGCGTGTGGACGCGCGACGGCGGCCGCCAGATGCGCATGGCGCGCGGGCTGAAATGCGGCCAGGTCTTCGTCAACAACTACGGCGCGGGCGGCGGGGTGGAACTGCCGTTCGGCGGAGTGAAACGCAGCGGCCACGGGCGCGAAAAAGGCTTCGTGGCGCTGTACGGGTTTTCAAGCCTGAAGACGATTGCGATTCACCACGGCTGAGGAGACAGCATGCGAATGAACAACAAAGTGGCCATCGTGACCGGCGGTGGCTCGGGCTTCGGCGAAGGCATTGCACGCAAGTTCATCGCCGAGGGCGCGAAGGTGCTGATCGCCGACCGTGACGAGGCGGCAGCGCAGCGCGTGGCCAGCGCGCTGGGCTGTGAGGCGATTCGCGCCGACGTGACGGTGGCGGCCGATGTGAAGGCAATGGTCGAGGCGGCCGTGACGCGCTTCGGCGGGCTCGACATCCTGGTCAACAACGCCGGCATGGGCCATGTTCCGCAGCCGCTCGAATCGCTGAGCGAAGACGAGTTCGACCGCATCCTGGCGGTCAACGTGAAGGCGATCTACCTGGCCGCGAAAGAGGTGGTGCCGCGCTTCAAGGCGCAGCGCAGTGGCGTGATCCTGAACATCGCCAGCACGGCGGGTGTCAGCCCTCGACCGCGGCTGGCCTGGTACAACGCCAGCAAGGGCTGGGTCATCACCGCGACGCGCGCGATGGCGGTGGAACTGGCGCCGTTCGGCGTGCGCGTGGTGGCGCTGAACCCGGTGGCCGGCGAAACGCCGATGCTGAAAACCTTCATGGGCGAAGACACGCCCGAGATGCGCGCCAAGTTCCTCAGCACGATTCCCATCGGCCGCTTCTCGACGCCGGAAGACCTGGGCAACGCCGCCTGTTTTCTGTGCAGCGACGAGGCGTCGATGATCACCGGCGTGGCGATGGAGGTGGACGGCGGGCGCTGCATCTAGCGCGTCGCCGGTCCAGCGTCGGCCAGCTCAGTCGCTGCCGCGCTCGTGGCGGTCGGCGGCGGCGAACAGGTCTTGTGCGAAGCGCGGGTCGCTGACGCGAACGCTTTGCGCGAGGGTGCGCACCTCTGCAGCCTCTTCGGTGCGCGTCAGCCGCCGTGATGCGGCGGGCTGAACCAGCCGCAGCATCCATCGGCCCACACTGGCAAACACGGTGGCGGCGAACTGCGCACCGCGCGTGGCGCGGCTGGGAAAATTGGCGGGGATCATGGTGACGAAATGCATGGTGTTCTCCTGAACTTCAAAAGGGATGAACTCGGACCGACAAATAATAAGGGAAAACCCTTAGTTATGTCTGGTGAAGGGTCTCGATCTACGGCGTGCCGCGGGCGATGCCTGGGCGCTGCCGAGCGGGGTTGGCAGAACTATCAATCTTTGATAGCGTCATGAGTACCAAGGTCAATTGCAAGGGGTCGTGCCATGCCGTCCAGCTATGTCATCGGGGATCATTTCGAGTCGTTCATCAAGGAGCAGATTCAGCAAGGCCGCTACGCAAGCGCCAGCGAGGTTGTGCGCGACGGGCTGCGCACGCTCGAAGATCAGGAGAAATTGCGCGCCGTGACGCTGGACGCCCTGCGCATCGAGATTCAGCGCGGCGCTGACAGCGGCGCAGGGATTCCGGCGAAAGCTGTTTTTGCGGCGGTACGCAAGCGCATCACTCTGCCCGGCGCAGGGTCGGGCGGGCGATGAAGGTCACGTTTTCGCCGGCGGCGGAAGCGGATCTGACGGGCATCGCAATCTTCATCGCGCAGGACAACCCAAAGCGGGCGCTGACGTTCGTCGATGAACTTGAAAGCAAGTGCGATGTGCTGGGCCGTGCGCCCGGTATCGGCACCTCGCGACCCGAACTCGGCGAAGGCATTCGCGTGTTGTCTCACGGGCGCTACCTGATCTTTTACCGCGAGGCGAACAAAGGCCTGCGTATCGAAAGAATCACGCACAGCTCGCGCGATATTGGCTATGCCGATTTTGAAGCCGCTGATCCCATCGGCGGGTGAGACGCAAACGCGGCACAGCTCACGTTCACGCCGGGATTCGCTGCGTCGCTGCGGCGGGCCGGCTCAGCCCGCCAGCACCGCCGCCATCGCCACCGCCGTGGCCTCGACATTGCCCGAATTCAGGCCGGCCACGCACATGCGGCCGGAGCGCACCAGGTACACCGCGTGCTCCTCGCGAAGCCGGTCGACCTGGTCGGCCGACAGCCCGGTGTAGCTGAACATGCCGCGTTGGCTCAGGAAGTAGCCGAAGTCGCGGCCGGGCAGCTTGGCCGACAGCACCGCATGCAACTTCTGGCGCATTGACGCGATGCGAACGCGCATCGCGTTCAGCTCGTCGGCCCACGCGGCGCGCAGCGCAGGCGTCTGCAACACGCGCGCTACGATCTGCCCGCCGTGCGTGGGCGGGCTGCTGTAGTTCTTGCGGATGGTGGCTTTCAACTGCCCCAGCACCAGCGCCGCCTGCGCGGCATCCGGGCACACCACGCTGAGCGCGCCGCAGCGCTCACCGTAGAGCGAGAAGCTCTTCGAGAACGAGCTGGCGCAGAAGAAGCTGATGCCGGCCTCGGCCAGCGCGCGCACCGCGAAGGCGTCTTCGTCGATGCCGTCGCCGAAGCCCTGGTAAGCGATGTCGAGGTAGGGGGTTAAGCGTCGCGCCTGAATGACCGGGATCAGCTCGGCCCACTGCGCGGCCGTCAGGTCGACGCCGGTCGGGTTGTGGCAGCAGGCGTGCAGCAGCACGATGCTGCGCTCGGGCAGTTGCCCGAAGGCCGCCAGCATCGCAGCGAAAGCCACGCCACCGGTGCGCGCGTCGTAGTACGGGTAGGTGGACACCTTGAACCCCGCGCCCTCGAACATCGCGCGGTGGTTGTCCCAGGTCGGGTCGCTGACCCACACATCGGCGTCGGGAAAGTAGCGCTTCAGGAAGTCGCTGCCGACCTTCAGCCCGCCGGAGCCACCGATGGTCTGCGCGGTGGCCACGCGGCCGCTGGTGACGGCTTCGTGCCTGGCGCCGAACAGCAGGTCTTGCACCGCCAGCCGGTAATTGGCCGCGCCTTCCATCGGCTGGTAGGGCCGCGGACCAATCGATTGCAGCATCGCGCTTTCGGCCTCGCGCACGGCGCGCATCACCGGCAGTTTGCCGGCGTCGTCGAAGTAGATGCCGATGCTGAGGTTGATCTTGTGCGGGCGCGGGTCGTGGCCGAAGGCCTCGTTCAGCGTCAGGATGGGGTCGCCGGCGTAGGCGTCGATGTGTTCGAACATGGAGATGCCTCGGGCCTTCAGGCGTCGAGCGCGCGTTCGATGTCGGCACGCATCGACTCGGGCGAATCGGTGGGCGCGTAGCGTTTCAGCACCCGGCCGTCGCGGCCGACCAGGAACTTGGTGAAGTTCCATTTCACCGACTGGCTGCCGAGCAGGCCGGGCGATTCCTTGGTCAGCCATTTCCACAGCGGGTGGGCGTTGGCACCGTTGACCTGCACCTTGCCCATCATCGGAAAGCTGACGCCGTAGTTCAGCTGGCAGAACGACGCGATCTCGTCGTTGCTACCCGGGTCTTGCGCGCCGAACTCGTTGCTCGGAAAGCCGACCACCACCAGGCCCCGCTCGCGGTAGCGTTCCCACAGCGTCTCCAAGCCGGTGAACTGGGGCGTGAAGCCGCAGGCGCTGGCGGTGTTGACGATCAGCAGCACCTTGCCGCGCTGGCTGGCCAGCTGCGCCGGTTTGCCCTGGATGGAAACCGCTTCGAAGTCGTAGACGCTGGTGCTGTTCATGCAGGTTCCTTGGCGAAGGCTCTGGGTGGTGGCGGCATGGTATCGCCCCGACGGCCACCGCGTCTGGTGCATGCAGGCCATCCGTCGCAGAATCACCCCCGAGCAAAGACCGAGGGCAGACATGGCCGAGCGACCCGTCGACAGGCGCAAGAAGAAAGAAAAGGCACATCGGCAGCGGCGCTACACGGTGGCCGTCGATGGCTTCAGCGCCTTCGAGCGCAGCACGTTGTCGTCGTTTTTCCGGCTCGCGGCGCGGCGCAGCCCATCGTACGTCGAGGTGCCTGAGGCCGACCGCTGCGACTTCGTGATCGCCGACGCCGACCAGGCCGCTGCCCTGCGCAACGCGGCGTCGTCGGGCCGCACCGGCATCACCGTGTTCATCGGCAAGCAGGCGCCTGAAGGTGCCATGGCGTCGCTGGCGCGGCCCATCGATCCGATGCACATCATGCGAGAGCTGGACGCGCTGGTCGAACAACGGCACGCCGTGCCGGGCGCGCTGGACGAGCCCGAAGCCGCGCCCGACCTCGACCTGCTGCTCGACGACCTGCCGTTCGCCGCCGACGCGCCGGCGATCCTCGCGCTGGACAGCCCCGCGCCCACCGGCCCCGACGTGCTGGTGGTCGAGGACAGCGCCATCGCGCGCCGCTTCCTGCAGGCTCGCCTGCAGCAGCTCGGCTACGCGGTGTACCTTGCCACCGACGCGGAAGAGGCGGTCGCCTGGCTGCGCAGCCGCGCCTTTGCCCTGGTGTTTCTGGACGTGGCGCTGGGCCCGGCCGGTGGCCTGGACGGGCTGAACCTGTGCCAGATGCTCAAGCACGACGCGGCATTCGCCATCACGCGGGCGGCGAAAGTGATCATCGTCAGCGGCTTGTCGGGCGCGATGGACCGGGTGCGCGGGTCACTGGCAGGCTGCGACGCGTACCTGACCAAACCCGTCAACGACGCAGAGTTCAAGCGCACCGTGCTCGGCCTCGACCCGACGCTGTTGCGGCGGGGCGCGAAGCCGCGCCCGAAGTAGCCACCCAGTAGCCACCCAGCAGCCGCCAAACAGCGGCGCGGCGGGCCGTCAGGTGCCGTGCGGGGTGCGACGCTCGGTGGCCGCCAGCAGCGCCGCCAGCACGATCAGCCCACCGCCCAGCAGCAGCGACACGCTGAAGCTGCCGGCCCCCAGTGCCACCGCCGAGCCGGCCGCCACCACCACTTCGCTGATCATCACCACCGAAGTCACATTGGCCGGCAGGCGCGACGCACCGTACTGCAGCGCCAGGTTGCTGAGCAGGAACAACAGGCTCAGCACGCTCGCCATCACCAGCCAGCCGGACTGCACCGCCGGCGGCCAGGGCATGCGCCCTTGCGCAGCCAGCGCGGTCGCCAGCACACCGGCCACGACCACCCCGCCGAGAAACATGGCCAGCGCCCGACCTTCTTCAGGCCGCCGCGCTTCCCGGCGCAGCATCACGTTGTTCAGCGCGAACGAGAAGCCGCCCACCACGCCCAGCCAGTCGGCCAGCGAGCGCGGGATCGGCAGCCGGCTCCAGGCCGACGTGCCTTCCAGCGCCGCCGGCCACAGCACGATGGCGGCACCCGCCAGCGCCAGCGCAATTCGCAGCGCCGCGTTGCGGGTGATGGACTCGTCGAGCAGCAGCCGGGCCAGCAGCACGGTCCACAGCGGCATCAGGTAGAACAGCAGCACGACGCGCACCACGTCGCCGATCACCATGCCCCAGTTGAAGGCTGCGTTGGTGGCGCCCGAGGCCAGCATCAGCACCCACAGCGCGGGCGTGCGCAGCACCTGCCCCAGCGCACGCGGACGCATCAGCAGGATCACCGTCGCCGCCAGCAGGTACACGAACACGGTGGCCCAGAGCGGGTGCAAGCCCTGCGATTCGAGTTGACGAAACGGCCACCACGACGCGCCCCAGACGAGCGCGTTGAACATCAACGCGAGGGCCGGCCAGGCGGCGCGGGACGACGGCATCGATCTCAGTGCGTGTCGCTGCGTGCCAGCGTCAACAGCCGCTCGACTTCCTCGTGGTGCTCGACACAGTTGCGCCGATGCCAGCGGCGAATCAGCGCCATCGTGCCGGCAATCACCAAGCCGAAGATCGTGATCGCCACGAAGGCCGAGAGGCCGAATTTGGTGAGACCGGCATAGAACGCCCCCAGACCCAGGATGCAGGCCTGTTCGTTGAAGTTCTGTACCGCGATCGACCGGCCGGCGCCCATCAGGTTGTGGCC
>JANNBZ010000021.1:0-29274 GCA_031386065.1 Burkholderiales bacterium
CCGAGTTCGGGAAGGCCGGCGCGCGCATCGGGCGTCCAGGTTTGGCGCGCCTGCGCAGCGGGCTCACACCCCGCCCGCCGCCAGCGCCTCGCGCACGGCGGCCACCTGTCGGCGCGACACCGCCAGCCACTCGTCGACCGGGGCCACGCGCACGGCCCAGCTTTCGCCGGTTTCGCGCTCGGCGCTGTCGCTGTCGGTATCGCTGTCGGCATGGGCCAGCACGCGCCGCTCGAGCGCACGCACCGCCTTGTGGGCGACCAGCGCGTTGCGGTGCACGCGGATGAAACGCTGCGCCTGCGGGTGCACCAGCCGCTGCTCCAGGTCGCCCAGCGAATCGTCAAGCACATAGGTGTGCTGCGCGGTGCGCAGCGTCACGTACTTCAGCTCGGCCTTCAGGTACAGCACCTCGGCCACCGGCACGCGCACGATGCGGCCCCGGTCGCTGACCACGATCACCGGCGCGGCCGCCGGCTCGGTCGGCTCTGCCGCGCTGGGCGCCACCGGTTGCAGCGCCAGGCGCTGCGCCACGCGCTGCAAGGCGGCTTGCAGCCGCTCGCGGCGCACCGGCTTGGTCAGGTAGTCGACGGCGGCCAGGTCGAACGCCCGCAGCGCGTGCTCGGCATGCGCGGTGACGAACACCACCGCCGGCGGCTGAGCGCGCTGGCGCAGTTCCTCGGCCAGTTGCATGCCGTCGCGGCCCGGCATGCGCACGTCGAGCAGCAGCACATCGCATTCATTGGTGGCCAGCCAGACCAGGGCCTGCGCCGCATTGCCGGCCTCGCCGACGACGCTGGATTTGGGCTCGGCGCAGTCGCCCACCAGCGCGCGCAGGCGCAGCCGCGCGAGTTCCTCGTCGTCGACGATCAACACGCGCAGCGGTGCAGACGTTGTGGCAGAGGTGCTCACAGCGGTGTTCACAGCGGCACCACGATCTGCACGCGGAACACACCGCGTTCGAGTTGCGCATCGAACTGCGAGGCCACGTCGTGCATCAGGCGCAGCCGCTCGCGCACATTCGCCAACGCGATGCCGTGGCCCGGCTTGCCATCGGCGTCGGACACGGTGTTGGCGATGGACACCACCGCGCGGCCGAGCTTGATCTGCGTGCGGATGCGGATCATGCCGCCCTCGGCCGCCGGCTCCACGCCGTGGCGCACCGCGTTTTCCACCAGCGGCTGCAGCAGCAGTGGCGGCACCTTCGCGCCGCCGGCGTCGGGGTCGATCTCCCACGCGATGCGCAGCCGCTTGCCGAAGCGAATTTGTTCGATCGCCAGGTAGCGCCGCGCCAGTTCCACCTCTTCATCGAGCGTGACCGCCTCGCCGTTGTCGGTCAGCGCAACACGGAACAGCTCGGCCAGGTCTTCCAGCACGCCCTCGGCGCGCAGCGGGTCGTGGCGCACCAGGCTGAGCGCGGTGTTCAGCGTGTTGAACAGGAAGTGCGGGCGGA
Source organism: Burkholderiales bacterium (assembly GCA_031386065.1). GTDB lineage: Bacteria > Pseudomonadota > Gammaproteobacteria > Burkholderiales > Burkholderiaceae_C > JANYJJ01. The sequence goes on from JANNBZ010000021.1 coordinate 1,448, forward strand.
TGCGACTTTGCAATTCGGCCAACTGCGCCGTGGTGTCGGCCGGCAGCTGCGCCTTGGCGCGCAGGCGCAGCCAGAGGTACAGCGCGCCGGCCATGCCCGTGCCGGCCAGCGCCGGCGCCAGCCAGCGGCCGGGCTCCGGCAAATCGACGCCGCTGGCGCCGCCGGTGCCGCTCAACCAGGCCAGCCCGAAGCCCGCCAGGCCACTCGCTGCACCCAAGGCCATCGCGGCCAGCAAGGGCGCTGCGGCACCGGTCAGGCGCGCCAACGGTCGCTTGCACGCGCAGGCCACCAACAGCCACAGCAGCACGCCCGGCAGCGCAACGCCCGAGCCGGCGGCGAACAGCGTCAGCCAGGAAGAAAAGCCGCTGGCCACGAACAACACACCGACGGCCACCACCGCATGCACGAACAGCAGCGCGCGCAGCACCACGCCGACATGGCAGACATCGAACACCGACGGCGCTGTGCGCTGCAGCGGCGTGCCGGCACCGAAGCCGGTGCTGCCGAAAACGCTGCTGCCCAGGTCGCCGGACCGGGTCGACTCCGGCCACAGGCTGGCCGGGCGGCTGGCGGTGGGCTGGAACCGGCTGTCGCTGGGGTGGTCGCTGAGGTCGTCGCGCTGGGGCATGAAGAGAAGGGGCGTCGATAGAATCAAGTCTGGGCCGCATTGTCGCCAACTCGCGCAATGGCGCTCGAAATCCGCACGAAACACGCTCGAAACCCGCCCCCGAATTCTGTTGCGCAGCCACCCATGTCCATCAATCCACTCGACACCAAATCCCAGGGCTGGTCCGCGCTTTTTTCGGAGCCGATGAGCGATCTGGTCAAGCGCTACACCGCCAGTGTGTCGTTCGACCAGCGGCTGTGGCAGGCCGACATCGCCGGCTCGCTGGCCCACGCCGAGATGCTGCAGGCGCAGGGAATCATCGGTGCGGCCGACCACGCCGACATCCAGCGCGGTATGGCGCAGATCACGGCCGACATCGAGGCCGGCCGCTTCGAGTGGAAACTCGAACTCGAAGACGTTCACCTGAACATCGAGGCGCGCCTGACGCAACTGGTGGGCGACGCCGGCAAGCGCCTGCACACCGGCCGCTCGCGCAACGACCAGGTCGCCACCGACGTGCGGCTGTGGCTGCGCGGCGAGATCGACGCACTGGCGCCGCTGCTGGCCGAGATGCAGCGCGCGGTGGTGAACCTGGCGGACCGGCACGTCGACACCATCCTGCCCGGCTTCACCCACATGCAGGTGGCTCAGCCGGTGAGCTTCGCGCACCACCTGCTGGCGTATGTGGAAATGTTCGCACGCGATGCCGAACGGCTGCACGATATGCGCAAGCGCGTCAACCAGCTGCCGCTGGGTGCGGCTGCGCTGGCCGGCACCAGCTACCCGCTGGACCGCGAGCGCGTGGCCCGAACGCTGGGCTTCGACGGCGTGTGCCAGAACAGCCTCGACGCGGTGAGCGACCGCGACTTCGCGCTGGAATTCAGCGCCTTCGCGGCCATCACGATGGTGCACGTGTCGCGACTGAGCGAAGAGATCGTGCTGTGGATGAGCCAGAACTTCGGCTTCATCGACCTGGCCGACCGCTACTGCACCGGCAGTTCCATCATGCCGCAGAAGCGCAACCCCGACGTGGCCGAACTGGCGCGCGGCAAGAGCGGCCGCGTGGTCGGCCACCTGATGTCACTGCTGACCCTGATGAAGGGCCAGCCGCTGACCTACAACAAGGACAACCAGGAAGACAAGGAGCCGCTGTTCGACACCGTCGACACCGTGCGCGACACGCTGCGCATCATGGCCGAGATGGTGGGTGGGATCATCGTCAAACCCGAGGCGATGGAGCGCGCCGCGTTGAAGGGCTACGCCACCGCCACCGACCTGGCCGACTATTTGGTGAAGCGCGGCCTGCCGTTCCGCGACGCGCATGAAGTGGTCGCGCATGCGGTCAAGTTCGCCATCGCGCAAGGCATCGACCTGAGCCAGCTGCCACTGGCCACGCTGCAGTCGTTCAATGCCGGCATCGGCGACGACGTGTTCGAAGTGCTGTCGCTGCGCGGCTCGCTGAACGCACGCAACGTGCTGGGCGGCACCGCCCCGGCGCAGGTGCGGGCGCAGATTGCGCGGCACCGGGCGCGGTTGGGTTGAGGCAGGCCGCTCAAGGAAATGTGGCTTTGCCACTTTCCGGCATCCCCTCGGGGGACTGAGCCCGCGCACGAAGGCCCGAAAGGGGCTTTGTGGCTGGCGAAGGCCATCCGGCCTGCAAGCCAGATGGCGGACGCCACAAGGCGGCGGCCTAGGGGTCCTTAAATCCGCCGCGTCATCCCCACCCAGTACGGCTCGCGCAACTGCCGCTTGTAGATCTTTCCAGTGTCCTCGCGCGGCAGTTGCGCGTGGAAGCTCACCAGCTTGGGCAGCTTGTAGTCGGCGAGCCGGGTTTTCAGGAACGCGCGCACCTCGTCGGCGGTCAGCGAGGCACCGGCGTCGAGTTGCACCGCCGCCGCCAGCGCCTCGCCGAACTCGGTGTCGGGGATGCCGAAGACGGCGCAGTCGGCCACGCCGGGCAGTGTTTGCAACACGGCCTCGATCTCGGCCGGGTAGATGTTCACGCCGCCCGAGATCACCATGTCGGCCGAGCGGTCGACGATGAACAGGAAGCCTTCGTCGTCCAGGTGGCCGATGTCGCCCAGGGTCTTCAGGCCAGCGCGCTCCATGCGCTGGCGCGCGGCGTCGTTGCCGATGTAGCTGAAGTCGGCGAAGGCGGGCTGGTGCACGTAGATCAGGCCGTCCTGCCCTTGCGGCAGCGGGCGGCCCTGCTCGTCAAGAATCGCCAGCGTCACGCCGGGTAACGCGCGGCCGGCGGAGCCGGGTTTGCGCAGTGCGTCGGCGCTGTCGAGGCGCGTCATGTAGCCGAGTTCACTGGCGCCGTAGGCTTCGTGGATCACCGGCCCCCACCAGTCGATCATCGCCCGCTTGACGTCGACCGGGCACGGTGAGCCGGTGGACGCGACGAAGCGCATCGAGCTCAGGTCGTGGCGCCGCCGCACCGCCTCGGGTAGGCGCAGCATGCGCACGAACATCGTCGGCACCAGGTAGGCGTGGCTGATGCGGTGCTGCTCGATCAGCTGCAGCGTGCGTTCGGCGTCGAAGCGTTCTTCGATGAACAGGTGCGCGTCTTCCAGTGACGCGCCGACGCAGTAAGAATTGGGCGCGCTGTGGTGCATCGGCGCACTGACGAGGGCGCGCATGCCGGGCTCGAAACCCAGCACATGGCGCATCACGTCGAGCCCGCTGGCCACCTGTTCGGGGCTGGACGCCGCGCGACGAATGCCCTTCGGCCGGCCGGTGGTGCCCGAGGTGTAGAACATCGCGCCGCGCGGCGCGCAGGCGGCTGCGTTCAGCGGCGGCGTGGCGTCGCGCGTGGCCTGCCACGACGGCAGCAAGGCATCGCCGGGCAGCGCCTGCGCGTCGCCGCGCTGCGCCGTGAAGGTCGCAATGCCCGCCAGATTCAAGCCGCCGAGCGGGCGCAGCAGATCGGCATCGGCAACGAACACGCGCGCCGATGCATCGGACAGGATGTGCTGCACCTCGTCGGTCTTGAAGTGCCAGTTGATCGGGCACCACAGCGCGCCGATCCAGCGCGCGGCCAGCATCACCTCCAACGCCGTCGGGCCGTTGCGCATCAGCAGCGCCACCACATCGCCCTCGCCTACGCCGGCCGCACGCAAGGCGCCGGCGGCGCGCAGAACGCGCTGGTGGAACACCTCGGGGGCGATGGTGCTGCCTTCGAAATCGAGACTGGGTTTCATGGGCGCCTTGTGGAATCGATGCGGCCGGGTCGGCATCGAAGCCCATCCTCGCACGGTGCGCTCGCGCATCCGCGCATCCGCGCGGCTGGCGGATGCGTATGCTGGCGGCATGACTGTTCTCAAATCCATCCTGCTGGCCGCACTGGCCATCGCTGCGGTGCTGGCGGTGGCCGCCTGCGCCCCCACCGCCACGCTGAATGCACTGGCGCCGCGCAGCACCCACAGCGTGACCGAGGGCGTGGCCTACGGCCCGCTGGCGCGGCAACGGCTCGACGTGTACCGCCCCACCGCTGCCGCACCCGCCGGCGGTTTTCCGGTGGTGGTGTTCTTCTACGGCGGTTCGTGGAACCGCGGCGAGCGCAGCGAATACAAGTTCGTCGGCGAGGCGCTGGCCTCGCGTGGCGTGCTCACCCTGGTGGCCGACTACCGGCTCTACCCCGAGGTGCGCTACCCCGACTTTTTGAGCGACTCGGCGCTGGCGCTGCGGCACGGCCTGGAACAGGCCGCAGCGCTCGGCGGCAACCCGAAGCGGGTATTCGTGATGGGCCACAGCGCGGGCGGCTACAACGCCGCCATGCTGGCACTCGACGCCCGCTGGCTGCGCGCCGTGGGGCACGCGCCGGCCGAACTGGCGGGCTTCATCGGCCTGGCCGGCGCGTACGACTTTTTCCCGATGACCAACCCCGACGCGCAGCCGGTGTTCTTCCACCCGAACTACCCCGCCGGCACACAGCCGGTGGACTACGCCTTGCCGGTCTCGCCGCGCAGCTTTTTGGGCGCCGCCAAGACCGACACGCTGATCGACCCGCAGCGCAACACGGTGGGCCTGGCCACGCGCCTGCAGGCCGCTGGCGTGCCGGTGACGCTGAAGCTCTACGACCGCGTCAACCATGTCACGCTGGTGGGCGCGATGGCCGCGCCCCTGCGCTGGCTGGCGCCGGTGCTGGACGACGTGACGGCCTTCATCGACGCACCCAGCTGAACGCCGGCTCGGCCTTCATTCCTGGCCGGCACCGATGACAAAAAAGAGCGCCTGGTTCACAGGCGCTCTTTCGCATTGGCCAATCGCCCGGCAGGGCGATCAACGAAGGCGAGGTGGTTACTTCGGAATCACCACGCTGTCGATCACATGGATCACGCCGTTGTCGGCCACGATGTCGGTCGCGGTGACCTTGGCGTTGTCCACCATCACGCCACCGGCGGTGGCGATGGTCAGCTCGGAGCCCTGCACCGTCTTGACCTTGCCGGCCTTCACGTCCTTGGCCATGACCTTGCCCGGCACCACGTGGTAGGTCAGCACGGCCGTCAGCTTGGCCTTGTCGGCCAGCAGCGCGTCGAGCTGCGCCTTCGGCACCTTGGCGAAGGCGGCGTCGGTCGGCGCGAACACGGTGAACGGGCCGGGGCCCTTCAAGGTGTCGACCAGACCAGCGGCTTGCAGCGCGGTGGCCAGGGTCTTGAAGTTGCCGGCGGCCACGGCCGTGTCGACGATGTCCTTGGCCTGGACCGAGAAGGCGGCGACGGCGAGGGCGGAAACAACAAACAGTTTTTTCATGCAGAACTCCAGGGGTTGAAAAATCAAGGGAACAACGAAACCTTCAATCAGGTCTTGGCAAGGCAAGAGCAGCGTGTCCAGCCCGGCACGAAGCGGAATATGAACCAATCGGTATTTCTACACAACTGAATGGTCATCTTGTGACCAATTGGTAACTTCATCGCCAATCGTACGCTGTCGAATGGGGGTCACGACACGGTTCCGGCCCTGCTGCGCCGCAGCGGTCGAAGGGTGACGGAAGTGGCCCGCAACAGGCCGGCCGGGCGGCGCGAAGCGGCACGCCGGGAGCGAAGACCGGGCGGGCTATGCCAGCGCGCCGGCCCGCACCGCCCAGCGCAACTTGGCCGAGGCGGAGCGCGGATTCGCGCGTTGCTCGTCGAACGACGGGCGCATGAATTCGGCGGCCGCGCTGGCGTAGGCACCGCTGCGCTCACCGCTTTGAAACGCTTTCTTGACGCGCCGGTCTTCGCCCGAATGAAAGCTCAAAATCGCGACCCGTCCGCCGGGCTTCAGGCACTCGGGCAGTGACGCCAGAAAGGCATCGAGCACCTCGAATTCGTCGTTCACCGCAATCCGCAAGGCCTGGAACGTGCGCTGCAGCGCCTTGCGAATTTCGAGCTTGCGCTCGCCCTCGGGCAGCTTGGGCGGCAAGGCGGCGCGCAGGGTGTCGCTCACGCGTTGAGCCAGCTCGCCGGTGGTCTGCAGGTACTGGCCCTGCAAGGCCGCAGCCAAGGCCACGGCATGCGGCTCGTCGGCGTTGTCGACCAGCAGTTCGCGCAGGTGCTGGCGCGTCACCGACAACAGCAACTCCGATGCGCTGGGGCCGTGATTCGGGTCCAGCCGCAAGTCCAGCGGACCGTCGAGCTTGAAGCTGAAGCCGCGCGCCGGGTTGTCGATCTGCATCGACGACACGCCGAGGTCGGCCAGCATGAAATCGAAACCACCGCCGGCCTCGGGCAGCAGTTCGCGCACGCCGGCGAAGTTCATGCGCCGCACCTGCAGCGTCGATGCGTCGAAGCCCAGCGCGCGCAGCCGCGCTTCGGTGCGCGGCAGCTCCAGCGGGTCGACATCGACGGCGAACAGCCGCCCACCGGGAGCGATCAGCGGCAGCAGTTCCTGCGTGTGGCCGCCGAAGCCCAGCGTGGCGTCCAGGCCCACGTCGCCCGGCTGCGGCTTCAGGATGGCGAGGATTTCCGCCACGCAGATCGGCCGGTGCATGCCGGCCGGCGTTTGCCCGCGCTGCATCACCTTGGCCACCTCGTCGGCATGCGCGGCGGGGTTCAGTTCCTTGTACTTTTCTTCGAAGCGCTTCGGGTGCGTGCCTTGGTAACGCACGCGGCGCTGATGTGACGGGGGGGTGTTGGTCATGAGCGCCCCAAGGCCGACGACATACGTCGTCCGCCCCCCGAGGGGATGCCGGAAAGTGGCAGAGCCACATTTCCTTGAGGCCAGATTGTCCTGCACGGCATGGTCAATCCGGCTTGATGCGAGCCCGCGCGATCACCGGCTGCCAGCGCTTTTGTTCCTGCGCGATGAAGCTCGCGAATTCGGCCGGCGTGCTGCCGATGGCAATGGCCGCGTCGGCGATCAAGCGCTCAAGAACGGCGGGTTCCTTGACCGCGCGCGCGGCCGCGGCGGCCAGCTTGTCGGCGGCGGCCTGCGGCAGGCTGCTCGGCGCCAGCAGGCCGTACCACTGCGTCATCTCGAAGCCGGGCAGGCCCTGCTCGGCCACGGTGGCCACGTCGGGCAACTGCGCAATGCGCTGGGCCGAGCCGGTGGCGATGCAGCGCAACTTGCCGGCCTTGATGAACTGCAATATGGCCGGTGCGCCGACCGACGCGGCGTCGAGCCTGCCGGCCAGCAAGTCGGTCAGTTGCGGCCCGGTGCCGCGGTACGGCACGTGCAGCATGAAGGTCTCGCTGGCCATCTTCAGGTATTCCATTGCCAGGTGGCCGGCGCTGCCGTTGCCGGCCGAGCCGTAGTTCAACTTGCCCGGCTGGCGCTTCGCCAGCGCAATGAACTCGCGCAGGTTCTTCACCGGCAGGTCGGGGTGCACCACGTACAGGCTGGGCAGCTTGGCCAGCAGCGAGATCGGTCGGAAATCGCGCGCCGCGTCGTAGGGCAGTTTGTCGAAGATGTACGGGTTCACCGCCAGCGTGCCGATGTGGCCGAGGATGACGGTGTGCTGGTCGTCGGCGCGCGCCACTTCGGCCATCGCCACGTTGCCGGCGCCGCCGGGCTTGTTGTCGACGAAGACGCTCTGACCCAGCAGCCGAGCCATCTCGACCGCCGTCGAACGGGCCACGATTTCCGAGCTGCCGCCGGGCGCAAACGGCACCACAAAACGAATCGGCTTGCTGGGCCAGGCCTGGGCCGACAAGTGCGCCGAAAGCAGGCCCGCACCGAGGCCGGCGGTCAGGCGCAGCACCTCGCGGCGGCTGTGAAGCGAGAGACTCATGGGCGCATTCCTTCAGGGCGGCGAGGCTGACCAGGCTGTGGCCGCCGATTCTGCATGAGCCTGCTGCGCAAAACGTCGCGGCGCGGAACAACGCCTGTTTCGATCCGTGCACACCTGCGCGGCAGTGTGTGAACAAATCGCCCGGAGGGTCTTCATGGGGGGGTGCGCTGGCGTTGGAAGCGGACACAATCGGCGGCAATTCGGCCCCAGGCCCTGCGCACGTCAGGCGGCGCGGCTTCACCGGCAAAGCAACCCAGGATGCACCTTCCCCACCGGCTTCAACCCTTCGTGATGGCGCTCATCGCCTGCCTGGCGCTGGCCTCGTTCGCCGCCTACGACCTGTTCCGCGAACGCGGGCTGGCGACTCAGGAAGCGCGCGACAACACCGCCAACCTGGCGCGCTTGCTGGAAGAGCAGACCAGACAGACGCTGCGGCGCGTCGAGCTGATGCTCAACGACGCCAATCGCCGGATCAAGCAGATCCCCAGCGAAGCCCGCGCCGACAACACGAGCCTGCGCCAGCAATTGCAAAGCCTGCTGCCGTCCGACGGCCTGCTGCGTGGCTTCGAGCTGATCGACCCGAGCGGCGTCGTGCTGGTCTCGACGTTGCCTGACGTTGCCGGAAAAGGCAATGCACTGGCCACCCGCGACTGGTCGGCCGCCGGCCAGGCGGCGCAGCCCCGTATCGGCGTTGGCGCGCTCGAAATGGAGCGCGACGGACGCTGGTCGCTGCCGGTGGTGCAACTGGTGGCCGCCACCGACGGGCGCATCGACGGGGTGTTGACGGCCATCGTCGATCCGGCCTACTTCCAACCGGCGTTCGACGCCATCAACACCGGCAGCAACGGCTTCGTCACGCTGTTCCATGCCAAGGGCTGGATCCTGGCCACCGCACCCGCCAACCCGGCGCTGTTCGCCCGCAACTGGAGCGACACCCCGATGTTTCGCGAGCACCTGCCGCGCTCGCCCACCGGCACCGTGCAGCAGGTGGTGGTGCGCGACGGCACCGAGCGCGTCTACAGCTACCGCGCGCTGAAGGACTACCCGGTGGTGGTGTCCATCGGCGTCTCGCTGACCGACGCGCTGGCCGAGTGGCGTGCGCGTGTGCGCTGGGACGCCACGCTGCTGGCGCTGATGACGGTGTTGCTGATGGGCGCCGCAGTCGTGATGACGCGCCAGCTGACCCGGCGCGAAGCGGCCGAGCGATCACTGGCCGAAAGCTCGGCGCAGACACGGGCCATCGTCGAAGGCGTGGCCGACGGCATCGTCACGATCGACAGTGCCGGACGCATCGAAACGGTGAATCGCGCCGGCGAGGCGATGTTCGGCCACGCCGCCGAAGCGCTGTTGAAACGCGATGTGCGGGTGCTGTTGGCGCGACCGACGCAGCCTGACGCGCCTGCCGGCATGTGGCTCAGCACCGTCTTGCAGCAGGCCGCCGGCAAGCGCACCGAGGCCACCGGTCGACGCGTCGACGGCAGCGAGTTCCCGATGGAGGTCTCGATCACGCAGACCGACCGCAGCGGGCAGCCGCTGTACGTGGCCCTGGTGCGCGACACCACCCAGCGAAAGCGTTTTGAAGCCGAGTTGAGGACGCAACGGGCTGAGCTGGAAGTGATGAACCGCGAACTCGAAGACTTTGCCTACCTCAGTTCGCACGACCTGCAAGAGCCGCTGCGCAAGATCCGCAGCTTCGCGCAACTGCTGCGCCAGCGCATCGGCGCCACGCTGGAAGCACGCAGCGTCAGCTACCTCGACTACATCGAGGAAGCCGGTGGCCGCCTGCACGCGCTGATCCGCGACTTGCTCGAGTATTCGCGCACCTCGCGCGGCCCGCTCACGCTGGAGGCGGTCGACCTGAAGCAACTGGCCACGGCGGTGGTCAACGACTTGTCCACCGCCATCGCCGAGGCGCAGGCCACGGTGCAGCTTGGCAAGCTGCCGGTGGTGCAGGCCGACGCGACCCAGATGCGCCTGCTGCTGCAAAACCTGCTGTCGAACGCACTGAAGTTTCGCGGCCCGCAGGCGCCGCTGATCGTCGTCTGGGCCGAGGTCGATGCATCGACCTGCCGCTTGAGCGTGCGCGACAACGGCATCGGCATCGACCGGAAATACCACGCCACGATTTTTCAGTCGCTGAAGCGGCTGCACACCCGCGAGCAGTACCTCGGCACCGGCCTCGGCCTGGCCATCTGCAACCGAGTCGCCGAGCGGCACGGCGGCGAGATCCATGTTGCCTCTGCCCTGGGCGAAGGCAGCGTGTTCACGCTGTCGATTCCGCTGCAGCCAAATTCAACCCGTTCGCACGCCGAAAGCCTCGGTAAGGAGACCGCATGAGACATCCAGTGTCAACCTGTTCAAGACGGGCCGCCGCGCCGGGCCGCCCCAAGCAAGGCACGACCCGCCCGGCGGGTCGATTGCCGTACTCGGCAATCGGGGTGCGGTCTCAAGGAAATGTGGCTCTGCCACTTTCCGGCACCCCCTCGGGGGGCGGACGACGTATTTCGTCGGCTTGGGGGCTCTCATGACCATTCGCATCCTGCTGGTCGAAGACGACCCGGGCGACGTGGCGTTGATCGAGGAAAGCTTCGCGTCCATCGGTGCGCGCGTCACCCTGCAAGTGGTCAGCGCCGGTGACGACGCGCTGGCGCTGTTGCGCGGCGAGGCGCCGTATGCCGACGCGCCGCGGCCCGACATGATGATGCTCGACCTGAACCTGCCGCGCATAGGCGGCCTTGAGGTGCTGGAAGAGATTCGGGCCGATCCGTCGCTGCGCAGCATGCCGGTGCTGGTGTTCACCTCGTCGGCCGCCAGCCGCGACATCTCGCTGAGCTACTTCCACGGTGCGAACTGCTTCATCACCAAGCCGGACGACTTCGCTCGCTACCGCGATGTGGTGGGCGTGATCGAGCGCTTCTGGTTCGAAACCGCCCGCCTGCCCACACCGGCCGCGCGCTGACCCGCCGTGACCGAACGCGCCGCGCTCACGTTCTTGCTGATCGACGCGGCCGCCGTCACCCGCGCCGAGCAAGACGCACCGCTGCATGCGGCCGGTTTGCTGGCACGCGCCGACGACCTCAGCGTGGCGGCGTCGGTACCCGCCGCGCTGGCCCTGCTGCAGGCCTCGCGGCACACGGTGGTGCTGCTGAACGCCGCCAGCTTCGGCAACGGTTGGGTCGACCTGGCGTCCGCGCTGCGCGCCTGCAGCCCGTGCAGCGCCATCGTGATCACCTCCGACCTGCCGGCCGACGACGCAGCGCTCGCGCTGTCCACAGGCACGGTGCAGGATGTGCTGGACCTGCGCCGCCTGGGCGCAACCGAGTTGCAGCGCGCCATCCACTTCGCCGTCGCGCGCCAGCGGGCACTCGACCCGGCACCGCTGGCTGAGGCCGCACGACTGGCCAAACAACGCCTGCGCGGCGTGATCGACGCGGTGGCCGACGCGCTGCTGATCATCGACCCCTGCACCGGCCGCTGCAGCGATGTGAACCGAGCCTTCGAACGCATCTTCCAGCTGCCGGCGCAGACGCTGCTGACGCAGGGCCTGCACTGCCTGGAGTCGGGCCGGCGCATGCATTCCACCGCGCAGTTGCTGCAGTTCATTCAAAGCCAGGTCGGCCACGCGGCCCCGCTGCCGGCGCAGTGGGTTTTTCGCTGCGGCGAGGCCGGCGAGGTCTGGTGCGACGTGCGGGCCAGCGCCATCGAAGGGGGCCGCGCCGACGAGGTGTTGCTGAGCGTGCACGACACCTCGGCCCGCGTGGCAGCAGAGCAGTCCAACAAGCAGGCGTTCGCGCACAGTGCACGCGCCGCGCGCATCCGCCGCCAATTCCTGGCCAACATGAGCCACGAGATGCGCACGCCGCTGAATGCGATCTTGAGCTTCGCCAAGCTCGGCATCGAACACCAACCGCCGCCGCCGTTCGACCGCTACCTGGGGCAGGTGCGGGGCTCGGCCAAGCTGATGCTGGCGCTGGTCAACGACATCCTCGACCTGTCGAAAATCGAGTCCGGGAAACTCGAATTGACACGCACCGCGTTCGACGTGATCCAGGTCGTGGGCGACCTCGCCGACACCGTTCGACCCGCCGAGCCGGGTGCGGTGTCGCTGAGCGTGAACATCGAACCCGGGCTGGCGCGATATTGGGTCGGCGATGTGCTGCGCCTGCAGCAGGTGCTGCTGAACCTGCTGGGGAATGCGTTGAAATTCACCCAGCGCGGACATGTCGATCTGGGCCTGCAACGCTGGCGTGACGAGCAGGCTGCGGTGTGCGGAATCGAGTTCAGCGTGTCCGACACCGGCACCGGCATGTCGGCGGACGAACTCGAGCGCGTGTTCAAGCCGTTCGAGCAGGGCGACGCCAGCCTGGCGCGCCGTTTCGGCGGCACCGGGCTGGGCTTGTCGATCTCGCGCAGCCTGGTTGAGCTGATGCAGGGTCGCATCACCGTGCACAGCTCGCCTGGCGTCGGCTCGCGCTTCGAGGTTCGGCTGCCGCTGCCCGAATTGACGCTGCCCGACAGCCCCGCACAGACGATGACGTTGCGCTTCGTCGGGCTGGACGACGCCGCGCGCATCGCCTGCCTGCTGGCGCTGGGCCAGCACGGTTGGGTGGCCGAGGTGCTGAGCCCGTGGGTCGCTGCCGAGGCCGACGTGGTGTTGATCGGCGTGGCCGGTGTGCGCCTGCAGCCCGGCGGCCTGGCCGATGCATTGGCCCGCACCAGCCCGCGCTCGCTGGTGGGCTTGCGGGGCAGCGCTGACGCCGACGGCGCGGTCGAACATCACTCGGCGTCGCAGATCGTCCACGTGCCGACCGGCGACACAGACGGCTTCGCCGCGCTGACCGACGCACTGCGGCTGCGCCGCTTGCAACAAGCCGAGAGCGGCCTGCCCGCCATCGCCGGCCTGCGTGTGCTGGTGGTCGAAGACAACGAGGTCAACCAACTGATCGTGCGGGAAATGCTGACGGGCCGCGGCTGCCAGGTCACCACGGTCGACGACGGCGCGCAGGCGATCGCCCTGCTGCTGGACGGACGCACGCTGATTGACCTGGTGCTGATGGACATCCAGATGCCCGACATGGACGGCTGCGAGGCCACGCGCCGCCTGCGCCAGGCGGGCATCGCGCTGCCCATCATCGCGCTGTCGGCGCATGTGTTCGACGAGGACCGCGAGGCCGCGCTGGCGGCCGGCATGGACGCCTATGTCACCAAGCCGCTGGACCTGGCCGACCTGCTGGCGGCCATGGTGTCGATTCGCGCACGGATGGCGGCCGGCGCGCCGCAATCGGATCGAAGCGGCGCCTGAAACCGCTGTTGTTCCGGCGATCTGCGGCGAACCCCGGGCCTAGCATCCCGTCATGTCCGTCGCAACGGCATGCCGTACCGACCCCTGTCGGACGCTGCGATGGGCCCACCCCATCCGCCCGTTCTGTGCTGGAGCCCTTGCATGTCGTCCCACTCCCTTTTCCAAATCACCCGCCGCGTGGCGCTGGGCTGCGCGCTGGCCTGGCTGACATCGGGGGCCTTCGCCCAGAGCGTGGTGCGCATCACCGGCACCGGCAGCGGCACTGGCGGCATGCGGCTGCTCGCGCAGGCCTTCATGCAGGCCAACCCTGCGGTGCGGGTCGAGGTGCTGCCGGCCCTGGGCAGCACCGGCGGCATCAGCGCGCTGATTGCCGGGCAGATCGAACTGGCGGTCAGCAACCGCGCGCCCAAGCCGGCCGAGATCGACAAGCTGGCGATGCTCAGCGTCGAATACGCGCGCACGCCGTTCGTGGTGGCGGTGCACAAGGACCTGGGCGTCGGCGCGCTGACATCGACCCAGTTCGCAGCGCTGTTCGCCGAAGGCGCGGCCACCTTTCCCAGCGGCAAGCGTGCCCGCCCGGTGCTGCGCCTGTCGGACGCGGCCGACACCACCCTCCTCAAATCGTTCGGCCCCGTTGTGGCCGCCGCACTTGAAGCCGCCAGCCTGCGCCGCGGCATGCTGAACGCCGACACCGACAGCGAAGCGGCCGATCTGGTAGAGCGCACCTCCGGTGCCTTCGCGGGCAGCACGCTGGCGCTGATCGAGAGTGAAAAGCGCCCGTTGGTCGGCGTCGCGATCGACGGCAAGGCACCCACCGTGGCCGCTTTGCTGGACGGCAGCTACCCGTACTTCAAGCCGCTGTACATGGTCATCGGTGCACAGGCCGGCGCCGAGACGAAACGCTTCGCCGCCTACCTGCAATCGGCTGCCGGCCGCGCGATATTGCGCGCCCATGGGCACGCGCCGCTTTGATCCTTTCCCCGTGAATTCGCCTTCGAACGCCAGCGCCATCATGGCCGCCGCGCCGGGCCCCGACGACCTGGACACGGTCGTTCAGCAGACGATTCAACGGCTGCGGGCCGGCGCGCTGTGGCTGGCGGTGGTGATCGCGCTGTCGCTGCCGGCGACGCGCCTGTATTTCGGCCTGCAGGCCAAGCTGACCGGGCTGGATGTCGAGGTCGAGCAGATGGCCGACGAACTGTCGCGGCGCGCCGGCTCGCGGCCCGACAGCTGGGCTTTCGAGCGCAATGCGCTGGCTGCGACGCTGGACATCGTGGTGCGCCGTGGCAACGTCAGCGCGGCGCGGCTGACCGACCCGGCCCAACATGAACTCGCCGGCGCCGGCCTCTGGGTGCCCGACCGCTGGATGCAGCGCCAAGCCACGGTGTTCGACTCCGGCGTGCCGGTGGCCACGCTGCAATTACAGGCCAGCAGCGCCAGCCTGCTCGCCGGCGCGGTGCAAGGCGGCGTGGTGGGCCTGCTGTTGGCGGCGGCGGCGTGGTGGCTGTTCGCGCGTGTCGCGCTGCAGTCGCTGGAACGCACCTTCCGCGGCCTGCAGCGCGCGCGGCGCGACGCTGAAACCGCAGGCAAGGCCCGCAGCAGTTTCCTGGCCACGATGAGCCATGAAATCCGCACGCCGATGAACGGCGTCATCGGCATGACCAGCCTGCTGCTGGAGACCGGCCTGAACAAGACGCAGCGCCACTATGTCGATGTGATCCGCAGCAGCGGCGACGCCCTGCTGACGGTCATCAACGACATCCTCGAATTCAGCAAGGTCGAGTCGGGCCTGCTGTTGCTTGAACCGCAAGCCTTCCAGCCCGACGTGCTGGCCGAGGACGTGCTGATGCTGCTGAGTCATGCCGCCTCGCGCAAGCAAATTGAACTGATGTGCAGGCTGGAACCCGGCGTGCCGGCGTGGCTGGTGGCCGACGCCACGCGCCTGCGCCAGGTGCTGGTGAACATCGTCGGCAATGCGATCAAGTTCACCGATGCGGGCGAGGTGCTGGTCAGCGTCAGCTGCCCCGCACCCGGCCGACTGCGCTACAGCGTGCGCGACACCGGCATCGGCATGACGGCCGAGCAGGCGCGAACCATCTTCGACCCCTTCGTGCAGGCCGACGCCTCGACCACCCGGCGCTTCGGCGGCACCGGCCTCGGCCTGGCCATCAGCCGGCGGCTGGTGGCGCTGATGGGCGGCAGCATTGCGGCCACCAGCGCCGAGCAGCAAGGCTCGACCTTCAGCATCGAAATTGCCGCCAGCGCGGTGGCCGCGCCGGCGTCGGCGCCGGCGCCGGTCGCGCTCGATTCGCTGCTGGGCAAGCGCGTGCTGCTGGTCGACAACCACCCGACCAATCTGGAGATCGTCACCACGCTGGCGACCGGCTGGGGCATGCAGGCGGTCGCGGTCGACGACCCGCTGCAATCTTTGCAGGTGTTCGGCGACGGCAGCGGCTTCGACGTTGCAGTGCTCGACTTCAACATGCCGGGCATGGACGGCGCCGAACTGGCGCTACGCCTGCGCGCGCTGCGGCCCGACATGCCGCTGCTGCTGCTGTCGTCCAGCGACGGCGCGGAAGCGGTGAGCCACCTGTTTTCCGCGCGGCTGAACAAGCCGGTTCGCCGCATGCACCTGCTCGAAGCATTGATGGAGGCGCTGAGCCGTGCGGTGTCGATCGACACCGCACCGACCACGCTCAGCGGGACCCTGCCGCCGGACGACCGGGTCGACCGGCTGTCGTCCACGCGGGTGCTGGTGGTCGAGGACAACCCTGTCAATGCGGTGGTGGTGCGCACCATGCTCGAACGGCTGGGCTTTCTGAGCGAGCACGCCAGCAGCGGGCTGGAGGCGCTGCAGGCGGTGCGCCGGCAACACTACGACCTCGTGTTGATGGACATGCTGATGCCCGAGATGGACGGGCTGGAAGCGACCCGGCAGATCCGCGCGATGCCGCTCGAAGCGCAGCCCTACATCATTGCCTTCACCGCCAACGTGATGGCCGAAGACCGGGCCGCCTGCGCGGCGGCCGGCATGAATGCCTTCGTCGGCAAGCCGGTGCGTTTGTCGGACCTGGAACGCGCGCTGGCAGAGTTCGCGCGGGCAAGCCGGGCTTGACGCCTGGGCGGCACAGCGACGCCGTACCGAAGGCCAGCCGCTCGAGCCAGAAGACCCGGGCGCCGGCGGGCACAAGCGCTTGCCCTGCCTGTCGAACAGGCGCACGATCAATTCTCAGTTGCTGCGCCGTGAAAACGCTGTAGTCAGGATTGTTCATGCCAACCACCGAGTTCCTCTCTGCCCTGCTGGCGATCATCGTGATCGACCTGGTGCTGGCCGGCGACAACGCCATCGTCATTGCACTGGCCGCGCGCGCCCTTCCGGCGCACCTGCAAAAGCGGGCCATCGTCTGGGGCGCCGTGGGCGCGATCGGCGTGCGCAGCCTGATGACGGTGATCGTGGTCTGGCTGCTCAAGATCCCGGGTCTGCTGCTCGCGGGGGGCGCATTGCTGGTCTGGATCGCCTACCGGCTGCTGCTGCCAGACAGCGGCGAAGGCGACCTGCACCCGCCCGGCGCCACCAGCTTCTGGGGTGCGATGCGCACCATCGTGGTCGCCGACGCCGTGATGGGCCTGGACAACGTGCTGGCCGTGGCCGGCGCGGCGCACGGCAGCTACCTGCTGGTGGTTACCGGCCTGCTCATCAGCGTGCCCATCGTCGTTTGGGGCAGCACGCTGGTGCTGAAGGTGGTCGACCGCTTCCCGGGCGTTGTCTACCTGGGTGCCGGCGTGCTGGTGTGGACCGCCGTGAAGATGATCACCGGCGAAGCGCTGGTCAAACACTGGTTCGACGCCTCGCCGCTGCTGGCTTGGGTTGTCTACCTGATGATCCCGCTGGTGCTGTGGGCCGGCTTCGTGAAGAATCATCGCAAGCTCGAATCGCGCATTCACGCGCGCCTGGCCGCATGCAGGCTGCAGTGCCCACGAGGCGCCAGTTCGGCAACGGCGCAAGATCAGCCACGCTTGACCCGACCCGCAGGAGAATCCGCCATGTTGAAAGTCCTGATCCCCGTCGACGGCTCCGCCAACGCCTTGCGCGCGGTGCGCCACGCCATCGCCGAATACCAGCGCCACCACGAGCTGGAACTGCACCTGCTGAATGTGCAGCCGCGCCTGTCGCGCCACATCGGGCGCTTCGTGAGTCGCGATGATCGCGAAGGCTGGCAGCGCGACCGCTCCGATGCCGCGCTGGCCAGCGCCGAAGCCCTGCTGGCCCACGCCGGCGTGCCGCACCAGCGGCATTGGGTCACGGGCGAGCGCGCCGCCGAGATCTGCCGGGCCGCCGAGCGCCTGGGCGTGCACCACATCGTGATGGGCACCGCGCGCAAGAATTCGATCACCCGCATGCTCGAAGACTCAACCACCCACCGGGTGCTGGAAACCACGCCGGTCCCGGTCGAGGTAGTGGCCGGCGATGCGGTCTCGAAGTGGGAACGCTGGGGGCTGCCGGCCGGTGTGCTCGGCGCCGCAGGCGGCTTGTTGTTGCTGGCCGCTGATTGAGCCGACGCAGCGAAGCACCTGCGAAGCTGTCCAGCGAAGTCGGCTCGCGAAGGCCAGCGCAGAAGGTCCGAGTGACCTCTGGCGTTCCGGCCTGAGCCGCGTCACACCACCAGCAGCGCCCGGAAGTCGTTCACGTTGGTGAAGGTCGGGCCTGGCACCACCAGGTCGCCGAGCGGCTTGAAGAAGTTGTAGGCGTCGTTGCAGTCGAGGAACTCGGGCGCCTTCAATCCCAATGCGGCGGCGCGCGCCAGCGTGCTGGGCGTGACGATGGCGCCGGCGTTGTCTTCGACGCCGTCGATGCCGTCGGTGTCGGCCGCCAGCACATGCACGCCGGGCTCGCCTTGCAGCGCGATCGCGCAGCCGAGCAGGAACTCGGTGGCGCGGCCGCCGCGGCCGCCCTTGGCCTTGACGGTCACCGTGGTTTCGCCGCCGCTGAGGATCACGCACGGTTTGTTGAACGGCGCGCCGCGACGCGCCACCGCACGGGCCAGCGCCGCGTGCACCTTGCCGACCTCGCGCGACTCGCCCTCGATCTCGTCGCTCAGGATGTGCGCCTCGATGCCCGCGCTGCGCGCCAGCGCTGCGGCGGCTTCCAGCGACTGCTGCGGCGTGGCGATCATGTGCACCGCGTGGCCTTGCAGCCGCGCGTCGCCGGGTTTGACGGACTCGAAGGCGCCGCTTTGCAGGCCGCGCAACACAGCGTCGGGAATGGCAATGGCGTAGCGCCGCAGGATCGCCAGCGCGTCCGCGCAGGTGCTGGGGTCGGCCACGGTGGGGCCGCTGGCGATGACCTCGGGCGCGTCGCCAGGCACATCGGAAATCAGCAGCGTGACGACGCGGGCCGGCGCGCACATCGCGGCCAGGCGGCCCCCCTTGATGGCCGACAAATGCTTGCGCACGCAGTTCATCTCGTCGATGGCCGCACCGCTGCGCAGCAGCGCACGCGCGATGGCCTGCTTGTCGTCCAGCGTCACGCCGTCGAGCGGCAAGGCCAGCAGCGACGAGCCGCCGCCGGAGATCAGGCACAGCACCAGGTCGTCGGCGCTCAGCCCGTGTGCGAGCTGCGCGATGCGCTGCGCTGCCGCGAGCCCCGCCGCGTCGGGCACCGGGTGCGCTGCCTCGACCACCTCGATGCGGCCCGGCTGCGCCTTGTACGCGGGCGGCACGTGGTCGTAGCGGGTGACGACCAGGCCACTGAGCGGCGCGTTGGCGGGCCACAGCGCATCGACCGCCGCCGCCATCGCGCCACCGGCCTTGCCGGCGCCGAGCACCAGCGTTCGGCCGCGCGGCGGCGCGGGCAGGAAGGCGGCGGTGTTGTGCGCCGGCAGCGCACGCGACACCGCCGCATCGAAGAGCGCGCGCAAGAACTCGCGCGGCTGCTGCTGAGCCGAGGGCAGCATCACGCGCTCAGGCGGTCGGCAACTGGTGGTGCTTGAACTGCTCGCGCAGCCGGTTCTTCAGCATCTTGCCGGTGGCACCGAGCGGAATCGCGTCGACGAACACCACGTCGTCGGGCGTCCACCACTTGGCGATGCGGCCGTCGAAGAAGGCCAGCAACTCGTCGCGCGACAACTCGACGCCGGGCTTCTTCACCACCACCAGCAGCGGGCGCTCGTCCCACTTCGGGTGGGCCGCAGCAATGCAGGCGGCCATCGCGACCTTGGGGTGCGCCATCGCGATGTTTTCAAGGTCGATCGAGCCTATCCATTCGCCGCCGGATTTGATGACGTCCTTGCTGCGGTCGGTGATGTGCATGTAGCCGTCGGCGTCGATGGTGGCCACGTCACCGGTGGGGAACCAGCCCTGCCCTTGATCGTCTTTCGTCAGCGGATCGCCGCCCTCGCCCTTGAAATAGGTCGAAATGATCCACGGGCCGCGCACCAGCAGTTCGCCGCTGGCCTTGCCGTCCCACGGCAGCTCGGCGCCGTCTTCGCCGACGATCTTCATGTCGACGCCGTACACCGCGTGGCCTTGCGTGGACTGGACCGCGAAGCGTTCGTCCGGGCTCAGCTGGTCGTGCTTGCCCTTCAGGGTGGCGACGGTGCCGACCGGGCTCATTTCGGTCATGCCCCAGGCGTGCAGCACCTGCACGTCGTAGCGCTCCTGGAAGGTGTGCATCATGGCTGGCGGGCAGGCCGAGCCGCCGATCACGCTGCGCCGCATGGTGCTGAACTTCAGGTCGTTGCCTTCGACATACGCCAGCAGGCCCTGCCACACCGTGGGCACGCCGGCCGACAACGTGACGCGCTCGCTCTCGAACAGCTCGTACAGCGACTTGCCGTCCAGCCCCGGACCGGGGAACACCAGCTTCGCGCCCATCATGCAGGCCGCGTACGGCAGACCCCAGGCGTTGACATGGAACATCGGCACCACCGGCAGGATGGTGTCGCGCGCCGAGCAGTTCAACGCGTCGGGCAACGCGATGGCAAAGGTGTGCAGCACGGTGGAGCGGTGGCTGTACAGAACGCCCTTGGGGTTGCCCGTGGTGCCCGACGTGTAGCACAGCGACGAGGCTTGGTTCTCGTCGAACAGCGGCCACTCGAAGTGGTCGTCCTGCGCTTGCAGCAGGTCTTCGAAACACAGCAGGTTCGCCACCTTGCCGGCGGCCGGCATGTGGGCGCGGTCTGTCATGGCGATGAAATGCTTGATCGTCTTCACGCGGCCGGCAATGGCCTCGATCAGCGGCAGGAAGGTCAGGTCGAAGAACAGCACCTGGTCTTCGGCGTGGTCGGCGATGTAGACCACCTGGTCGGGGTGCAGCCGCGGGTTCAGCGTGTGCAGCACCGCGCCCGAGCCCGACACCGCGTAGTACAGCTCCATGTGGCGGTGGCCGTTCCAGGCCAGCGTGGCGACACGCTCACCGCTGTTCACGCCCAGCGCGGCCAGCGCCTTGGCCATGCGGCGGGAGCGCGCTGCCAGCTCGCGGTAGGTCTCGCGGTGGATGTCGCCCTCGACCCGGCGCGACACCACTTGCTGGTCGCCGTGGTGGCGCTCGGCGTGCACCAGCAGCGACGAAATCAGCAGCGGCTGCTGCATCATCAAACCGTTCATCGTGTCTCCCTTGTTGTTGTCGTCGTGAGCTGCTGCGTCAACCGTTCTTGCGGCTGGCCACCAGTTGTTTTTCGATGTCGGCCGGCGCCATCGCACCGGGCACCCGCTTGCCGTCCTCGAACACCAGCGCCGGCGTGCCATTGACCTTGTGCTTGCGGCCCAGCGCCACGTTGCGCTGCAGCGCGGCGGTGTCGCACTGGCCCATGCTCTTGAGCGGCGGGGTGCCGTCGATCATCCAGTCGCGCCAGGCTGCCGTGTTGTCTTTGGCGCACCAGATGTTGCGCGACTTTTCAGGTGAATCGCCGCCCAGGATCGGGAACAGGAAGGTGTAGACAGTGACATCTTTCACCTGCACGAGTTCACGTTCGAATTTCTTGCAGTAGCCGCAATTCGGGTCGGCAAAGACCACCAGCTTGCGCGTGCCCTTGCCCTGCTTCCAGACGATGGCGTCTTTCAGCGGCAGCGACGCGAAGTCGATCTGCGTCAGCTTGTCGATGCGCGCCTGCGTCAGGTTGGCGCGGCTGCGGGTGTCGATCATCTGGCCTTCGACCAGGTAATTTCCGTTCTCGTCGGTGTAGAAAATATCGGTTCCGATGCGCAGCTCGAACAGGCCCGGAATCGGCGTCTTGGCGATCTCGTCGATCTTCGGGAAGTCGGGCAGCCGCTCGGCGATGTTCTTGCGAATGACCGCGTCGTCGGCGAACGCAAACGAGGCGCCAAGCAAGCTGGCGGCCAGCACGACCAGCAGTCGGCCGGCGGAAATGAAGGTGGATGCCATGGCGAAAAATCTCTCAGGAATCGAGCGCGCGTGACGTGAGCCAGCGCTTCAACGGGGACAGGTGATTGACCAGAGTCAGGCCGCGGTTGCGGAGTTCCCGCAGCAGCGGTTGTTCGGCCGCAAACAGGTCCAGCAGGCCTTCGGTGACCTGGCCCATGGCGCGCGTCGGGGCCAGCCGTTCGCGGGCGTAGCGGCGCAGCAGCCGGGCATCGCCCACGTTGCGCCAGGGCTCGCGCGCGGCCAGCACTGCGGCCAGCGCGGCCACGTCGGCCAGGCCCAGGTTCAGGCCCTGCCCGGCCAGCGGGTGCACCACATGTGCGGCGTCACCCAGCAGCACCCAGCCGGTTCCGGACCAGGCGCTGGCTTCGGCGCGCATCAGCGGCCAGTCGGCGCGCGGCGAGGCCAGCGTCAGGTGGCCGGCCGCGCCGCCGGTGGCGTCCATCAGCGCGCGCTCGAAACCGGCGGCGTCTAGCGCCAACAGCGCGTCGGCGCGATCGGAGGGCATCGACCACACCAGCGCATACGACGACTCCGGCTGCGGGGCGTCGAATGGCAGCAGCGCCAGCACGTCGGGCGAGCGAAACCACTGACGCGCGGTGTGGCGGTGTTTCTGGCTGGCGCTGAGCCGCGCGGCAATGGCACGGTGGCCGTAGTCGGTGCGCTCGAAACGCACGCCCAGCGCTTCACGCGATGCCGATGCCTTGCCTTCGCACAGCGCGGTCAGGTCGGCGCGAACGTCGTCGCGCGCCCCATCGCGCGCAGCGTCCCGCAGCACGGTGATGTGCGGCGCGAACTTGACCGCCGTCGCCAGCTCGCGCTCGAGCACGGCGGCGTCGACGATCCACGCCAGCTCGGCAACCCGCTGCGACCAGGCCGAGAAGTCGATGGCGGCGCCGGGCGCGTCGCCCTCGACGTGCATGTCGTGCACGGCGGTGGCGGCATGCGGCGGCAGCGCGTCCCAGACCTTCAGGCCTTGCAGCAGCTTGACCGACGCCGCGTTCAGCGCATAGGCCCGCACGTCGGGCGAGGCATCGGTGCGCGCGGCATCTTCGCGCAGCGCAACCTTCAGGCCCAGGCGCGACAGCGACAGCGCCAGGCTCTTGCCCACGATGCCGGAGCCGCGAACGAGCACGTCGAATTGATTCATTGGGCTGGATTGTAGGGAGCGTTGCAGGGACCGCAGCTTGACCTTGAACGCGACGGCACGGGCACAATTCCGGCCTTCTGCACCAGCCACGAAAGGCGCACCGCGTGACCGACCTGAACCTTCGAATCGCTTCGCTGCACCTGTACCCGGTCAAGAGCTGCGCCGGCGTGAGTGTGGACGAGAGCCTGCTGATCGAGACCGGCTTCGAGTTCGACCGCGCCTGGATGCTGGTCGACGCCGCCGGTGTGTTCGTGAGCCAGCGCGAATTGCCGCGCATGGCGCTGGTGCAGCCGACGCTGAAGGTGCACGAGATGGTGCTGCGCGCGCCCGGCATGCTGGCGCTGCACATTGCGCTCGACGCGGTGGAAAAGCCGCTGCGGGTGCGGGTCTGGGACGACGCGGTGGCCGCCTTCGACATGGGCGACCTGGCGGCGCAGTGGTTCAGCGACTTCCTGGGCCGGCCGCTGCGCATGGTGCGCTTCGACCCCGAGCACAAGCGCCTGTCGGACCGCTGGTGGACCGGTGACATCGAGGCCGAGAGCGCGTTCGCCGACGCGTTCTCGCTGCTGGTTGCGTCGACCGCCGGCCTGGCCGAGTTGAACCGCCGCCTGCAGCTGGCCGGTGAAGCGCCGGTGACGATGGCGCGCTTTCGGCCCAACATCGTGCTCGACGGGCTGGACGCGCACGGCGAAGACCACCTCGACGAAATCTGCTTCGACAGCGCCGATGGCCCGGTGAAACTGAAGCTGGTGAAGCCCTGCACCCGCTGCCCGATCCCCGACATCGACCCCGTCACCGCCACGCCGGGCCATGCCGTGGGCGACGCGCTGCGCAGCTACCGCGCCGACCCGCGCATGAACGGCGCGATCACCTTCGGCATGAACGCGGTGATCGCGCAGGGCGTCGACTGCGCGCTGCATGTCGGGGTGGCAGGCCGCGGGACGGTTCGCTTCGATTGAGGCTCAAGCAGCCGCGTTACGCAGCGCCGTCGTCACGCGCGTGAACGCGCCGCGCAACTGCACAGCCGCCTCGGCCGGCAGCGAGGGGGCGGCCAGGCGCAAGGCTTGGCCACGACGCGCGAAGACCACGCTGTTGCTGCCGTCGGCGTCGTCGACCCGCAGCACATGGGCGCCGAAGGCAGCGCCGATTCGACCCAGGTAGAGCGGGCACTGCGGGTGCCCCGCATGCAGGTTCAGCACCAGCACGCCGCCGGGCCGCAGCACATCGAAGCAGTCGTCGTAGAAGCGCTGCGTGCCCAGCGTGGGCGGCATGCCCTGCACATCGAAGGCGTCGACCAGCAGCACGTCGAAACGCTGCTCGGTGCGGGCCACGAAATCAGCGCCGTCGGCCAGCAGCACCTGAAAGCGCGCGTCGTCGGGCGGCACCTGAAAGGCGCTGCGCAGCGCGATCACGTGCCGGTTGATTTCCACCACCACCAGCGCCGCCTTGGGCAGGTGACGGTGGCAGAACTTGGCCAGCGAGCCGCCGCCCAGGCCGACCATCGCGACGCGCTGCGGCGCAGGCTGGAACAGCAGGAAACCCATCATCGTGCGGGTGTATTCCAGCGCCAGCGCATCGGGCCGCCGCAGCTGCATGCGGCTCTGGATTTCGCAGACCGAGAAGTGCATCGACAGCGCGTCGAGCTCCTCGCGCACGTAGGGCTTCAGGTGCTCGTCCGCGGGCGCGGCGTTGCTGCGCACGGACATGCTGGACTCAGTCTTCTGCGGCGGGCCACGACGCATCGTCGTCGGCCCAGACCTGCAGCGCCGCGCCGCGCGACTTCAACTGCGCGGCCAGCTTGGGCAGGGCCTCGTGCGGCAGGTGCGCCCAGGCGGCCGGCACGTCGCCCCGGTCCAGACTGTCGGCGTGCAACAGCCAGCGCTTGCCGAAGGCACGCATCGCGTCGCGCGGCGTCGGCAGGTCGTGCGCCGCCAGCGCATCGCTGGGCAGGTCGCCGCAAATCACCCACCAGCCCAGCCACTCGGGCCGGTGCCTGCTTTCGACCGCCCACAGGCTGGCGTACGGCATCACGTGCCAGGCCGGCCATTCGCCGATGCGGCCGTGTTCGAGCACCTGCTGCGCCAGGCAGGCCGCCACGTCGGTGGCGCGCGCGGCGCACCAGGCATCTTCGGCGCGGATGTCGGGGGATGAAGTCATGGCTCAAGTGTGGCGCGGTGGCAGCGGAATGAATTCGGTCTCGCCGGGCACGGCCTCGAAGCGCTGCGCCTGCCAGTCGTCCTGCGCCTGAGTGATGCGCTCCTTGCGACTGGAAACGAAGTTCCAGGCCATGAAGCGGTGCCCCAGCGGCGCGCCGCCAACCAGCACCACACGGCCTCCGCGCGGCGCGCTCAACACCGGCTCGGAATCCGCTTCCAGCACCGCCAGCGTGAAGGCCGGCAGCAGCGCGCCGTCGAGTTCGACATCGTGGTCGGTGCCGTAGATCGCGCGCTCCTCGGCCAGCGCCGGCAGCCGCAGAGACGCGCCAGAGGCGACACCGAAGTTCAGGTCCAGGTACAGCGTGGGCGACAGCGCGCGCACCTTTGAGGTGAGTCCGAAGGCGCTGCCGATCAGCACGCGCACCAGCACGCCTTCGACATCGAGCGCCGGGATCGCGTCGCCGGGCACGTGCTGGAAGGCAGGCGCGTCTTCTTCGTGTTCGGCCGGCACAGCCAGCCACAACTGCAGGCCGTGGCTGCGGCGCTCGCGGCCCAGCAGGTCTTTCGGCGTGCGCTCGGAGTGCACGATGCCGCGCCCCGCCGTCATCAGGTTCACGGCACCGGGTTCGATGCGCTGCACCGAGCCGATGGAGTCGCGGTGCATCATCGCGCCCTCGAAAAGGTAGGTCACGGTGGCCAGGCCGATGTGCGGGTGCGGCCGCACGTCGTGGTTGTCGCCGGGCTGCGCGGTGATCGGGCCGAAGTGGTCGAAGAAGACGAACGGGCCGACGGCCTGGCGAAGGGCCGAAGGCAGCAAACGGCGGACGGTGAAGCCGCCCCCGAGGTCTTTGGCGTGGGGCTGGATCAGCTGGGACGGTGGCATGGCCGCGCTCGAAGTGACGGGGTGTGCCCAGTTTAGAGGGCACTACAGTTCGAACAACCCAGGAGCCCCTCTGCATGGACGACACCCGCGGCGAATACACGCTGCCCTCACCCCCGTTGCCACCCTCCGAGACGCCAGCGATGCAACCCGGCGCGCTGGGCGCGTGGTGGCGGCAAGGCGCGCGCACCGCGTTCTTCATGCGGCCGAACTGGCAGGGCTTGCAGGCCACGCCGGCCACCCTGGCCTGGCTGGTCGCGATGCTGTTCGGCTTCGGTGTGCTGGCGCAGCGGCTCTACATCCCCGGGCTGGCGACGTTTTATTGGCCGGCGCTGCAATCGGGCTGGCTGTGGAGCGTGGTCACGGTCTGGGTTTGCTGGTGGCAGCTGCCACGCGGCGCGCCCGAGGCCACCGGCACACAGGCGCCCAGTGCGGCCGCACTGTTCGCGCTGTCGGTGGCCCAGGCGTTCGCACTCGAACTGCTGCTGGTCGTGCCGTTGACAGCGTTGGCGCGCAACGGTGCCGTCGTTGAAGGCCTGGGCCCGTGGGTCGCCTGGGCCGTGTGGGGACTGCCGCTGGCGTGGTGGGTGGCGGCGCAGGCGGTGCTGGTGTGGCGCGCCAGCGCGCGTGGCACCGGCGTGCGCGTGGCGGCGATGCTGCTGCTCGGCGGCGTGCTGGTGTTGAACCAGTGGGCGCCGCCGCCCAGCGTTTGGTACGCCGACACCGACACCGCCCAAGGCCCAGAACCGCTGCGGCTGACGCAGCCAATGTTCGAAGCCCAAAGCCAGCTTCTGTCCGACCAGCTGGCCGCCATCGCGCCGCAGCGCGCTGGGGCCATCGACGTGTACAGCATCACCTTTGCGCCATATGCCGATGAAGATGTGTTCCTGCGCGAGAGCCGCATGGTGGCCGGCGTGATGGCGGAACGCTTCGGCGCGGCCGGGCAGACACTGCAACTCGTCAACCACCGCGACACGGTGCAGGAGCTGCCGTGGGCCACGCCGCTGAACCTGCAGCGCAGCATCGGCCGCATGGCGCAGCAGATGGACCGTGACCACGACGTGCTGTTCATCCACCTCACCTCGCACGGTGCGCGCTCGGGCCAGCTGGCGGCGGCGTTCTGGCCGCTGTCGGTCGACACGCTGACGCCGCAGATGCTGAAGGGCTGGCTCGACGAGGCCGGCATTCGGCACCGCATCGTATCGGTGTCGGCCTGCTATTCGGGCAGCTGGATCGAGCCGCTGGCGGGCGAGCACACGCTGGTGATGACGGCGGCCGACGCCGACCACACCTCGTACGGCTGCGGCCGAAAATCGCCGCTCACCTATTTCGGCCGCGCGATGTTCGACGAGCAGTTGCGCCAGACCGGGCTGTTCGAAGCGTCGCACGCCGAGGCGCGCCGGCTGATAGCGCAGCGCGAGCAGGACGCCGGCAAGACCGACGGTTTTTCGAATCCGCAGATTCGCGTCGGCGCCGGCATGCGCGAACAGCTTGCACGACTGGAAGCGCAGCGCCGGGCGGCCGGGGCGCGTCCGTAGAATCTGCCTCTTCCGAGCACACGCTGAAAGTCTTTCCATGAGCCTCAAATGCGGCATCGTCGGCCTGCCCAATGTGGGCAAGTCCACCCTCTTCAATGCGCTGACCAAGGCAGGCATCGCGGCCGAGAACTACCCGTTCTGCACCATCGAGCCGAACGTGGGCATCGTCGAGTTACCTGATGCGCGGCTGGCCGCCCTGTCGGCCATCGTCAAGCCCGAGCGCATCGTGCCGGCCATCGTCGAGTTCGTCGACATTGCCGGGCTGGTGGCGGGCGCGTCGAAAGGCGAGGGCCTGGGCAACCAGTTCCTGGCCCACATCCGCGAGACCGACGCCATCGTCAACGTGGTGCGCTGCTTCGACGACGACAACGTGATCCACGTGGCCGGCAAGGTCGACCCGATCTCGGACATCGAAGTGATCCAGACCGAGCTGTGCCTGGCCGACATGAGCACGGTGGAAAAGACGCTGTCGCGTTCGATCAAGGTCGCCAAGTCGGGCAACGACAAGGAAGCGCAGCGCCTGGTCGATGTGCTGCAGAAGTGCCTGGCCGCGCTGAACGAAGCCAAGCCGGTGCGGTCGATCTCGTTCAGCAAGGAGGAG
>JANNBZ010000027.1:0-2275 GCA_031386065.1 Burkholderiales bacterium
GTGTTCAGCCCCGCGCTCGGCTCGGTGGTGCAGCGCCTGCTCGACGCTGCCGATGCGCTGTACCGGCGAGTCGATGCCGGCGTGGCGCGGCTGCCGCTGGCGTGTCGGCCCGGCATCAATGCGGCCCGCTTTCTGTATGCCGACATCGGCCACGCGGTGGCGCGTCGCGGCCTCAATTCAGTGGCCAGCCGCGCCCGCGTGCCGGCCTCGCGCAAGGCCTGGCTGCTGCTGCGCGCGCTGGCGCACCTCACGCCGTCGGCGTCGGCCGCCGCCATGCCGCCGCTGGCCGCGAACCGCTTCCTGGTCGACGCGGGTGTGGCATCAACCGCGCCCTCGGCTCACAAGCCGCAGCGCCGCAGCGTCAGCGACCGCGTGGTCTGGACGGCCGAACTGTTCGCGCGCCTGGAGCAGCGCGACCGCAGCAGCGCCATGCGCAGCGCCGCGTGAGTTCAGGAATGCTCATCGGCCTGGAAATGGCCCTGGTGCTCGGCGTTGTCATTGGCCTGGCCGGCTGGGAGCTGTGGCGCTTGAAGCGCGACAAGGAAAAACGGCCGCCGGAGTGAGGCGGAGGGCCGAGGCCGGACAGTCACGCTGACTGCTGCTTGCGCTTCGTCAGCACCACGTGCATCGCGTGCGGCGAGGCCACATGCTCGGTGCTTTCGTAGCCGAGCGCCGTCAGGTCGATGCCCGCGAGCAGCGGCTCGCCCGAGCCCAACAGCACCGGCGACAGCGCCAGGTGAATCTCGTCGACCAGCCCCGCCTGCACGTACTGCCGAACGGTCGCCGGCCCGCCGCCCACGCGCACGTCGCGCCCCTGCGCCGCCTCGCGCGCCCGGGCCAGCGCCGCGTGGATGCCGTCGGTGACGAAGTGGAAACTCGTGTCGCCTTCCATCGTGATCGCTTCGCGCGGGTGGTGCGTCAGCACGAACGTCGGCACGTGGTAGGGCGGATTGGTGCCCCACCAGCCCTTCCAGTCGTCGTTCGGCCACGCCCCGCGCACCGGGCCGAACATGTTGCGGCCCAGGATCCACGCGCCGATGTTCGCGAAACCACGGGCCGCGAAGTCGTCATCGACGCCAGCAGCACCGCCCCCACCGCCGTGCATCCGCTGAAAGGTGCGGGTCGTGAACGCCCATCCCATCAGCGACGTTCCGCCCACACCCAGCGGGTTGGCCAGGCTTTGCTGCGGGCCTGCGCCGAAGCCGTCGATGGACATGGCGAAGCTGCTGACGATCAATCTGGACATGCTGGCCTTCGTGGTGAATGAGAAAGCTCGACCGCCGCACTTTTCGGATAAAACGCAAACTCTGAAGCGGCCGCTCATTGGATACGACGAACGGCGCGGGCGGCAATCGACAGCGCAGGGTGTTCCGCCGGCCGAGCCGAGAAACAGGTCAGCCGCCGTGGGGCCTCGCGCAGGCGCAAAGGAAGCACGATGTCTCGTCGAAGCCAACAGCGATGCGACTCGCTCCATCAGTTTCTCGGCGCGCGGCCGATAGCGCTGGGGTGGACATCATTGCCAGGGCTCGCAGAACGCTGAACTTCGACAACGATGCGCTCGCCGATCACCGCGACCGCATCGGCAAACATCTCAGCGGTTTGACTGCGTTGCTGATCCTGCCGTTCATTGCGTTGCACTTGCTGGGTGGGCGCTGGACGCTCGCGCTGGTGAACCTCACCGTGGTCGCCGTGTTGCTTGTCAACGCATGGGCCTTGCGGCAGGGCCGTCGGCCACCGGTGCCCTTTTGGGTCCTGTGTTGCTTGATGATCGTCAGCGTCAACGCGTCGGTGCTGCTGCAGGGCGTTGCGGGCATTCTCTGGGCTTATCCGACGCTGTTCGTCTGCTATTTCCTGTTGTCGCGCCGGGTGGCGACCATCCTCACCCTGATCCTCCTGGTGACACTCACGCCGACGTGCGCCGCAGCGTTGGGCACGCCGCTGGCGTTGCGCGTGTTCGCGTCGGTGGCGTTCGTTCTGATCATGATCAACGTGGTGCTCAACGTCATCGGTGAACTGCAGCAGACGCTGGTGGCGCAGGCCGCCTGAACCGCACCGGGTTTCGAGGAGGCCTGTTGGCTTGAGTCAAACCGGCTTGGTCTGACTTCTTTTGGCTGTTCAACCTTTCATTACCCCCGCCCCCGCAGGGGCCGCCGGAGGCTCCCCGGTTGGGCCATGTATTCATGGTTCAACCCTCCTGCAGCGCCGCCGTCCGGGCGGGCTTGGTTGAGATCGAGGCCCGATCTTGTTGGCGCCAGTAGTTCGCCTCGGCTTCGGC
>JANNBZ010000032.1:0-34922 GCA_031386065.1 Burkholderiales bacterium
GGCCGTCTCGCTGCTGAAGGCCGGGCTGACCCGCCCCCTGCTCACGCTGGCGGCGCTGCGCTGGGGCGTCGCCTTCGCGTGGAAGGCCCGGCGCGAGCTGATTGCGGCGCGCGGCCGCGTCCACAAGCTGACGCTGTTCACGCACAACTTCATGGACGCCTGCAGCCTGGACCGCGAGCGCATCGACGCCTGCGTCTTCATGGCCGTCACGCAGCACGGGCCGATGAGCATGTGTGCCTACAACGCCAAGCGCGACCACTACCTGCTGCAAGCCTTGCCGACCTCGAAGGGCGAGTGGCAACCGCTGGGTCTGGTGAAGGAACAGCCGATCAAGTTCCTGAAAGGGCGCGCACGAGAGGCCTGGCTACAAGCACGCCACGGAGTTTCGGTGCCCGCGCAGGAGCACAACGCATGACGCTGCTGCGCCGAGCGGCCCTTGTCGCGTTGCTGCTGACAGCGATCGCGGGTTGCGCCACCCGCGTGGTGATGCCGAATGTGCCGCCGGCCACGGCACCGGTCGCGCAGGCCGCCTGGGAGCGGGTGCTGGACCGCTTCGTCAACCAGCGCGGCGAGGTCGACTTCGCCGCGCTGTCGCAGAACCGCGCCGACCTCGATCGCTACGTTCGCTATGTGGCCGACACACCGCTGCCGAGCGATTCGACCAGCCCCGCCAACGGCAACGAGCGGATGGCCCACCTGATCAACGCCTACAACGCGCTGTCGATGTTCAACGTGATCGAAAGCGGCATTCCGCGCACCCACGCCGGGCTGAACAAGCTCACTTTCTTCGTCAACCGAAAGCTGCGCATCGGCGGCGAGGAGCGCTCGCTCTACAGCTTCGAGAACGACGTGATCCGGCCCTACACGCGCAGCATCGGCGAGCCGCGTGTGCACTTCGCGCTCAACTGCAGCGCACTGGCTTGCCCGGTGCTGCCGCGCACGCCGTTCGCAGCCGCTGACCTGCCGCATCAACTGGCACACGAGTCGGCGGCGTTCTTCGCGCGGCCCGAGAACTTTCGCGTCGACCACGCGGCGCGCACGGTGTGGCTCAGCGAGATCCTGAATTTCTACACCGAGGACTTCGTGCCCGAGCACGGACGCAACCTGATCGATTACGCGAACCGCCACGTCGCCACCCCGGCACCCATCGACTACGCGGTGCGGTTCACGCCCTACGACTGGACGGTGGCGAACAGCCGGCGCTGAAGAACCCTGCGCGTCTGCGCCGACAATGCGGGCCAGAACCTGCTGCCGTCCCATGCTGAGAATCACCGAACTGCGCCTGCCGCTGAACCACCCTGAGAGCGCGCTGCGGCCGGCCATCACCGAGCGCCTGGGCGTGAGCGATGCGGCGTTGAAATCGTTCAGCGTCTTCAAGCGCAGCTTCGATGCGCGCAAGAAAAGCGCGGTGGTGTTGATCTACACCATCGACTGCGAACTCGACGACGAGGCCGCGACGTTTGAGCGGCTGGCCGGCCAGCCGCACATCCGGCCCACGCCCGACACCGCGTACCGCTTCGTCGGCCACGCGGCGGCCGACTTCCCTGCCGCCGGCGCAGCGCGCCCGCTGGTGATCGGCTTCGGCACGTGCGGCATCTTCGCGGCGCTGCTGCTGGCGCAAATGGGCCTGCGCCCCATCGTGCTGGAGCGCGGCCGCCCGGTGCGCGAGCGCACGAAAGACACTTGGGGCTTGTGGCGCAAGGGCGTGCTCGACGCCGAGTCGAACGTGCAGTTCGGCGAGGGCGGCGCCGGCACCTTCAGCGACGGCAAGCTCTGGAGCCAGATCAGCGACCCACGGCACCTGACGCGCAAGGTGTTGAACGAGTTCGTGAAGGCCGGTGCGCCGGAGGAAATCCTCTTCATCGCCAAGCCGCACATCGGCACCTTCCGGCTCGTCGGCGTGGTCGAAAAAATGCGCGCCGAGATCGAGTCGCTGGGCGGCGAGGTGCGCTTCGGGCAGCGGGTGACCGACGTGCTGATCGAAGGCGGCCAGGTTCGCGGTGTCACGGTGAACGGGGGTGAAGAAATCGCCGCCGACAACGTGGTGCTGGCGCTCGGCCACAGCGCGCGCGACACCTTCGCGATGCTGCATGCGCGCGGCGTGTTCATGGAGGCCAAGCCGTTCTCGATCGGCTTTCGCATCGAGCACCCGCAAGGGCTGATCGACAGTGCGCGCTTCGGTCCGCACGCAGGCAACCCCATCCTGGGCGCGGCCGACTACAAGCTGGTGCACCACGCCACAGGTTCGCAAGGACGCGGCCGCTCGGTCTACAGCTTTTGCATGTGCCCCGGCGGCACCGTGGTGGCCGCCACGTCGGAGATCGGCCGGGTCGTCACCAACGGCATGAGCCAGTACTCGCGCAACGAGCGCAACGCCAACGCCGGCATCGTGGTGGGCATCACGCCGCAGGACTATCGGCAGGACGGCTTGCCTGGCAATTCGAGCGACGGCCCGGTGAACCCGCTCGACGGCATGGCCTTCCAGCGCCTGTGGGAGTCGCGCGCGTTCGAGCTGGGCGGTGGCGGCTACCGGGCGCCGGCGCAACTCGTGGGTGACTTCATCCAGGGCGTGGCCTCCACCGCGCTGGGCAGCGTGGAGCCGTCGTACCAGCCCGGTGTGCATCTGACCGATTTGGGCAACGCGGCCCACCCCAGCCTGCCCGACTACGCCATCGCCGCGATCCGCGAAGCGCTGCCTGCGTTCGAGCGCCAGATCAAGGGCTTCGCGATGCCCGACGCAGTGCTGACCGGCGTCGAGACCCGCACCTCGTCGCCGCTGCGCATCACGCGTGGCCGCGACTTCCAGAGCGTCAACGTGAAAGGCCTGTACCCGGCCGGTGAAGGCGCGGGCTATGCCGGCGGCATCATGTCGGCGGGGGTCGACGGGATCGAGGTGGCCGAGGCGGTTGCTGGGGAAATGCTCGGCGGGTGATGTTGGGGGCGATGCGCTGATCGGGCCCCTCGCCTGCCCGTCACCTGGCGCATAATGCAACGCTCTACATGTATAGCAACGGGGTGAATCATGCTTGCGCTGAGACTGCCGGATGACCTGGAAGCTCGCCTCGATGCGTTGGCAAAAAAGACGGGCCGCACCAAGAGCTTTTACGCGCGTGAGGCCATTTCCGAATACATCGATGACCTTGAAGATCTGTACCTCGCGCAGAAGCGCCAGGCGCTGCGCGAGCGCGGCAAGACATTGACGATTCCGCTGGCCGAGGTGGAGAAGTCGCTTGGTCTGGCAGATTGAGTTCGACCCTTCGGCCGCCAAGGAACTCGCCAAGCTCGACAAGCCAACGGCTCGCCGCATCGTGCAGTTTCTGCGCGAGCGGGTCGCGCCGCTTAACGACCCGCGCAGCCTGGGCGAGGCCCTGCGCGGTGATGAACTTGGCAGCTTCTGGAAGTACCGGCTGGGCGACTACCGCGTCGTCGCCGAGATCGTCGACCGCCGCGTCGTGATCATCGTCGTGCGAGTCGGTCACCGGCGCGAGGTGTATCGCAAGTAGGCTGCGACTGTGGGGAATACGTTCTGCGCTCAAGCCAGAACGAAGCGCCTGTGCCAACTGCGCAGAGCAGGCCTGAGGTGAGCCGACTACGCTGCACAGCTTCGCAGGTGCTTCGCTGCGTCGGCTCAGTCCGGCAACGAATAAACCACCTTGCTCCCGTTGACGACGAAGACACCATTGCCTTGCAACTCATTCAACAGTGCGGCCACATCAGCCTCACCAAGACGTGGTTGAAACAGCGAACTGACACTGCCAGTGAGCGTCTTCAAAGACGCCGGTCGCTGCGGGCCGCGCCTCACGAGATAAGCCAAGATGAGCGACAGCTTGTCGTCGGATGAAGCCGAGCCAGTCATCTTGATGATTGGAATTTGCTTGATATCCGCTGACCGTGTGGCGTGCACGCGCTTGTCTTTGAGGTGCTCAAGCAGGGGGTCGTAGCCCTTGTCGCCCGAGATGATGTGGAAATACGCCTCGGGATCCGAGACGGCCAGCCGACCGAGGTAGTACGCAATGTGGAAGTCGAGCGCATTTCGGCCGGTTCCGGTGACTCTCACGTATTCAGCCCGCGAGCCCAGCCTCTGCAAGGCAGTTGCCACGTTGACATCGATCCTTGGCTGGTTGGCACCAACGAACACGACGACCTTGAAATGATCTTCGGCAAGATCGGCCACCATGTCTGGCTGCACGTTCTCGTAGTCGATCAGCACGTAGTTGGTCTTCACGAATCAACCTCGCGTCATGGTCAAACAGCCGTCTTGGTTGATCTGCCCCAAATGACCGGGGCAATGCGCGGTGGACAGTTGAACGCTCTGGTCAACGGCGAAACGGTCCCCGCACACCGCTGCACGCACCCGCGCACCGACCGCGCGCGCCTCGACCTCGAACGGGTTGCGCCAGTAGCCGCGGCGCGATGCCCACAGGTAGCTGCGCAGCGTCATGCCTCGGCTGAACTGCTGCACGTGCGCCAGCTCGTGGGCCAGCAGCTCGATGCCGCCGGGGCTGTGGCGGTCGCACGCGCCGGGGCGAAAGTAGATGCGCGCGCCCAGCGTGACGCCGCACATGTCGGGCCGCAGCCAGAACGGCACCTGGCCCTCGAAGATGCGCACGGACGCAAGCAGCTCCGGCTCGAAGTACGGCGCGTAGCGATGCTGCTCTTGCGCCGTCAGCGGCTGCGGCGGAACACGCCGGCTGCGCCGCGCCGCAGCCTCAGGCCGGCACGTCTGTGGTTGATTCATGTTCTGCAATGGCCTTCGCGAGCCGACTTCGCTGGACAGCTTCGCAGGTCCTTCGCTGGGTTGGCTCAGGCATCGTCGGCAGCCGCAGCGAAGCGCGACTCGATGTCGCGGCATGCCAGCGGCTGCGCGCCGCGTGCGACCAGCAACTCGTTCTGCTTCTGAATGATTTGCGGCGCGGTTTGCGATGCGCCGGGCCAGGTGCTGTGGCCGTCGTGCGCCAGCAGCACGCCGAAGCCGCGCTCCAGCGCCGCCAGCGTTGTGTTGGTCACGCAATGCTCGCTTTGCAGCCCGCACACCGCCAGCGTGGTGATGCCGCGCTGGCGCAACTCGGCTTCGAGCGAGGTGCCGGCGAACGCACTCGACTCGCGCTTGCGCACCACCAGTTCACCCGCCGCCGGCGCCACGCTGGGGTGGATGTGCCACTGCGCGCTGCCTTCCTCGAACACCTCGCCGGCCACGTCCTCACCGTGCTGAACATGGATCACCGGTGCGCTGGCGGCGCGCGCTGCCGCGATCAAGCCCTGCGTGGTCGACAGCAGCCGATCGGCTTCGGCAATCGGCGGGCAACGCAGGCCGTCGAAGGCACCGGTCTGCACGTCGATCACCAGCAAGGCGAGGCTGGAACGCATCGCACGCTGCTCTTCAAGCACAAGCTTCAAGCACAAGCCGCCATCACCTGCGCCACGGCGGCCGTCAGCTTCTTGCCATACGGTACGTGCAGGAACTCGTTCGGTCCGTGCGCATTGCTCTTCGGGCCCAGCACGCCGCAGACCATCATCTGCGCCGCCGGGAAGCTGGTCTGCAGCAGGCTCATCAGCGGGATGGTGCCGCCCTGGCCGATGTAGCCGCAGGGCGCGCCGTAGTGGGCCTGTGACGCGGTGTTGAGTGCGGTTTCCAGCCACGGCGCGAGGCTGGGTGCATTCCAGCCCGTTGCGCCGGCCGCGCCCGCGCGCCCATCGGCGTTGAAGGTGACCTTGGCGTTGTAGGGCGCGTTGTCTTCGAGCAGGGTCTTCAGTTCGGCAGCCGCCCGGTTGCCGTCGATCAGCGGCGGCAGGCGCAGGCTGAGCTTGAACGCGGTGTAGGGGCGCAGCACGTTGCCGGCGTTGCGCAGTTCGGGGAAGCCGTCGACCCCGGTCACGCTGAGCGTGGGCTTCCAGGTGCGGTTGAGCAGCGCTTCCAGCGGGTCGCTGGTGGTCGGCAGGGTCGGGCCGCCGTCGGCGCCGCAGGCCCACGGAAAGCGCTTCCACACCTCGTCGCCCAGAATTTGCGCGGTGGCGCGCGACTGCTCAATGCGGTCGGCCGGAATCTCGCAGTGAAAGCTCTCGGGCAGCAGGCGGCCGGTCTTCGAGTCTTCAAGCCGATCGAGCACCTGGCGCAGGATGCGAAAGCTCGACGGCACCAGCCCGCTGCTGTCGCCCGAGTGCACGCCTTCGCTGAGGATTTCGACCTTCAACACGCCGCTGACCATGCCGCGCAAGCTGGTGGTGAGCCACAACTGGTCGTAGTTGCCGGCGCCGCTGTCCAGGCACACCACCAGGCTGACACGGCCCAGGCGCGGCTTCAAAATGTCGATGTAGGCGGGCAGGTCGAACGAGCCGCTTTCTTCGCAGCTTTCGATGATGCCGACGCAGCGCGGGCGCGGAATGCCCTGCGCATCGAGCGCCATGATGGCGGTCAGCGAGGCGTACACCGCGTAGCCGTCGTCGGCCCCGCCGCGGCCATACAGCAGGCCGTTTTCGTACTTCGGCGTCCACGGCCCGAGGTCGTTGCGCCAGCCGTTGAACTCGGGTTGCTTGTCGAGGTGGCCGTACAGGCAGATGGTGGGCGAGTCGGCCTCGTTGCCGCCGGACTTGGTGGCCGGCACCTCGAAGAAGATGATCGGCGTGCGGCCTTCGAGGCGCACCACTTCGAGCTTCAGGCCGGCGACCTTCTTGCTCTCGACCCAGCTCGCCGCATCGCGGATCACCTGCTCGATGTGTCCGTTCTTCTGCCAGTCGGCGTCGAACATCGGGCTCTTCGCTGGAATGGCGATGTAGCGGGTGACGGCGGGGACGATTTCTTCATCCCAGGTGCGGTCCGCGAACGCGGCCAGCGCGCTGGCTTCGTCGGGTTGCATCGGCAGGGACGGGTCGCGTGCGTTCATGGTGGAGGCTCCATCGTGGGGGTGGCGGCAGTGTAGAACTTCGAGTACCCGACGTATCCTTTGGGGCTGTCATTCGGAGTCGCTCATGAACCCAGTCATCACCTCGCGCTTCAACGCCCGCAGCACCGCACTCGACGTGGTGCAGGGCATCAGCCTGACCGGCAAGCGCGCCATCGTCACCGGCGGAGCGTCGGGCCTGGGCCTGGAGACCTCGCGCGCACTGGCCCGCGCCGGCGCCGAGCTGACGCTGGCGGTGCGCAACCGCGCCCAGGGCGACGCTGCAGCCGAGCTGCTGCGGGCCGAGAGCGGCAACCCGAAGGTGCGCGTGGCCCTGCTCGACCTGGCCGACCTGGCCAGCGTGCAGCGGCTTGCGCACGACTGGAACGGCACGCCGCTGCACATCCTGATCAACAACGCGGCCATCATGGCCTGCCCGCTGACGCGCACCGCACAAGGCTGGGAAGCGCAGTTCGCGACCAACCACCTCGGCCACTTCGCGCTCACGCAGGCGCTGCTGCCGGCCTTGCTGAAGGGCGCCCCGTCGCGGCTGGTGGCGCTGAGTTCGAGCGGCCACAAGATCAGCGGCGTCGACTTCGACGACATCCACTTCGAGCGCCGCGAGTACAACAAATGGAAGGCCTATGGCCAGGCGAAAAGCGCCAATGCGCTGATGTCGCTGGGCCTGCACCTGCGCCACGGCGCCGACGGCATCACCGCCAACGCGGTGCACCCCGGCGGCATCATGACCGGCCTGCAAAAATTCCTGCCGCTCGAAGAGATGCGCGCGCTCGGCTGGCTGAAGCCCGACGACACGCCGCTGGACATCTTCAAGACGCCCGAACAGGGTGCGTCGACCAGCGTGTGGGCGGCAACCGCGCCCGAGCTGGCCGGCCACGGCGGACGCTACCTGGAAGACTGCAACGAGGGCCTGCCGGCCGAGCCGACGAACCGCGTCTCGGGCTACTCGCCGCACATCATGGACGCGGCCGGCGCCGACCGGCTGTGGGGGGTGTCGCAGGCGATGCTGGCGGCCGCCTGATGCTCAATGGCCGCGTGCGGCCAGCCAAGCCCCGAGCGCTGCGAACACGTCGGCCTGCTCCGGCTCGTTGAAGATTTCATGGAACAGCGGCGCGAATTCGCGCGCGGTCAGCACACTGGCCGGTGCGGCAGCGGCGAACGCCTTGCTGCCGGCCGGCGCCACGCAGCGGTCGCTGCCGGCGAACAGCAGCAGGGTCGGCACGGCCCAGCGCGCGGCGTTTTCCCGCACAAATTCGCCGCCATCGACGATGAAGCGCGCCAGCCTCGGCGTGATGCGGTCGTGCACCTGCGGGTCGGCTTCATAGGCCGCCACCACCGCCGGGTCGCGTGAAATCCACGCCGGCTTGAGGCCGTTGCCGACGGCCAGGTTCGGCGCCAACGGCGCGGTCACCGCGAGCAACAACTTTTGCGCCGCGCTCATGCCGGCGTCGAGCGCCGGTGAGCTGATCACCAGCGCGTCGACCGCCCGCTGCCACGGCGCGGGCGATGCCAGCAAGCCTTCGGCCACGAAGCGCGCCGCCACCAGCCCGCCCATGCTGTGGCCCAGCAGCACCAGCGTGCCGGCGTGTTCAGCGCGCACCGCAGCGATCACCTGCGACAGGTCTTGCAGCAGCGAATCGGGTGCCGCAAGCTGACCTTTGCCGCCGCCGCTGCGGCCGTGCCCGCGCTGGTCATGGCCGACCACGTTCCAGCCCCAGCCGTTGAGGTGCGCGGCCACGTGTTGGTAGCGGCCGATGTGTTCGCCCAGGCCATGCACGATCAGCACGGTGCCGCGTGCCGGGCCGCTTGCTGCCGCCAATGGCCAGCGTCGAACATGCAGTGAAAGGCCGTCCAAGGTTTGCAAGGTATCGTTCATGCGCGCAGTGTAGAAGCGCATCCCACACCGCACGGAGCCCTCATGAACGACTTCTTCCAACTCAGCGTCGACGCCGGCATCGCCCACTTGCAATTGAACCGGCCCGAGCGCATGAACACGATGGCGCCGGCCTTCTTCCCGATGTTTCGCGACGCGGTGCAACGCCTGCACGACGAGGCCAGCGCGCGGGTGCTGGTGATCAGCTCGACCGGCAAGCATTTCAGCGCCGGCATGGCGCTGGACACCTTTGCCGGCGACGGCCTGGGCCTGGACACCGGCAGTGCACGCGCGCGCCTGAGCTTCCAGGACAACCTGCGCAAGCTGATGGCCTGCGTCGACGTGCTCGACACGGTTCGGCTGCCGGTGCTGTGCGCAATTCAGGGCGGCTGCATCGGCGGCGCTTTCGATCTGGCGGCCGCCTGCGACCTGCGCTACTGCACGGCCGACGCCTTCTTCTGCATCCAGGAAATCAACATCGGCATGGCCGCCGACCTGGGCGTGCTGCAGCGCCTGCCCAAACTCATTGCGCCCGGCGTGGTGCGCGAACTGGCCTACACCGGCGAACGCCTCGGCGCGGCACGTGCGCTCGAACTGGGGCTGGTCAACGCGGTGCTGCCCGACGCCGACGCGCTGTTGCAGCACACGCTGAAGGTCGCCGCCAGCATCGCTGCCAAGTCACCACTGGCGATTGCCGGCAGCAAGCTCGCGATCAACCATGCGCGCGACCACGGCACCGCCGCAGCGCTGCATCAAATGACGCTGCTGCAAAGCGCGATCTTCGACAGCGCCGAGATGGCGCTGGCCATCGACGGCTGGAAGGCGAAGCAGCCGGGCCACTTCGCGCCGCTGTCGCCGGTGGCGAGCAGCTGAACGCGTCACGGCCCGGCTTGCAACTAGCGAATCGCGACCGGGTTGATCATCGACTGCACCGAGCCCTGGTACTTGTTTTGGCCGAGGATGAACATGAACTCCCAGGCCTTGTCCTTGGCGAGTTCGGCGGTGGCGATGTTCTCCAGGATGTAGGTGCCGCTCATCGGCAACAGGATCTGGTGCACCTCGAACACACCGCCGTCCTTGTCGCCCTTTTTCTCGAACGGAATCACCTCCAGGCCCCAGGTGTCGGCGCCGATCGCGACCACGCCTTTCGACACCAGGTAGCGCGCGCCTTCGCGGCCGAGCCCGGGTTCGACCGAACCGTAGCGCTTCGGGTCTTTCTCGATCAGGCTCAGCCAGCCGGTGTGGAAGATCACCACGTCGCCCTGGCGAATCTCGATGCCCTGCTTCTTGGCCACCGCGTCAATCTCGGCCTGGTTGAACGCCGTACCTTCCTTCACCACGTCGACGCCGAAATGCGCTGCCATGTCGAGCAGCACACCGCGCGCCACCATCGGCGGAATCTTGTCGGCGCCCAGCTTCTTCAGCCCGCCGATGCTCGCGAACTCGCCCCACTTCAGGCCGTTGTAATAGCGGTCGCCGACTCCTATGTGGCCCAGCCCGTCGATCTGCGTGCCGATGCCGGTCCAGCAGTTCAGGATGTCGTCGTTGTAGGTGGTGTGGGTGTTGCCCAGGCCTTCGGACGAGCCGGTCTGGCCCGGCTGCACGATGTAGATGGAACAGGTGCGTGGCGGGTAGGCCGGCGTGGTGGTGTTCACCGTGATGCCCAGCGAATAGACCTTGCCGGTCTTGATGAGTTTGGAAGCCTGCAGCGCGGTGGCCGGTGTCATGTAGTTGGCGGCACCGATTTCATCGGCGGCGCCCCACTTGCTGGGATACCAGGCGGACTGCGCGGTGGCGGCGCAGCTCAGTGCAAGCGCAGCCGCGCCGATCAAAGAAGTTCGAATTCGTTTCATGGTGTCTCCTCGGGTGGAATGGCATTGAATGACCGGGCCGCGCGCTCGATGTGAGCGGACGCGCGCCGAGTCGGGTCGAGCGGGGTCGGGTTACGCCCCGCAGTCCGCCTTCGCTGGTGGCGAATGCGTCGGATCGGTGTCATGGCAGCGCGCGCAGCAGGCGCTTCATGAGCTTGCCGTTGGCGTTGCGCGGCAGCGGCTCGGCGCTGAAGCGGATGCGCTCGGGCACCTTGTAGTCGGCCAGTCGCTCGGCGCAGTGGTGTCGAAGCGCGGCTTCGTCGGGCTCGCCGGCGCGCGCGTGGACGACCGCATGCACCCGCTCGCCCAGCACCGGGCAGGGCACGCCGATGACGGCCGCCTCGACCACGCCGGGCCAGGCCATCAGCACGTTTTCCACCTCGACCGAATAGACCTTGAAGCCGCCCCGGTTGAGCATGTCTTTCTTGCGGTCGAAGATGCGCACGAAGCCCTGCGCGTCGACCGAACCGATGTCGCCCGAATGCCAGAAGCCGGCGGTGAATTCGTTCGCGGTGGCCAGCGGATCGGCCCAGTAACCGGGCACCACCATCGGCCCAGCGATCCACAGTTCGCCGACCTCACCAGTGGGCACTTCGCAGCCATCATCGTCCATCACGCGGATGTCGGCGGCGGGCAGGGCGACGCCGACGGAATCGAGCGGACGAGGTTGACCCGGCGGCATCATCGTGACCGGCGAGGTGGTCTCGGTGGCGCCGTAGGCGTTGATCAGCGTCAGGCCCGGCAGGCGCTGCGCCAGCGCGGCGATGCTGGCTTCGGGCATCGGCGCGCCGCCGAAACCGCCAATGCGCCAGGCCGATAAATCTTCGACCGCAAGCGCCGCGCTCAGCAGGCACAACTGGTACATCGCCGGCACCATCAGCGTGTGGCTCACGCGCTCGCGCGCCATCAGCCGCACGAAGGCCTCGGCCTTGAACTCGGGCACGACGATCACCGCGCCGCCGACCCGCCACATCGTCGCGATGATCGCGATGAGCCCGGTCACGTGACTGGCCGGCACCGCCAGCGCCGAGCGGTCTTCGGCATGCAGGCCCATGCAGCTTTGGTAGTGCAGCACCGAATGCGCGATCGACAGGTGAGTCAGCATCGCGCCCTTCGGGTGGCCGGTGGTGCCCGAGGTGTAGAGGATCACCGCGACATCGGTCTCACGCACGTCGGCGATGGCCGGCACGGCGCAGGTTGCAATGCCGGGCGCGTCCAGGCTCGACGCAGCGATGCGCAGCAGCAGCGCCGGTGCATCGGCGGCATCGGGCACGCGGCCGGCCAGTTCGTCGTCGAACACGATGGCGATGGCGCCGCACTGCACGGCGATGTAGGCCAACCCCGGCCGCTGCTCGCGCACGCCCACCGGCACCGCGATGGCGCCGAGCCGCTGCAACGCCAGCAGCACGCTGATGAACTCGGGCCGGTTGCCCAGCAGCATCAGCACACGCGCACCCGCCACCACGCCTTGCGACGCGAACGCCGCGGCCAGGCGGTCGGCGGCGTCACCCAACTGTGCATAGCTCCAGCGCCGGCCTTCGCAGACGACGGCGTCAGACTGCGCGCGCAGCCGGCGGGCGCGCTCGAACATCGCCTGCAGGCTGGCCGGCCGCTCGGTGAAGCAGCGGTTGACGCGGTCACCGTACAGCGCTTCGGCGCGCATCGCCGGCAGCGCGCAGTCGCGCCAGTGATTCACGCGAGATTCACCCCGTCACCCGCTCGGCGTTGACGCCGCGCTCGATCACCACCTCGGTGTCGACCAGCCGGCGCGAGTGGTTCAGGTCGCTCTGCGCGATCAGCACCGAGACCTCGCTGCCCTTCAAGCCGGCAATCACTTCGGCGAGCCGTTTCGACAGCACCGGCGCCACGCCTTCGAAGGGCTCGTCGAGCAGCAGCAGGCGCGTGCCCACCGCCAGCGCACGCGCCAGCGCGACCAGCTTCTGCTGCCCGCCCGACAGCAGCAGCGCGCGGCGCGTGCGCATCTCCAGCAGCTCGGGCAGCACGCGGTACACCAGCGCCAGCCGCTGGTCCTCGCGCAGTGCGGGGTTCACCCACACTGGCAGCAGAATGTTTTCTTCCACCGTCAGCTCGGGCACCAGGCCGCGGTCTTCCGGCATGTAGCCGATGCCGAGACGCGCGCGTGCGTGCGGCGGCAGCGCCAGCAGGTCGTGGCCGTCGAACACGATGCGGCCCTGCGACGGCAACAAGTGGCCCATCAGCGCCCGCATGAAGGTGGTCTTGCCGGCACCGTTGCGGCCGACCAGGCCCAGCATGCCGCCGTTGGGCAGTTGCAGCGACAGCCCGCGCAGCGCTTGCACGGACTGGATGGCAACGTGCAGATTGTCGATTTGCAGCATGTGCGAAGCGGCCTATTCGGTCACCAACTCACCGGTCACGTAGCGGCGCACGTCGTCGGTGGCCAGCGCCTGCGACGGCGGACCGTCGGCGATGATGCGGCCGCTGTAGAAGGCCACCACGCGGCTGGCGTAGCGCTCGACGATGTCCATGTCGTGCTCGACGAAAAGCACGCTCATCGCGTCTTCGCCGAGCGCCCGCATGATGGTGTCCATCATCGGAAACTTCTCTTCGGCAGAGACGCCGCTGGTGGGCTCGTCGAGCAGCAGCAGCTTCGGTGCGGCGGTCAGCGCCATCGCGATGTCGAGCAGCTTGCGCACGCCGCCGGGCAGTTCGGCGACGCGGCGCTCGCGGTGCTCGGTCAGCGCAAAGCGTTCGAGCAGCGCGTGCGCGCGGTCCAGTGCCTCGGGCGAACGCGCCGGCTGCCAGAAGCTCAGCCGCTGGTCGTGGCAGGCGTTGGCGACCAGCATGTTGTCGAGCACCGTCAGGTCGCCGCAGAGCTGCGGAATCTGGAACGAGCGCGCCACGCCCAGCCGCGTGATGGCGCGCGGCTGCAGCGGCGTGATGTCGCGGCCGGCAAGCAGGATGCGGCCGCTGTCGGGCTTCAGGTAGCCGGTGATCATGTTGACGAAGGTGGTCTTGCCGGCGCCGTTGC
Source organism: Burkholderiales bacterium (assembly GCA_031386065.1). Classification (GTDB taxonomy): domain Bacteria; phylum Pseudomonadota; class Gammaproteobacteria; order Burkholderiales; family Burkholderiaceae_C; genus JANYJJ01. The sequence goes on from JANNBZ010000032.1 coordinate 13,654, forward strand.
TGCCGATCAGGCTGACCCGCTCGCCGGCCGCAATGGCGACGGAAATGTCGGCCGCCGCCACCACCGCGCCGAAGCGCTTGTTGAGGCTGTGCGCTTCGAGCAGCACCGTCATTTTTGACCGCCCTTCATCCACAGCGAGCCGATGCCGCGCGGCAGGAAGCGGATCACGAACAGCAGGAACAGGCCGAGCGCCAACTGCCAGGTGTTGGGAAAGTAGGCGCTGGAAAACGAGCGCACAACTTCGAGCACGGTGCTGGCCACGAAGACCGCCGCCACGCTTTGCCAGCCGGCCAGGATGGCCACGAAAACGAACTCGCCCGAGGTGGTCCAGAAGCTGAAGGTGGGCTCGATGTGCCCCAGCGACATCACCACCAGCGCGCCGCCCAGGCCGCCGCAGAAGGCGGCGAGGACGAAGTTGATCGCCATCGTTCGGCGCACCGAGCCGCCGAGGTATTCGACCCGCAGTTCGTTCTCGCGCACGGCCAGTGTCACCAGGCCTCGGCTGCTGTCGAAGTACACCCGCGCCAGCAGCGCCATCACGGTGGCCAGGCCGATGGTGACCAGGTAGAGGATATAGCCGACGCGCGCGTCGGGCAGCTTTTGCCCCAGCAGCGTGGGCCGGCCGAGGTTGAAACCGTCGGAGCCGCCCAGCACGTCGAGCTTCATCAGCGCGCCGTAGGTGACCATCGACAGCGCCAGCGTCAGCATCGCGAAGAAGATGCCCCGGTAGCGCGCCAGCAGCGGCGCGAACGGCGCCGCAATCAGCACCGCCGCCGTGCCGCCGGCCAGCGCCAGGCCGAGTGCGTCGGTGAAGCCGAGCTTGTTGTAGACCAGTGCCGCCGTGTAGCCGCCTGCCGCGAACACCATGCCCTGGCCGAACGGCACCACGCCGCCGCGCATCAGGCCGACGATGCCCAGCGAGACGAGTCCGTTGGCGGCCGCCATCGTGACCAGGAAGGTCAGCCACTTCGGGCTGAACCAGCCGGCCAGTGCGAGCGCGCCGAACGCCGCCAGGCCGAACAGTGCCAGGCGAGCGTGCGCGGTGGGCGCGGCGCGGACGGACGGCGATGGTGCGAGAACGGCGGCCATGCGAACGCGGGGGCTCAGATCTTGCGCGCCTGCGTGCGCTGGAACAGGCCTTCGGGCCGGAACATCAGCACCACGGCCATCACGATGTAGATGGAAAACAGCTCGGCCACCGGCGCCAGGTGCACCGCGAACGAACGCGCCAGCCCGACGATCAGCGCGCCCACCGCCGCCCCTTCGATGCTGCCCAGCCCGCCGATGATGACCACCGCGAACGACACGATGATCACGCCCACCGACACCCCCGGCTGCACCGAGATCATGGGCGCGGTGAAGGCGCCGCCGAGCGCGGCCAGGAAGATGCCGATGCTGAACGCGACCATGTAGACGCGCGACACGTTGACGCCCATGCTGGCCGCCACTTCGGCGCTGTGGATCACCGCCAGCATGACCTTGCCCTGGCGGGTGCGGTTCAGCCACCACCACACCGCGCCACCCACCAACAGCGCCAGCGCGACCAGCGCGAAGTCGTAGCCGACCCAGGTCTGCACACCCAGGTGCACGTTGCCGAACAGGCTGTAGGGCTCGGACACGTAGTACGGGTTGGCGCCCCAGATCAGCTTGGTCGCGTCTTCCATGATGAGGAACATCGCGTAGGTCACCAGCACCAGCAGCACCTCGTCGCGGCCGTAGAAAAAGCGCAGCAGCCCGCGCTCGGTCAGCGGGGCCAGCACGGCGGCCACCGCCACCGCGGCCAGCAGCATCGCCACCAGCGAAAACGCCGGCGCCCAGTGCAGGCTGGCGCCCCAGCCGACGAAGCTGGCCGCCGCGTAGGCACCCAGCGCGTAGAAGCTGCCGTGCGCGATGTTGAGGATTTTCAACACCCCGAACACCAGCGTCAGCCCGAGCGCGACGATAAAGAGCCACGACGCGTAGGTCAGGCCGTCGATCAGGATGGTGAGCGTGGCTTGCATTCGGTCTTCCTCCTTCCCCCGGGCAGGGGGAAGGTCGGGATGGGGGTGGAAGGGCGGCCGTGGAACCGACCCACGAGGGAGTGAATTACGGGCAGCCCTTCGCTCCCGGGAACCCGGCCTTGATCCACTCTTCCGATTTCATGTTCGCCGGCGGGTTCACGCAGTCGGCCGGAAAGCGCTGGATGTCGTCGAGCACGACCATTTTCTTGGCTGCGTCGTAACGCGTCTTGCCGATGGCGGTGTCCAGGATCGCCTGGTGGCCGACGCCCAGCGCCATGCGAATGCGGCCGGCGGGCGAGTCCCATTCCAGGCCCTTCAGCGCGGCGGCGAGTTGCTCGTCGTTCGGCTTCTTGCCGCCGTTGGCGGCCATCGCCTTTTCGACTGCCAGTTTCAGGCCCAGCAGCGACTGCGCCATCCGGTACGGCGCCTGCACCGGGTACACGTTCTGCGCCTTCGAGTACAGCTCCCACCACCAGTCGTTCAGCGCCGACTTGGGCGACATCAGGCCGTAGGCGCCGCGTGCGCCGAGGATGGTGCCGTCGGGCATCTTCTCGCCCAGGCCAGGCAACACGTGGTCGGCGGCCGACAGCACCACCTGCGTGCGTTTGAACAGCCCGCGCGGCCCGGCCTGCAGGATGAACGCCTGTAGGTCACCGCCCCACAGCGACGAGTGCGTCACGTCGGCCGGTTTGGCCATCAGCGCGGAGATTTCGGTGCCGTACTGGCCGGCGCCGAACTTGGGCAGTTGGTCTTCGCCGGGCTTGGCGCCGGGGAACAATTTTTCCATCGACCAGGTGAAGTCTTTCTTCGAGTCCTGACCCCAGGCGTAGTCCTGGTTGATCATGTTGAAGCTGTCGGCCTTCACGTTGCGCGCCTTCAGATAGCGCACCAGGGCCACGTTGTCCATCGCCGCATGCGAGGCGGTGCGAAACACGTATTGCAGCTTGTTGTCCTCGAAGATGCGCGGCGTGCCGCAGTCGTAGAGGATCAAGAAGCGCTTCATCTCCTCGGCGACCGGCGCCACGGCCAAGCAGTCGCCCGAGCCCACATAGCCGACCACCGCGTCGACCTTTTCGCGGTCGTACAGGTTGCGCAGTTCCTGCACCTGCTTGGTGGCGCCGCCGTTCTCGTCGATGTAGACCGCTTCGATCTTCATGCCGCCGAAGCCGACCTTGTTGTACGGCGCCGGTGCCGCGCCCTTGTTGAAGGCATCGACCAGCAGCTTGGCGCCGTTGACGGCCGGAATGCCGAAGCTCTCGGCCGCCTGGCCCGACAGGAAGCTGACGATGCCGAGCTTGAAGGTCTCTTGCGCCTGCGCACCCGACGCGCACAGCGCGCTGGCCAGGCCCACGGCCGACAGCGCCGCAGCGCCGCGCAGGTAGCGAATCACACCAAGCTGTTGCGTCATGTCGTGTCTCCGGGTCTGGGTTTTTTCGGCTGGCGCTGCGTTGTCCCGACGGGGGGCCGGGCGGCAGCGGTCAGACAGGAATCTTGGTCCGCACGCTGCGGCGTGTCGACACCTCGCTAACCCTCGACGCGACTGTCGCGGCGGCGACACGAGCCACATTGCCTTGAGCGCCCGCAGACACACCGCGTTTCAAGGCGTGTGATTGCGGGTTGTAGGCTGTCGCGTCTCCGCTGAAACCCATTGCCCCGCGAATGTTCGCTTCCTCGAAACCTGTTCCCTTCAACCCGTATGGGCGCCGCCGCTCGCGCTGGCGTTTGCCGCGCTGGGCGGTGCTGCTGCTGGCCGGCACCGTCATCGGCGCCGGCGCGGTGGTCTACGTGCAGGAGCGGCACCTGCCGCCTCGGCTGTCGGCCAGCGAATCGACCCAACTGCACAGCGCGTTCGCGCAGGCCGACGCCGAGCGCGCGCAACTGAAAATCAGCCTCGCCGACACCGATCGCCGGCTGACGGCGGCACTGGCCGAGAAGAAAGCGCTGGTCGACGAACTCGCCGACAGCCGCGCCAGAGCCGAGCGCCTGCACGACGACCTGGCGGTGGCGGTGAACGCCTTGCCGGCCGACCCGCGCGGCGGCAGCGTCGAGGTGCGGGCCGGCCGCTTCACGACCCAGGGCGGCGCAATGCAGTACGAGCTGGTGCTGACGCGGGAGCGCGCGTCGGCCAAGGCCCTGCCCGGCGTGCTGCAACTGGTGGTGGCCGGGCAATCGGCACGCGGCGTGGAAACCAGCGTGGTGCTGAAGCCGGTCGCCGTGTCGCTGGGCAGCATGGCCGTGGTGCGCGGCAGCCTGCCGCTGCCCGACGGCTTCAAGCCACGCCAGGCCACGGTGCAGGTGCTCGACAAACCGGCCGGCCGGTCGCTGGGGATGCGCGTGCTGGCGGTGCGCTGAATCAGTCCGGCGCGGATGGCACCGACGACGCAGCCGGTGCGCGCCCGAACCCGTTGGCCCAGTGGTCGATGCAGGCCTTGATCTTCGGCAGCCGCTGGCGCGCGCTGGCCGTCACGGCGTAGATAGGCACCGGCTGCGCGTCGACGAAGGCACTCAGCACCGGCAGCAGCCGCCCCGCCTCGACCAGCGGCTCGGCCACCACCGTGGCGAGCCGGCCGATGCCCAGGCCGTGCAGCACCATGCTGGCGGCCAGGCCGGTGTCGTTGGCGCGCCAGTGGCCGTCGGCGGCCCGCTTGATCGGCACGCCGTCGACGACGAAGGGCCACTGGTTCAAATGCGTGGCCGCGCTGTTGGTGATGAGCCGGTGCTGCCGCAATTCATCGGGGTGGCCGGGTGTGCCGGCACGAGACAGGTAGGCCGGCGCGGCGTACAGCGCACGGCCGAGGCTGCCGATGCGCCGAGCGATCTGGTGGTCGGGCAATTTGTCGCTGGTGCGAATGGCGATGTCGATGCCGTCGCGCGCCATGTCGGCGAGCCGGTCACTGACTTCCAGTTCCACCCGCAGCTGCGGGTGCCGCCGGCTCAGGTCGGCCAGGCTGGGCAGCAGCAGGTACTGCGCGATCACCGTGCTGGCCGCCACACGGACCAGGCCGCGCACGTCAGACGCCTGGCTGGCGAATTCGCCTTCGAGCTCTTCCACTGTGGCGGTGATGCGCTGGCAGTAGCCGAGAAAGGTCTCGCCTTCGGCGGTCAGCGCCAGGCCGTGGGTCGAGCGGTGGATCAGCCGCGCGGCGCAGGTTTTCTCGATCCGGCTGAGTGTGCGCGAGACCTGGCTCACCGGCACATCGCGCTCGCGCGCCACGGCCGACAAGGTGCCCAGGCTGGCCACGCGCGCGAACAGCCGCAGGTCGTCGAAGGCGAGTCCGTTCATGCCGGCAATGGTAGGGGCGCGGCTTTGCACGGGCTGCAACATGCATTTGTGTTCGCTGCTGTTTCGCGTTCGCGGTGGCGTGGCCAGACTGGCGGCACACATCGACAGGAACCGCACCATGCACACCGAACGCCTTCACCCACCGCTGTCTGCGCAGCAGTTCGCCGCGCTGATGGACGACGCCAAACAGCGCGCGACCACGCTGCGCAGCGCGGCGATCGACGACTTCTGGTCGGCGTTGGCGCACGCCGTGCGCAGCGCCTGGCATGCGCTGAACCACAACCGAACACCGCGCAACCCGCACCCGACGGAGAACCACACATGCCCACACTGACCCTCAAGATCGCCCCGCCTTGCACGCCTGATCGCACCCAAGCGCTGGCCCGCGCGCTGACCGCCATCACCGCGCAAACGCTGGGCAAGCGCGCCGCCGTCACGGCGGTGCTGATCGACGCATTGAATGCCGATCACTGGACGGTCGGGGCGCGCCCACCGCAACAGCCCACCGCGCTGCTGGAGATCAGCATCACCGCCGGCACCAACACCGCCGCGCAGAAGGCCGCCTTCATCGCGGCCGCCTTCGCCGAGCTTCAACAGCAGCTGGCCCCTGGCGCGGCGCTGGAAGAAGCCAGCTACGTGATCGTGCGCGAACTGCCGGCCAGCGACTGGGGCTACGGCGGGCAGACGCAGCAGGCACGGCAACTGCAGCGGGCGACCGACGAAGCCGCAGTGCAAAACCGCTGACGGGCGCCGCACGCTCGCGCTGGCGAGAATGCAGGCATGACTGCCCCCGCTTCAGCATCCGCGTCCCCGCCGGCAGCGCCGCACTTGTCGCGCGGCGCCTTCGCCACCTTGCTGTTGATCGCTTTCATGATGGGCGCCAACCACGTGGCCGCACGCATGGCCTTCAACCACGGCGTCGATGTGGCCACCGCGGTGGCGGTGCGCAGCATGGTGACGGCGGTGGTGGTGGGGCTGTTGCTGGTGGCGCAACACGTGCCGGTTCGACTGACCGCCCGCCACCGGCGCGCGTTGCCGTTGATCGGCCTGCTGATCGGCGTGCAAAGCCTGTTCCTGTATTCGTCGGTGGCGCGGCTGCCGGTCGCGCTGGCCCTGCTGGCCTTCAACACCTACCCGCTGTGGACGGCACTGTGGGCACGCCTGTTGTACGGCCACCGGCCCGAGCCGCGCGTGGTGCGCGCGATGCCGGTGATGCTGATCGGCCTGGCGATCGCGCTCGACGTGCTGGGGGCTGCCTCGGGCCTGGGTGCTGCCGGCCAGTGGGGCCGCATCGGCAGCGGTGTGGCCTTTGCCGTGGGCGCCGCCGCGACCTTCGGCCTGGCGCTGGTGCTGACGCAGCACGAGGCCGGCGACCTGGACGGCCGCCTGCGCACCGCCAGCACCATGAGCCTGGTCTCTGTGATGGCGCTGGCCGGCGTCGCCACGCAGGGCGGTTTTCACTGGCCGACGGCGGCGCCCGGCTGGTGGGGCCTGGCCACGCTGACGTTTTTGTACGGCACCGCCTTCACCATCATGTTCACCGTGCTGCCTCGGCTGGGCGTGGTGGGAAATTCGGCCATCATGAACATCGAGCCCATCTTCGCGCTGGTGCTGGCCTGGGCCATCCTCGGCCAGTCCATCGCGCCGTCACAGGTGGGCGGCGGTTTGCTGGTGGTGGCGACGGTGATCTGGCTGGGGTTGCGCAGGCGGTGAATCGCACGCTGAGTGCGGCGGGTCAGCGCGACAGCGCCTTGATCCGCTTCCACAGCAACGCTTTGGGGACGCTCGTCATCTGCATCGCCGCCATGCAGTGGTCAAGGCGGTGCGGGCGATCACGAAGGTCCTGGATCGCCTTGTTCAGGTCGATGTCGATGCTGCCGCCGTAGGCACCGCGCGCCTTGGCGAGCGCTGCCGTGAGCAGCTTCTTCGACGGCTGCATCATCGCCAGATCGATCAGGTCGCGGCTCTGTACTGCGTCGTCGCGCCAGCGGTCGGAATGGGCCAGCAGCTTGGTGGCCAGCATGTCCAGCGGCGTCAGCGTTGCGACGCCGCAAACGCGGTCGGTCGGGCCGGGAGGCTCCAGCGCAATGCGCGCCTCCAGCACCACTTCGAACTTGATCGCCACACCGTCGACCCGCAACAGTGTTCGCAGGCCGTACTGGTCGGCCCGCGTTTCGCGAATCGCGTCCAGCGTCGCACCGGGGCGCGCGATGGCACGCACGCCGTCGGGCCCAGCCAGCAGCTGCCGCAGTGTTCGATAGCCATCGCGGTCGGAGACGATGAAGTCGATGTCGACCGATTCGCGGTACTCACCGTGGCGCAGCAAGATCGCCGTGCCGCCGCCGAACAGACAGGCGTTCGCCGCCAGCAGGTCGGCGTCCAACGCTTCCAGCACCGCAGCCACGCGGCGGTGGTGTTCACGCTCAAACAAGCAGGCGCCCCGCTGACAACCTGTCGGCCAGCGCCTGCACCAGCGCACGCTCGTGCGGACCCATCGCCTGCAGATCGACATGCCGCCAGTTGCGTTCGTAAAGGCTCAGCGCCTCGGCTGGCGACACCTCGACCACGCCGTTCTGTTGCCAGGCCAGGCGCTCAAGCTGCGGATGGTCGGCCAGACGAATGGTCACGGGCAATTCGGCTGGCGCGATCAGGTCGACCCGGCCATCGCGCGTACGCTGTGGCGGGCTCACCATCTGCAGCTCCAGCCCGAGCGCGGCGGTGGCACTGAAGTACGCCGCCATCGCCACCGACGGCTCGCCACGTTCGATGCGGTGCAGCGTGACACGCGACATGCCCGCCGCCTCGGCCGCGTCGGTCGCGCTGATGCGCAGTGCCTTGCGATGGTCGCGAATGCGCACGCCCAGCGTCATCAGCCTGGCGGCAAGGAGATGTCCGATGGCGGGGGCAAGTGACGGCATAGTGCTTCTTATTTTATCCAAAAATATTGATTTGTACATAACAGGAAACATATTTGATGCGCCCTCGGATGTGCCCTGTTGCACGGGGCCTCTGGCTCGGCGCGCAGACACAGCACCCCCGCGCGCCTGCCGAAGGCCTGTGTAGAGTCCGCAGCACACCGACCGAACCGGAGCATCACCATGGCCACCCACCGCGCACTCACCGTCACCCTCGACATCAAGAAAATCGCCTCCGACAGCGGCGTCGCCGTCGAGGCCTACGACACCTACGACAGCGACGAAGAAACGATGGCGGCGGCACACCGCTTCGCCGCCGGCATCCTGAACCGGCTGGCCGTCATCTGCGATTCGCAACCGGGCGCAAAGACGCTGGACGCGGTCACGCTGCGCAGCATGGCGGCGGCGATGACGCCGGGTTGACCGGCCGAACGCGCAGCCCGACCCCCACACTTGCCGAACACCCTAGGGATGTAAACAGCGTGACCTGACTTCTATTGTTTTCGATGTCCCCGCAGCAACCCAGCGGTTCGCAGCGGCCCCATCGAAACCACCAGGAGCATCACCATGACCTACCTCTTCAAGGGCACGCTGAAGGGCGCGCTGTGCCGCGACTGCATCGAGCCGCTGGTCGGCTTGACGCTGAAGGCCTACCGCATTGCCGCCGACCGCGACGCCACGGCGATGGCCGTGGCGCACGCGAAAGACACCTTCGCGCCGGTCGATGCCGCCGCCATGTCGGCCAAGGCCTCGCAGTTGCTGGCCGAAGCCGTGATCGACGACGCCGGCAACTTCGCGCTCGACTTTTCCCAATCCCCCAGCTACAACGGCGGCGCCTTCGAAGTCGACCTGTATTGCGGCACCGTGCCGCACCTGCCGCCCGGCCCCAAACCGCCGACGCCGCTGCAATTCAGCATCACCACGCTGCAGCCGATGTGGCGCGACGTGGGCGACGCCCGCGTGGCCGCATGGGACTACACGATTCCGTTCCGTTACTGGTGCGGCGTGCGCAGCCGCTTCGGCGCCTGGACCATCTGCGGGCACGTGGTTCACTGTGAAACCAAGGCCCCCATCGGCGGCGTGCGCGTGCGCGCCTTCGATGTCGACTGGCTGCAGGACGACGCGCTGGGCAGCGGCATCACCGACGGCAGCGGCCACTTCCGCATCGACTACAGCGCGGCCGATTTCAAGAAGACCATCTTCTCGCCGTCCATCAACCTTGAATGGACCGGCGGCCCCGACCTGTACTTCCGCGTCGAGACGCTGTCGGGCACGGCCTTGCTGACCGAGCCGCCCTCACGCGGCCGCGCGCCTGACCGCGAAAACGCCGGCCCCTGCACCTGCGTGGACCTGTGCCTCGAACAGCAGCCGCCCACCAACGAGCCACTGCCGGTGTTCGATGCGCTCGGCGGCTACCTGTACGCCTCGGCCATCGACAGCGCGGTGCCCGGCAGTGGCCTGACCAGCGGCGATGCGCGCGCTTTCTACAACAGCGTGCGCCTGAACGGCGTGCTGCCCAAGCTGCTGAACGGGCTGCCGATGGAATACCGGTTCGAGTGGCGCGCCACCACCGCCACCGGCAACTCGGTGGCGGCCTGGCTGCCGGTGGGCGTGGGCCAGTTCGAGGCCACCTACCTCGGCCGGCTGGAGCGCTACGCGCCCGCCTTCCCCGGCGACCCGAACCCGATCAAGACCTCGTATGTGTACGCCGACCCGGCCAACCCCGGCGGCGGCCCGCTGAACGCGGCCATCGTGGGCGGCTGGATCCGCGTGCCGCAGTTCAGCAATGTGTTCGGCGTCGAGGGCTTTTTCATCCCGAACGGCGACATGCTGCGCATCGTCACCAGCGCGCTGGTGGCCTCGCCGGGCATCGACGTGGCCGGCGTGCTGGCCGGCGTCAGCAGCACCAGCCTGGGCGCGCCGCTGGCCGCGAATCGACACGTGGCCTTGCGGATGCGGGTGCGTCAGGTCGGCAACCCGGGCTCGGAAGCCGACGCCGGTACCTGTGCGCACGTAGCGATTGAAAACACCGCCTACAAAGGCGTCGCCAAAGGCGGCTCGTGGGCACCATCGAAACTGGACGATCAGTTGGCCGTGGTGTCGGTCGACGCGCTGCAACTGCGCAGCAACGGATGCGCTGGCGTGACCACCGGGCTCGACGTGCTGTTGACCACCGCGCACCCGAACCTGGGCGCGGTGTCGCTGGAGATGACCGGCCCGGGCGGCCCGTACGCCTTCACGCTGCCGGCCGCCGTGCCCGGCGAACGCTTCGGCACGGCAGTCGCCAGCGGCTGGAACATCGCCACCCTGGCCGACTGCGCCTACATCATCACCTTGGGTGCCCAGGTGCTGCTGACCACCGGCGACTCGGCGCCGAACAACGTGTGGGACCAGATCGGGTTCTGCAAGAAGTGAAGCACAGGCCCGCGTGCGGGCATTCAACCCGGTGGTGTTTTCAGGCTGTGGAAGCCCGAAGGGCAGGCAAGCCCTTCGGGCGCGACCAACGGGCCACCTTGCCAGCCAGTTTGTCACGGTCAAGCGGCTTCACCAGAAAGTCGGCCGCGCCGGCCTTCAGGCTGTCGACCACCACATTGCCGGCGCTTTGGCCGGTGATCATGATGACTGGCACGTCGGCAAACTGCGGCAGGGCTTTCAGGCGACGCGTCGTCTCGATGCCGCTCATCTCGGGCATCTGCACATCCATCAGGATCAGGTCGGGGCGGCTGCTGGCGAGCAGCTTGAGTGCCTCGGCGCCACTGGACGCGAACACGAGCTGGTATTTTTCCGATTCAAGCAGCCTGGCCACCAGGCTGTGCTGGAATCTGTCGTCGTCCACCATCAAGACCGTGGGCGGGACGCGCTGTGCCATGGCGTGCATCGCACGGGCCGATTCCATATGCGGTGCGCACTCCAGGCGCAACTCGTCCACCCAGCGTTTTAGCGGCTGCATCGACGCGGCCACCGCGCGCAAGGGCGGCTCGACCTTCTCCCGCCTGAGTCCCGAAACTTCCCGATCCAGGCCGGCAACATCCTTCACCTCGACGACATCTGGCAGCGCGCCGCCGCTCAGCCGGCGGGAGAAGCCGGTCAGTGCCGCGCCAATGTCCTGCTCGGCCTGTTCGATGGCCAAGCTGGCCACTTCCAGGCGCCGCCCGCCCATCGCCAGTTGCTGATCCAGCAGGGCTTCCAGCTCCGACAGATGCCGTGCCTGGGCCGCAAACTCTGCCACCGACGGCCCTGCAGCCTCCAACCGCACGAGATCCCGCAGCGCGTGATGGACCGCCATGCGCAGGCGCGATGCATCGTGGTTCATTGGCCAGAACAGCACGTAGTCGTCGAAGGACTGCTTGAAGCACAGCTCAGACACCTCTTTGACCTCGGCCTTGTCGCACAGGATCACCGTGCGGTGCGGCCGAGCGTGAATCTTCGTGCTCAGGCGATACAGCCCTAGGCAATAGCGCTCCGCCTTCGCCAGCGCGTTGAACGCCAACACCAGCACCTGGGGCAGCCGGTGATCGAAATCCTCCACGGCCTTGTCCCCATCGGTGGAGACGAAGACATTGCTGAACGTGCCTGACAGCAGCTTCTGCACCAACATCGCGTCGGTGCTGTCGTCCGAGGCAATGAGAATGCTCGGTGTGGTTCGCGGGGCGGCTGTCATGGCGCTTGCTCCGGTTGCTGTTGCGTGGGCTGGAGTTCGTTTCGAACCCTGGCGGCCCAGGCTTCAACCCAGCCCGGCAGCGCTTCGGCGGGCATGGGCCTGGCGATGAAATAGCCCTGCGCCATACCGCACCCCGTTCGGCACAGGAAGTCCCAGTCAGCGCGGTCTTCGACGCCTTCGGCCACGATGTCCATGCCCAACTGTTTGGCCAGGCCCAGGCTGGCGTCGTACATCGCACGCAGGGTTTCATCCCCACAGGCACCGTGCACGAAGCTGCGGTCCACCTTGAGCTCGTCGAACGGAAAGTCGCGCAGTTGGGCGAGTGACGAATGCCCGGTCCCGAAATCGTCGATCGACAGGCTGAATCGCTTCAGGCGAAGCCGTGCCAGAACCTCCAGCGGCGTGCGCAGGTCTTTCATCAACTGGCTTTCCGTCACTTCGAGCACCACCGCCTCGGGCAGCACACCTGCAGCTGCCGCCTGCGCGGCAACGAAGTCCGGAAAGTCCAGCGAGGCCAGGTTGTGCATCGACACGTTGATGGCCACACGCAGCCTCAACCCCCTGTCGCGCCAGCGCCTGGTCTGGGCCAGCGCGTCGCGCAGCACCACGGACGTCAGGTCGTCGATCAGACCGTGCTCTTCGGCCACGCCGATGAACTGGTCCGGGAACACCATGCCGTCCACCGGATGACGCCAGCGCACCAGGGCTTCCACCCCCGTGACCTGGCCGGTCGCGACGGCGACCTTGGGCTGGTAGTGGTTCACCAGTTCGCCGCGGGTGATGGCGGCGCGCACTTCGTCAGCAGCGTAGACCCGCTTGGCAGCCAAGGGCTTGCCAGGCGCGTGGGGGACCCATGCGTTCAGCAGCGCACCCAGGGCTGCCCGTGTCACCGGCTTGTGCAGTCGGCCCAGCAGGTTGACGCGGTGGGCCCTGACCAGCGATTCGGCGGTTTGCAGCATGCGTTCGTTTTCGCCGCTCACCAGAATCAGGCTGCCGCCATAGCGGTGGTCGACCAGGTGGCGCACGAATTCGACCCCGTCCATGTCGGGCATGTTCAGGTCGAACAGGATCAGTGCCGGCGAGGCGTCTGGCCCGTTGATGGATTCCAGGGCCGCGCGGCCGCTGCTGCAGGTGGTCACCTGGGTGCACCCAAGGCCACCCAACATGAGCCCCAGCAGCTTGAGCATGAAGGGGTCGTCATCGAGCACCAGAATTCTGGCGTCAGAGTGCTTGGTCATGCTGGGCCCTCGAATCGGGGTGGGTGCTGTTGAATTCATGTTTGCGACGCCTCCAGGCATTTGTCTACCGCCGCCATTTCGGCCTCGAACCTGGGCCACAGACGGGCCAGCGTGTCGAGCCGACCCGCCTGGCCGGCTTCTTCCATCTCGGCGCACAGATCGCCCAGGCCCAGCGCACCGACCGCGCGCGCTGAAGACTTCAACCGGTGTGCCACCGCCTCCACCGTGTCGGGCCGACGGTCCCGGCAGGCCGCACGCATCTGCATCGACGCCTGACCTGCACTGGCCCGGAACTGCTGCAAAACATCTTCAATGACTTGCGGCTCGTCTCCCACCAGCGCTTCGAGCACCTTCACATCCAACGCCAGCGTGGTCGCAGCCGCCGCTGGTGATGGCAGCGCTGTCGGGTGGATCGCAGCCGTCGGGTTGAGCGTGGCCGGCATCCATTTGCGCAACATCGATTTCAGGTTCACGAGTTGCACCGGCTTGGTCATGTAGTCGTCCATGCCGAGCGCCAGGCAGCGGCTGGCTTCGCCTTTCAGGGCGTTGGCCGTCAACGCGACGATGGGCATGCGTCGCTGGCCTGCCTCGGCCTCGCGGATGGCCGTGGTCAGCGCGTAACCATCCATCTGCGGCATGTGCAGGTCGGTCAGCAGCAACGCGTAGTTGCCGTGCCGCCAGCATTCCAGCGCTTCCAGGCCGGTTCCGGCGATCTCGGCCGTGTACCCGAGGAGGGCGAGTTGCGTGAGCAACACTCTTTGGTTGATCTCGTTGTCTTCGGCCACCAGGATCGGCCGACTCTGCGTGGTGTCGTCGTGCCTCGGCAGCGCGGCGGGCCGGGTCTGGACATCGACCGGCGGCGGCTCCTGGGCTTGCGCCGTGGTGCGCCCCGCTGCCAACGCCACCGCCTGGACAAAGACACGCCGGTGCAGAACATCGAGATCCAGAATCACGACGTCTGTCGCTTTCACCCGCGGCCCTCGGCGCCGCCCGCGTTCGATGACGACGAAGCGAACCTGCAAATCCGGCCGGGCACGGCACGCGGCACGCAATTCGGCCAGCGTTCGGTCCGGCACTTCGTCGCTGCAGACGACGACGAACAGGCCGGGCGCACAGTGGCTTGTCCAATCGCAGGCGGCCCGCAAGTCCGCCACCCGCTGCACGACCGCACCACCGTGCGCAAGGTAGGTGGCCAGGTCGTCCGCCGGGCCCGACGCGTCACCGAGCACGACGCAGCGCAAGCCGGCGAGTTCGCGTGCCGCGACACCGACCTCGGGCGGCAACTGCGCCAACGGCAACCGCACGGTGAAGGTGGAGCCCTGGTCCGGCTCGCTGCGCACACCGATCTCGCCCCCCATCAATTCGACCAGACCACGCGAGATGCTCAGGCCCAGCCCGGTGCCGCCAAAGCGCCGTGTGGTGCTGGCGTCAGCCTGCGTGAAGGGGGCAAACAGCTGCGGCAGCATGTCTGCATCCATGCCGATGCCGTTGTCGGCCACGCTGAACTCCAGCACCGCCGGTTGCGCGCTGGCCTCGACCCAACGGGCACCCACACGGACCCGACCTGTACGGCCCTGGCCGCTGCTGAACTTGATGGCGTTGCCGACCAGGTTGAGCAGCACCTGACGCAGCCGCGTCGCATCCCCCAAAAGCCGTGTCGGGATGGCCGGATCGGTGAACAGCGTCAGCTCGATGCCCTTCCTTCCGGCCAGACGGTCCAGCGTGTCGCACACGGCTTCGACCACCGCGGCAACGTCCATCGGTTCGCGGTCAACCTGAAACTGGCCCGCCTCGATCTTCGAGAAGTCGAGCACATCGTCGACGATGGTCAGCAGCGCGGAGGCCGACTCGCGAACCGTCTTGACGATCTCTGCCTGTCCGTCCTCAAGGTGGCTTTGCTCCAGCACGTCGATCATGCCGACCACGCCGTTCATGGGCGTGCGGATCTCGTGGCTCATCACCGCCAGGAAGGCCGATTTGGCACGGTTCGCCTGCTGGGCCTGGTCGCGCGCACGCACCAGCTCGCAGGTGCGCGCCGCGACCTTGCCTTCCAGCTCGTCGTTGTGTCGTTGCAGTTCGCGCTCGGCCAGTTTGCTGGCGGTGATGTCCTGCACGTGGGCGACCGTCATGCGGCCCTCAGCGGTTTCGAGGAAGCGCAACTCGACGCGGGCCGGGAAGACGCTGCCGTCCCGCCGCGCGCCCCACATTTCTTTTGATCGATGGTCCACGGGCCGGATCGATTCTGTTTCGACGAAACGCCGGAACAGGGCCTCGTAGGCAGCGCGGCGGTCGGCGGGGAACAACACGCCCAGTGGCTGGCCGGTCAGGCACTTGGGCTCCCAGCCGAACAGGCGCTTGCCGGCGTGGCTGCTCATGCGCAGCGTGCCCTGCGCGTCGATCAGGAAGACCGCGCTCGGGGAGCTGTCGAACAGCTCGCGGAACTTCTGCGCCTCGCGCTCGAGCGCCACCTCAGCACCGACTCGCAAGGCCAGCAAGGGCAGCAGGGTGCGCACCGCCTCGACATTGCGCAGTGGGCGTCGCGACATGAGGGCCAGCACCCCCAGCGGCTGGCCCCCTGCGGTGCTGCCGACCAGCGGCACGGCGGCATAGGACTCGATGCCCATCGTCGCCAGCAGCGCATCGTCGGGGAAGGTCTGTTGTACCTGCTGCGCGTAGATTCGCAGCGTGTCGCTGATTACGGTGTCGCACGGGGTGCCCGCCAGATCGTAGGAAAAGTCGGCCACGAATTGCCCGTCCAGGCAGACGGCACGGGTGTCGACACGCCGCCCCGGTGCGGTGGCTGTTGCGGGGCCTGCTGCGGCGATGAAAGCGCATTCGACACCCAGCAGCGCGGCCAGTGTTCCGGTCACCTGGCGCAGGAAGGCATCGCCGGTGAGCTCGGTATTCAAGGCTTGCAGCGCGAGGCGGGTCAGCTTGCGCAGATGAATGTCCTCGATCACGGCGACCCGGTACTCGACAGCTCCGGCGACATCCCGAACCGCACCGGCGGCCAGGCGGACCCACAGCAGTTCACCGCCCTTGCGCAGGTAGCGCTTCTCGGTCTGGTAGTGCGGCAGCTCCCCGGTCAGCAGGCGCTGCCTCAGGACCATGTCAGCGGCCAGGTCATCGGGGTGCGTCAGCTCGTCGATGCTCTTCTGTGTGAGTTCTGCCTCGGTGAAGCCGAGCATCTCGCACAGGTGCTGGTTGCAGCGCAGAAAACGGCCCTCGGGCGAGGCGTGGGCAATACCGACTGCAGCGTGTTCGAAGGTGTTGCGGTATCGGGCTTCGCTGGCCTGCAGCTCGGCCTGGTCCGCATTGCGCAGCCGGGCGGCTCGTTCCGTCTGAACGTAGTACCGGGTCGCCAACGCCATGGCCGCCACCAGCACGGCCAGCACCAGGGTCAGGGTGGCGGCCGCCTCTTCGCGCCAGGCGGCCAGCAACTGCGCCTTGTCGAGCTGGACGACGATCACGAACGGGTAGGCGTGCGAGGCGCGGTAGGCGGTCAGCACGGTTCTGCCGTCGGTCAGGCGCTGCTCGAAGCGACCGAACTCGCTCTGCGCCAGACGGGTCGCCAGCATGGCTGCGCCCTGGCGGGCGCCTGGCGTTTGCGTGGCGTCGCTGGAAAGCAGCAGCGTGCCGTCGTAGCGCAGCAGGTCGACCGTGGCGCTGGCGGGATCGAGGGCCCGGGTGTAATGGTTGACGAAGAAGTCGCTGTTCACTGCGGCCAGCAGGGTGACCCGACTGCCGTCGTCCAGAACGACATCTCGCGCCACCGGCAGGAAGCTGGCGGAATCGGCACTGCCCGCTTGTTCCGCAACGACGGGGTGGCCATCGCCGAAGTCCCGGCCCATCCACGGCGGCCCGACACGAATGACCTCCGCTGCGGAGGGCTTGGGCGGCACGAAATCGCTCTGCCCGACCTTGCGACCCAGGTTGCGCACGTTCGAGCTGGCGACAATCGTGTCGTTCGCGTCGAGCAAGGCCAACGAGCGCAGATAGGGTGCCTGGCGCAGCGCCGCGATGAATTCCTTGGGGGGCTGCGGCGCAGCGACGTGCAACGGATCGATCTCGGCCGCATTGGCCAAGGTGAGACTGATGACGTTGAAGCTCTGCGTCAGGTGGTCCTCGAAAGCGCGCGCGTGCTGGGTCGCCGCATCGAACTTGGTTTCGATGACCTCGGCCCTGGCGCGCCACACGAATTGCGCCGTCAGGCCCACGGCGCCCAGGGCCAGGACCGCCATCGACCCAAAGAAGATGCCGCGCCGAAGCAGCTGCGGCTGCGCCCAGTTCATGGAGGGGCCACGATGGCGGCGAGCTTGTGGCGACGGGCACTTTCCAGCAGTCGGCCATCGCGCTTGACGGAGCTGACGAACTGCTCGACCCGGAGATGCCAGGCCGCATCACCCAGCTGCATCGCGAAGGCGTACGGCGTCAAGTGGTAGGCCGATGGAGGGCTGACCCGGCGGGCCCAGTCCACGTTGTCGAGCATGCGCACGCTGTAGGGATAGTCGGTGATGAACACATCGGCGCGGCCGGACTCCACTTCCTGCTCGCGGACGCGTGGGTTGTCGACCACCAGCAAGCTGGCGGCCTTCAGCTTTTCCTGCATCACCGGTCCGTGAATCGTTCCCTTGAGCACGGCCACCACGACACCGGGCTTGTCGATGTCCGACCAGTCCTTGATGCGCCGGTTGCTGCGGGTGGTGATGGCGTAGATGTCGCTCACCAGGATCGGTTGGGTGAAGTGAAGCCTCGCGGCCCGCGCTGGCGTGATGCCGATCCCGAACATCGCGATGTCACAGCGGTCCTGGGTCACGTCGTCGATCAGCGTCACGAACGAGCTGTCGGCGAAGCGCGGCTGCACGGCCAGATCTTGGGCCAGGGCCCGGGCCATGTCGACCCCCAAGCCCGTCAGTTGTTGGGTGTTGGGGTTGCGATAGGACATGCCGTAGTAATCGGGCCAGATGCAAACGCGCAACACCTTGGTTGCCAGCACTCGATCGAGGTGGCCGGAATCGGCCCGGGCCGGCATGCCCGGGAGCAGGCCCAGCGCGAGCAGAAGAAAGACGAGTTGCACGGGAAACTTCCTCGGTGTGTGGGCCTTGCGCTGTGGCACTGGAACCTGGCCGCGGCAGGCGGCGTCGCCATACCGACGAGCCGCACGCAGTAGCAAGACAACATTGTCTTGGGGCGGCGCCAGGCGCTGGTCGAGAGGAAGGGGGTGAAGTCAGCGGTGCTCGGACGACCGGCCTCGGCGAGCGCACCGCCTCGGAGCGGACAAAGTGCAGCTCACTTGCACTCGCCTTACGCTAAAGTAAGGCACTCAGGAGCAGCCCGATGACCACCGCCACCGTCAGCAGCAAAGGCCAGATAACCATCCCGGCCAGCGTCCGCCAAAGCCTTCAGGTCGTGGCGGGCGACCGGGTCGAGTTCGTTGAAGTCGAGCCCGGCCGGTTCGAGTTTTTCGCCGCCACGCGCTCGGTGCGCGAGTTGAAGGGCATGTTCGGCAAGGCCCGGAGAAGCGTGTCCATCGACGAGATGAACAAGGTGATCGCAACGCGCGGTGCGGCGGCGCGATGACAGGCCTGGACACCAACGTGCTGGTGCGCTACATCATGCAAGACGACCCGAAGCAGTCGGCGAAAGCAACCCGGCTGATCGAGTCGCTGACGGTCGACGCGCCCGGCTTCGTGGCCCTGGTGTGCGTCGCCGAACTGGGCTGGGTTCTCGGGTCGGCTTACGGGCTCACGCGCCTGGAACTGGCGCAAGCCTTCGAGGCCTTGTTGCGCACCAAGGAGATCGTGATCGATCGCGCGGACCAGGTGCTCAGAGCGTTGCGCCTGTTCAAGGCAAGCTCGGCCGACTTCGCGGACTGTTTGATCGCGCAAGCCGGTGCCGCTGCAGGCTGTGATCGAACGATGACGTTCGATATGGGTGCTGGGAAGGTCGCGGGGATGACGTTGATTGCGTGAGCGACGGGTTCGCGTTCAGGGCAGCAGGCAACCTTGTAAGATGTACACATATCTTTCATATTCCTGTACATCATGAAAACCCACATCGATATCGATGGCGACGCCTTGGCCAGCGTGCAGGCACTCGGTGGCTTTGCCACCAAGCGTGATGCGGTGAATGCCGCGTTGACTGAATTCGCTCGCAAGCTGGCGGCGCGCAAGCTGCTTGAGATGCGGGGCAAAGTGCCCTGGGACGGCGACCTCGACGCACAGCGCAACTCGCGTTTTCCGGGCTGGGATTAGGGGCGCTGACGGAGTGCCGAACCAGCCCGTTCTGGTGGACACATCGGTCTGGATCGATCATTTGCGCGGTCGCCAGAGCGCGGCGGCTTCAGAGCTGGCTGGTTGGTTGCATGACGATCCTGACCGCATCCTCGTCAATGAGGTCGTCGTCACCGAGTTGCTGCGTGGCGTCAGCGGCGAGGCGGACTCCGCGCAGCTTCAAGCGGCGCTCGACAAATTGCTGCGGGCCGACCCGATGGAGCGCAGCGATTGGTTGCTGTCTGCGCGCATTTACCGGACATGCCGCGACGCGGGCTTGACGATCAGGTCGCCGATGGACTGCCTCATTGCCGCCCACGCGATCAGATTGCAAGTGCCCGTGCTGGCAATCGACCGAGACTTTGACGCCATCGCGTCCTGCACCCCGCTGCGACTGCACCGGCCGCAGGCGCAAGTAGTTGGCACCGCTCGTGATGTCTGCCGGTCAGATCGTCGCGTTTAGGGATCCGCTCCGGCAGGCAAGAGGCAGGAGGCAGGAGGCAGGAGGCCGGACTTGACATGTATCTGACCCCTCGTGACTACCGCTCGTGACTCCTTCGTGACTTCTGATTCGCGGCTGCGCAGCATGGTTCAGCGTTTGCGAGCGCGGATGACCGAGCAACCGAACTCAACGGCCACCAAGATGAGAACGACGGGGAGACACAGATAGAAGAGAAGGATGATCGACCAGAACTGGAGCCCGAATATCAAGTGAGCAACGTTGCGACCCGCGACGAAGCACGACTGATAGGACTTCCATTCGCCAGTGCATCCAAGCGAAGACTGTGCAGCAAAGCTGACAATCGCGGCCAGGGCCACGGCAAGGATGCTGAGTGCTACAACCCGCCAGAATCGCTTTGGCATGAGGTCGAGCGTTCAAGAGGACAGCAGGGGATGACCTGGGCCGTGCGGCATGTTCCCATGCTCATTCAAGCCGCTCGCGCAGATTCTGCACCGGAAAAATCGCGATGACAGGCTTTGGAATGACGGTGTGGAGTCCTGCATAGGACGGCCAAGAACTTGATTGCTAGGTGGACGACGGCGCAACTCGTCCGAGTCAGCGCCGCGCCTGTTCCGCCGCCCATCCCCCGCCCAACACCCGATACAACGCCACCTGGTTCTGCACCTGCGCGGCCTGCACTTGCACCACCGCTTGCTGCGCGGCGAGCAGCGAACGCTGGGCGTCCAGCACATCGAGGTAGCTGGACGCGCCGTTGCGGTAGCGCAGGTCGGCCAGCTTGAAACGCACGGCTTCGGCGTCGGCCTGGGCTTGCTGGGCGCGCAGTTGCTCGCCCAGCGTGGCGCGGCCGGCGAGGGCATCGGCCACCTCGCGGAAAGCGCTTTGCACGGCTTTTTCGTACTGGGCCACGGCGATGTCGCGGCTGACCTGGGCCACGTCGAGAATGGCCTGGTTGCGGCCGGCATCGAAGATCGGCAGCAACAGTTGCGGCGCAAAGCTCCAGGCGAAGGCGCCTCTCTTGAACAGGCCCGTCAACTCGCTGCTGGCCAGGCCGGCGCTGCCGGTCAGCGTGATGCGCGGGAAGAAGGCGGCGCGGGCCGCGCCGATGTTGGCGTTGGCGGCGATCAGCGTCTGCTCGGCCTGGCGCACGTCGGGCCGGCGCACCAACACGTCTGACGGCAGCCCGGCCGGCAGGTCGGGGCCGGCGGCACGGGCAGCGAGGGCTGTGGCCGGCGGCAGGTCGGACGGCAGCGGGCCGCCGAGCAACAGCACCAGCGCGTTTTCGTCCAGCGCACGTTGGCGCGTCAACTGCGCCAACGAGACGCGCGCGCCTTCGAGCAGCGACTCGGCTTGCCGAAAATCCAGCTCCGACGACGCGCCGTTGTCGAAGCGCAGCTTGCTCAGCCGCAGCGACTCTTCGCGGGTGAGCACGGCCTGCTG
>JANNBZ010000033.1:0-4501 GCA_031386065.1 Burkholderiales bacterium
ATGTGCTCGGTGGACCCGCGTGAACCGCCGCCCCACTTCACGCTACCGGGGTCTTTTTTCATCTGCTCGACCACGTCCTTCATGGTCTTGAACGGCGAGTTGGCGGGCAGCACGAAGACGTTGTATTCACTGGTCAGGCGGGCGATCGGCGTAGCCTGCGACAACGACACCGGCGGCTTGCCGGTGATGATGCCGCCCAGCATCACCGCACCCATCACCATCACCGCGTTCGGGTCGGCCTTGCTGCCGTTGGCGAACTGCGCCAGGCCGATGGCGCCCGCCGCGCCGCCCTTGTTCTCATAGCTGACCGACGCGGCGCCGGCTTCCTGCAGCGCCTTGCCCAGCGCGCGGCCGGTGGAGTCCCAACCGCCGCCGGGGTTGGCCGGGATCATCATTTTCAGATTGGCACCTGCGGCGCGGGCGGACATCGGCAAGACGCCGACGGCGGCCAATGCGGCCAGTGATTTCAGGAAGTCGTTGCGACGCATGGAGCACCTCTGGAGATGGAGTTCGACCAAGCCCGATGTTCGCGGCAAAAGCTGTCAGTCGGCTGTCCGATCACCTAGGGAAAGCGCGGACAAGCCGGCATTCGGCGGGCGGTGGCGGCGGGCTCAAACTCGGCATCGCACTGCGCACCTCCCTCGATGAAACTCCTGCTGATCGAAGACAACCTCACGATGCAGACCACGCTGCAGCGCAGCTTCGAGCGCCGCGGCATGCAGGTGCTGAGTTGTGCCGACGGTGCGCGCGCGGTCGACCGCTGGCGGGCCAGCCTGCCCGATGTGGTGGTGCTCGACCTCAGCCTGCCCGGCCGCGACGGGCTGCAGGTGCTGGCCGATGCGCGCGCCGAAGGTCTGACCGCGCCGGTGCTGATCCTGACCGCGCGCGGCACGGTCGGCGACCGCATCCTCGGCCTGAACACCGGTGCCGACGACTACCTGCCCAAGCCCTTCGACCTCGACGAACTGGAGGCGCGCATTCGCGCACTGGCGCGGCGCGGTGCGGCGGCGGCCGATGCGGACAGCGCCGCGCCCGAGTTCTGCGGCATGCGTGACGACGGCCCCACAGGCGCCATCTGTTTTCGAGGTCAGCCGATGGAGCTGGCGCCGCGCGAAGCCGCGCTGCTGCGTGCGTTGCTGGCGCAGGCCGGCCACGCGGTCGCGAAGGAGCGGCTGTTCGATCTGGTGTTCCCCGGTCAGCCCCAGCTGCAACCCGAAGCGATCGAGGTGGTGGCGTATCGACTGCGCAAGAAGCTGGTCCACACCGGGGCCGAACTGGTGACCTTGCGCGGCCTGGGCTACCTGCTGAGGCCGCAGCCTTGACGCACTCCGCAGGCGCCGCGCGGCGGGGGCTGTCGATGCGCAGCCAGTTGCTGCTGGGCATCCTGTTGCCGGTGCTGGCGGTCATCGCCATCAGCACCGTCGGCCTGTACCGGCAGGCGCTCCGCTCGGCCGACACCGCCTACGACCGCACGCTGCTGGCGTCGGCCAAGGCCATCGGCGAGTTGCTGGAGATCACCGGCAGCGGCGACGCCGCACAACTGCGCGCCAACCTGTTGTACGCCGCGCTCGAACCGTTCGAGGCCGACAACCGCAGCCGCATGTTCTACAAGGTCACGGGCTTCCAGGGCGAGATGGTTTCCGGCTTCGCAGAGTTGCCGGCGTGGCGCGGCACGCTGCCCGTCAAGGGGCTGTACGCCGCGCTGGTCGACTTCTACGACGACACCTATCGCGGCGAGCCGGTGCGCGTGGCGGTGCTGCTGCAGCCGGTGGCCGGTGTCGACGGCCAGGGCATGGCAACCATCCAGGTGGCCGAAACGCTGGAGCTTCGGCAAACGCTGGCGCGGCAGATCCTGATCGACACGCTGTGGCGCCAGGCCGCGCTGGTGGCGGTGATCGCCATCGTGGTGGTGCTGGTGGTGCAGCGCGCGACAAAGCCGGTGCGCGACCTCAGCGCGAGCCTGAACAACCGCAGCGAGAACGACCTGTCGCCCATCGAAGCGCCGACTGCCGCGCGCGAACTTCTGCCGCTGGTGGACGCGACCAACCAGGTGATGGCGCGGCTGGCCAATCTGCTGGAACACCAGAAGCGTTTCGTGCGCGACACCTCACACCAGTTGCGAACGCCGCTGGCCGTGCTGAAGACGCAGGTGCAGTCCGCGTTGCGTGGCGATGTGGAGCCGACGCAGGCGCTGCAGGAAATCGGCCACACGGTGCAACGTGCCACCGAGCTGGCGAACCAGATGCTGGCACTGGCCAAGGTCGAGCAGTTGCGCCATCAGGGCGACGCGGCGGTGATCGACTGGGCCGCCTCGGCGCGCGCGGTCGCACTCGACCTGGCGCCGCTGATCGCCGATCGCCGGCTCGACTTCTCGCTCAGCGCCGACGCCAGTCCGGTGCGCGCACACGAGTGGGCGCTGCGCGAGCTGACGCGCAACCTGCTGCACAACGCGGTCAAGAATGCGCCCGACGGCTCGCGGCTGGCGATGTCGCTGGCCTGCGACAGCACGACCGCGACGCTGACGCTTTCGGACTGCGGGCCTGGCATTTCAGCAGAGCAGCGCTTGCGTTTGTTTCAACCTTTTTCACCCGGCGCGGCCGTCAGCGACAGGCTCTCCGGCTCTGGCCTCGGACTGGCGATCTGCTTTGAGATCGTGCAGTCGCTGGGCGGCCGCATTGCGCTCGACAACCGCGAACAACATGGCCAGGTGGTGGGCCTGGAGGCGACGGTGCGTTTGCCTTTGGCCGACAATCCGACCCGATGACCGATGCGATTTCAACCGACAAGCTGCGGCTCGACAAATGGCTGTGGGCGGCGCGCTTTTTCAAGACGCGAAGTTTGGCCACCGACGAGATCGGCAAGGGCCGCGTGCAGGTGAACGGACAAGCGGCCAAGGCCTCGCGCGAGGTGCGCTTGAGCGACCGAATCGAGCTGCGGCAAGGCCTGATCCAACGCACCGTGGTCGTGCTGGGCTTGAGCCATTTGCGCGGCCCGGCGCCGGTGGCCCAGGCGCTTTACGACGAGACGCCCGAGAGCATTGCGGCGCGCGAAAAGGCGGCCGTTCAGGCACGCATCGCCGCCGAGCCGTCGCAAAGCATCGAGCAAGGTCGGCCGACCAAGCGCAATCGCCGCCAGCTCGCCGAATGGAACCGCTGGAGCGCGTCGGTCGAACCCGATTGACGAGCCATTTCCAAGCGAACGACAGACGACCGACAGCGTCCTGCGCGAGTCGGCGTGTCATCGAACTTATGCATAATGATTCCATGCCTTTCCGACGTGGAACGCGACCCTCCCTGAAGCCGTGCAGTTGTCTGCGCGGCTTTTTCGTTTTTGCACTCTGCTGAAACCACCCATGCCCCTGCCCAAGCCACCCGTCAAGCGAGCCGCCCTCCTCACCCCCGCCGACTTCGAAGCGCAGGCCGCGCCCAAACCCGGCAAACGAAGCTCGAAGACTCAGGCTGCGGTCGAACCTGCATCGCCTGGCTTGCTGGACCTGTTCGACACCACCGCCCAGCCGGTCGCCACGGCGCCGCTGAAGGCGTCTGCGCCGGTCGCCGCCCCGGCACTGCGACCCGCGCCCGAGCCGCGGGCTCGCAAGCCGCGTGGCACCGGTCCGGCCAAGCTGTTCGTGCTGGACACCAATGTGCTCATGCACGACCCGATGAGCCTGTTCCGCTTCGAGGAACACGACATCTACCTGCCGATGATCACGCTGGAAGAACTGGACGATCACAAGAAAGGCATGACCGAGGTGTCGCGCAATGCGCGCCAGGTCAGCCGCGACCTCGACGCGCTGGCGGCCAGCCTGGCCACGCGCGATGTGAACGGCATGACCGAAGGCCTGCCGCTGAGCCGCACCGGCCACCGTGAAGCCGCAGGCAAACTGTTTTTCCAGACCAACCTCGTCAACGTCACCCTGCCGGCCGGCTTGCCGCAGGGCAAGGCCGACAACCAGATCCTCGGCGTGGTGCAGGCGCTGCGCGAGCAAAACTCCGGACCACACGCTGGACGCGACGTGGTGCTGGTGTCGAAGGACATCAACATGCGCATCAAGGCGCGTGCGCTGGGCCTGCCGGCCGAGGACTACTTCAACGACAAGACGCTGGAAGACGGCGACCTGCTCTACACCGGCGTGCAGGCGCTGGCGCCCGACTTCTGGGAGCGCCACGGCAAGACGATGGAGAGCTGGCAGCAAGGCGGCCTGACCTACTACCGCATCAGCGGGCCGACCGTGCCCACGCTGCTGATCAACCAGTTCGTGTACCTGGAAGCGGCAGGTGCGGCGCCGCTGCACGCCAAGGTCACCGAAATCACCGGCAAGACGGCGGTGCTGCGCACGCTGCGCGAATACACCCACGCCAAGAACGCGGTGTGGGGCGTGACGGCGCGCAACCGCGAGCAGAACTTCGCGCTGAATTTGCTGATGGACCCGGAGTGCGACTTCATCACCCTGACCGGCACCGCAGGCACCGGCAAGACCTTGATGACCCTGGCCGCCGGC
>JANNBZ010000040.1:0-6221 GCA_031386065.1 Burkholderiales bacterium
GCCACGCTCGACCCCGCCGCGCTCATCAACGACCTGCGCACGCTCGCGCTCGAAGCCGGCCGCGGGCCGTAGCGACAGGGACGGCGTGAGCCGCGCGCGCCGGGCTCCTAGAATTGACGTTCACGCTCATGTTTATGTCAATGGCCATCGGCCGCGAAAGACCCGCTACATGCCCACGCTGGCCAGCAAGCTCAATGTCCGCTCCGAGGATTTCAAGGCCAATGCCGCGGCGATGCGCGCGCTGGTGGTGGACCTGAACGCCAAGCTGGCCACCATCGCGCTGGGCGGCGGCGAGGGGCCGCGCGCCAAGCACCTGTCGCGCGGCAAGCTGCTGCCGCGCGACCGCGTCGAGATGCTGCTCGACCCCGACACGCCGTTTCTCGAAATCGCGCCGCTGGCGGCGATGGGCGTTTATCAAGACCGCGACGGCAGTGATGCCGCGCCAGGCGCGGGCGTCATCACGGGCATCGGCCGCGTGGCCGGGGTCGAATGCGTGATCGTTTGCAACGACGCGACTGTCAAGGGCGGTACCTACTACCCGCTGACGGTGAAGAAGCATTTGCGGGCACAAGAGATCGCGCAGCAGAACCGCCTGCCGTGCATCTACCTGGTCGACAGCGGCGGCGCGAATCTGCCGAACCAGGACGAGGTGTTTCCCGACCGCGATCACTTCGGCCGCATCTTTTTCACCGTCATCGGAAAGTAGGTGCCGCCCTTCACCGTGGCGTCGTTGCAGACCACCATGCAGTCGACGCCGCTGATGCGGCCGATGCCGGCAATCAAGCCTGCGCCCGGCGCGTCGTTGTTGTTCATGTCCAGCGCGGCCAGCGGTGCGACTTCGAGGAAGGGCGTGTCGGGGTCGAGCAGCATCTCGACGCGGTCGCGCGGCAGCAGCTTGCCGCGCGCCACGTGCTTGGCGCGCGGTTTGTCGCCGCCGCCCAGCGCAATCGTCGCCAGCTTCGCGTTCAGGTCGTCGACCAGGGCGCGCATCGCCGCCGCATTCGCCTTGAAGTCTTCGGAGCGCGGGCTGAGCTTGGAGGCGAGTGTGGGCATGGAGTCTCCGAAGGAAGCGGGTCACGCAAGCGGCCAGCCGCCGCTACACACGGGCCACTGATTGACGTATACGTCAATTGTAGGTGCGGCGCCTACTTCTTCGGCTTCTCGGCCACCGGCGCACCAGCGGCCTTCCACTCGGTGAAGCCGCCGTCGATGTGCGAGACGCGCGGCACGCCCATCTCCATCAGCGTGCGTGCGCTCAGAGCCGAGCGCCAACCGGCGGCGCAGAACAGCACGAATTCCTTGTCTTGCGCGAACACCTCGCGATGGTAGGGCGAGGTGGGGTCGAACCAGAATTCGAGCATGCCGCGCGACGCGTGAACGGCGCCGGGAATGACGCCCTCGCGCTCGAGTTCGCGCACGTCGCGCACGTCGACGAACACCACGTCGTCGCGGCCGTGCAGCGCGCGCGCCTGCTCGACGCTGTGGGTGGTGACGATCTGCATCGCCTGCGCGACGAGCTCTTGTGCGGTCTTCATCAGAACGGCCCTTTGTCCAGCCAGCGTTCGATCTGCACACGCCGGTCGTTGCCCCAGAACGGCTCGCCGTCGATCATGAAGAACGGCGCGCCGAACACGCCGGCGGCAATCGCCGCGTCGTTGGCCGCCTTCAGCCGCGCCTTCCATTCGGCGTCGCTCCAGATCGCTTCGGCTTCGCCGGGGTCGAGCCCGAACTCGGCGGCCAGTTCTTTCAGCGAAGCCGTGTCGCTGAGGTCGACGCCGCGCGCAAAGTACGCCCGCAGGCAGTGCCGCGCCCAGTGGCTGGCGGTGGTGTTGCTGCGGCCTTGCAGCCACCAGAAAATGCGCGCCGCATTCTGGGTGGGGATCGGAAACTTCCCCGGGTTCTTCAACGGCACGCCGGCGAAACGGGCCGAGCGCTCGAAGTCGTGAAACGAGTACTCGCGCTTGATCGGGTACGACACCGGGCTCTTCAGCTCGGCCGCCTGGAAGGTGGCGCCGAGCAGGATCGCCTTCCACTGCACCGTGCGGCCGTGTCGCGCGGCCAGCGCCTCGACCCACTCGGAGGCGATGTAGGAATACGGCGACGAGAAGTCGAAGTAAAAGTCGATGGGGCGCTGCGTGGAACTCATGGTGCGGCAAGGCTACCGCGAAGGCGGCGCCGGCGGCTGCGAACTTTCCCCAAGCGCTGCGGTCGGGTACAGCGCGTGCAGCACGTCGCGCAGTGCCTGCGTCAGCAGCGGCTGCAGCGTCGCCACCAGGCTGGCCTCGCATTCGGCCGCCGCGCCGGGCCCCACCTCGCGCTCGCGCCACAGCGCGGCCAGCGCCTCGCGCTGCGGCTGCAGCGCAAGTTCTACCGCGCCGCGCCAGTGCGGCGGCGACTCACCCTGCGCCCAGTCGCCACGGCCGCGCCCGAAGTGGGCCACGGCCAGGTAGCGCAGCAGCGCGGCCTCCAGCATCTGGTCGAGCGCGGGCGGGTTCCAGGCCACCCACGAGGCATCGGTGCCGCGCACGAGGTTCACGCAGCGCGCCAGCCCGGCCCCGCCCAGCGCGCCGATCAGCCCGCCCGCCAGCAGGCCGCCGCCCAGCGTGAGGCCGCCGCTGAGCAGGTCGGCCTTCAGCCCGACGAGCGCGCCGCTGACGATGCCGCCCCACAGCCCGGCCTTGGTTTCATCGAGCTGCAGGCGCGTCTCGAAGTGGCTGGCCAGGCGCTGCAGGATCTCGACCTGTGCCGTGCCTTCGAGCCCGTGCAGGCCGATCAGCGCCAGCGTGTTCGCACGCACCTCGGCGCCGTGCCGTTCGGCGAGCGCCTTTTGCGCCAGCGCGGTCGGGCTTTGTTCTGCGTTGCCGACGCCGACCGAGATGCCGGCCTGGCGCAGGCGCGCGCTCAAGCTGCCGGCGTCGGCGACCCGCTCGGTGGCGCAGGCCAGCCGCGCTACGCTGCCCGCCAGCGAGCGCATCGCCGCGTCGAAGGTCTGCATGCGCTGCGCCTGCCAGGCGGCGCGCAGCCGCTGCATCAGCGCGCGGCGCTCTGTCGTCAGGGCCGCTTCGATGGCTTCGAGCAGCGTGCCTTCCTGCACCCAACAGCGCGCGAACGCGTCCAGCGGCAGCACTGCCGTGACGAACGAATGCGCCGCCAAGTGCGTCTTCCAGCGCGCCACGTCTGTTGCCTCAATCGCGCCCTCTCGCGGCGCGCCCAACTGGTTCAACAGCACCACCACCGGCTTGTCCAGCCAGCCCAGCAGCGCCATCTCGGCTTGCACATAGCCTGCCGCCTCGGGCGACTCGGCAGCATTGACGAGGTAGAGCATCACGTCGGCTTCGTCGCGCACATTGCGCATCGCCTGTTGGCTGGACCAGAACGCGCGGTCGCGCCAGCGGTCCCACACCTGGCTGATGAACCAGCCCAGCGGATTGCTGAACGGATGCGCTGATTCGCGCAAGCGCTTGACCAGCCGCAGGCTGTCGCCGAAGCCCGGCGTGTCCCACAGCAGCAGGCGCTCGCCCTGCGCGGTTTCCAGCATCGTGAACACGTCGGCGAATTCGGTCACGTGCGGCGCATCGCGCACGGTGCCCACGTCGCGGCCCAGCAGCGTGCGCGCTAGCGTGGTCTTGCCGGCGTTGGTGTGCGAGACCAGGCTGAGCGAGATGCTTTGGCGCGGCGCGTCCGTCATCGGGTCGACACCGCTTGATCTCCGAGTGGCGCCCCTGCCCGCACCGGCTGTTCCAGCGCGGCTTGCAACGCGGGTCCGGTGGCGGTCGGATCGGGCGCGTCGAGGTCGGCGAACACCGGCAACGTGCCGAGCTCGGCGCACATCGCACGCCAGGCCTCGCGGCGCTGCGCGAGGCGCTCGGGCATCGATTCAAACCGGCGCTTGAACGCCGCTTCATCGATCAGCACCAGGACGCTGGCGCCCTTGGTCAACGCGGCGGCGAGTTGCCGCACGAAACGCGCGTGGTTCTCGGCCTCGGGGGTCGCGCTCAAGTCGAACCACACGAACGCGTGGCTGGTCGTGCTGGCCGGTGCGAGGAGGGCGTCGTCCTCGGCACCGAATGCAACGCCAGGTGCGATCTGCAAAGCCAGCCGCGCGCCGAACGCGTCGGCCAGCAACGAACGCAAGCCGAGCACGGCCTGCGGTGACGGCGTGACCGCATACGGCCAGACCTGCACCTGCGCTGCCGCGCCACGTTGCAGCCGCAACAGGCGCTGGAAATACGGCGCGTCCAGCGGCAACGCAAAACGCCGTGCCTGCATTCGTGCGCGTGCGGCACACACCAGCGCGAGCAGTGCACGCGGCAGCACCACGAACAGCAGCAAGCTCAGTGCGAACAGATGCAGCCACGGTGCCGCCGGCGCGCCGGCCAAGGCGTCGCCATGCATGGCCTGCAACGCTGCGAAGGCGGCTGCATCGGGCAGCGCGATGCCCGACAGTTTCGAGGCCGGCGCGAGCACGCTGCTGACCAGCGCGTGCGCCACCGTCGGCGAGAGAAAGGTGCTTTCCCACGCCGCGCGAAAGTCGAGCACCAGACCGCGTGCGTACAGCCCGGCGATCAACCCGAACGCGAGCAGCGCCGAACCGACATGCAGCAAGGCGCCCGCCCGCAGCGCCGACAGCCCCGCGCTGCGCTGCGCCCAGCGTTGCACGAAGCCGTGCAGGGCGCTGCCGCTGGCCACACCGCTGCCGCGAACGCCGGGCCCGGCGCTGACGCTGCGCAGCAACGCCTGCATGCCGCGCACCACCGGCCCGGGCGTGCGCGGGCCGCGTCGCAGCAAGCCGGCCAGCAGCGCGCCCAGCAGGCCGAGGTAGACCACCGCATTCCAGGCCAGCACCCCCCACAGCGGCGGCGCCAGCAGGTTGATGCGCTGGCTGCTGCCGATTCCGTCGGCCAGCAGACCCAGCACGAAGGCGACCACCGCGACGACTGCGCCCCAGTGCTTGCGCCACAGCGGCTGCGCGAGCCAGCGCGCTGCGGCAGGTTCGCGCGGCGTCAGCCGCTGCATCGCGTGGCCGGCGCGCTGGGCCAGGAATTCGTCGGGCGTGGCGCGCTCACCAGAACCCGCCGCCTCCAACGCCACGCGATCCGCCCAGGCACGGTCGTCATCACTCCAGCTCGGGCTGGCCGGCTGCACGCTCTCAAAGGCTTCGAGCAGCGTGACCTGGCGTGCAGCGGATTCGTTCATCGGCGGGTCGGACCGGCGAGCGCCGGGCTGCGGAACACCGGTGCGCGGATCGCGCCGGAATCGAAGTGGGTCATCAAAAGCTCAATGTCAGCAGCGCGCCGCGCGGTGCCGGCGTTGCTGCGGTGATTCGGTACTGCCGTACTGCGTCCAGGACCGACAGGCGCGCGAGGTCAAAGAATACATTCGCGGAAAGCGCTTCGCAGCGAAGCGAGTGATGGGCCGATGGGCCGCGCTTCTGACGAGCCATCGGTCTTGACCCAGAACGGGACGTTACCGCTCACGATTTCATATCGTTACAAGCAATCGCTCGGGCACGGGTTGGCACGCATTCCCCGGGGCGCGTCAGGTATATCGAAGTGCGCATGCTTGAACGCCTAGGGTTAGCACTCGGGTGCCTGCGACGTGAACGTTCGCTAGACTAATTTCGACTGCGGCTCTGGACTGCGGCCAACCACGCAGTCATTCGGCTCATTTCAGTCGCTGCGTACGTGGACCTGCGCTGCACCAGAAGTTCGATGTCTACACCTGCCCGAGAGAAGGCGGATCGTCGCTGACGTTGTCCGTATGTTGTCGTCATCGCTCGGGTGGATGACTCCAGCCACAACTTACACAAGAGGTTGACCATGCATCAGAGTCGTTTGCTACCCCTCATCGTTGCCCTTCCACTGCTTTTCGCCGCCGCGAAAGCGGCGGCGCAGGACCCCGAGCCCGGCTGGGCGAAGGGTCGGCCCAAGACCGACACCGCGATGAAGATGGCGCCGGTGCCGGCGTTTCCGATCCCGACTGCGGCCGCCGATTTGCCGACCAAGAAATTCAAGCTGCCGCCCGGCTTCAAGGTCGAGACCTGGGCCTCCGGTGTGCTCGACGCGCGCGAACTGCGCCAAGGGCCGCCGGGCACGATCATCGTCAGCACGCTGTTCGTCGGCAACAAGGTCTACTCGATGCCGGAGGCGGCCACCGACGGCAACCGCAAGGCCACCGTGATCATCGACAAGACCGAGCAGGCGACCGGCATCGAATACAAG
>JANNBZ010000078.1:0-3046 GCA_031386065.1 Burkholderiales bacterium
AACCGCAGGTTGAGCCGTGACGCGTTTCGATCAAGCTGCCTACAATCCGCCGACCTGCACCCACCCTCTTGAAAGGATCGCCATGGAACACACCCTGCCACCGCTGCCGTACGCCCTCGACGCATTGGCGCCAGCCCTCAGTAAGGAAACGCTCGAGTACCACCACGGCAAGCACCACAACGCCTATGTGGTGAACCTGAACACGCTGCAAAAGGGCACCGAGTTCGAAGCCATGGGGCTCGAAGAGATCGTCAAGAAGTCCAGTGGCGGCATTTACAACAACTCGGCGCAGATCTGGAACCACACCTTCCTGTGGAACTGCATGAAGCCTGCCGGCGGCGCCGAGCCCACCGGCGCGCTGGCAGCCGCAATCAACGCGAAGTGGGGCAGCTACGCCGCGTTCAAAGAGGCGTTCACCAAGAGCGCCGTGGGCAACTTCGGCTCCGGCTGGACCTGGCTGGTGAAGAAACCCGACGGCAGCGTGGACATCGCCAACATGGGTGCTGCAGGCACGCCGCTGACGACGGCCGACAAAGCGCTGCTGACCATCGACGTGTGGGAGCACGCCTACTACATCGACTACCGCAACATGCGGCCGAAGTGGGTCGAGGCCTTCCTCAATTCGCTGGTCAATTGGGAATTCGCGCAGGCCAATTTCGCCTGATCGTCGACGACTGCAAAGGCAAACAGGCCGGTCATTGACCGGCCTGTTTGCTTTTGTGCACGAAGGCAGGGTCACTGCGTGAACGGCGGTCCCTTCAGCCTGAAGCCCGCCTTGATGCCCCGCTTGGCGAACCAGCCGACGTTCATTTCGAGTACGAAAGGAACCTCTTTCGTCGAGCAGTGCGAGGCCAGCGTCTGCGGCTTCATGTCGTCGATGTTGACGATCGTGCCATCGGCAGCGACGAAGGCGATCGACAACGGGAGCAGGGTGTTCTTCATCCAGAAGCATTGCTTTGCGGCTTGTTCGAACGCGAACAGCATGCCTTCGTTGGCGCCCATGCTCTTGCGGAACATCAGCCCGATGGAGCGCTCGTCCGGCGTTTGCGCCAGCTCAGCCTGGATGTTGTGCATGCCGGCGTTGAGCGTCACGCTGGGCAACTTCTGCGGGCCTTCTTGAGCCCAACCCGGCGCCACGCTGACCAGCAGCAACAGCGCCCCGATAAATTTTCGAATCAGCAGCATGGTTTGATTTTTTGGATGGAAATGATGGGTGCGTGAGCCTAACGCGGCAGGCCCCCCAACGCGGCTGCTGCCGCATCAGCCGACAACGAGCGCTGTCATAGAATCCGCCGACAAGTACCGACCCCCAAACGCAGCGAGCGGAGCCCACGCACATGTACCAGCACATCAAGATCCCCGAAGGCGGGCAAAAGATCAGCGTCAATGCCGACTATTCGTTGAACGTTCCGTTGCAGCCCATCATTCCGTACATTGAGGGCGACGGCACCGGGCTCGACATCACGCCCGTGATGATCAAGGTGGTCGACGCAGCCGTCGCGAAGGCCTACGCCGGCAAGCGGCAGATCCACTGGATGGAGATTTACGCGGGCGAGAAGTCGACCAAGATTTACGGTCCCGACGTGTGGTTGCCAGAAGAAACCCTTGAGGTGCTGCGCGACTACGTCGTGTCGATCAAGGGCCCGTTGACCACGCCGGTGGGCGGCGGCATTCGTTCGTTGAACGTCGCGCTCCGCCAGGAGCTGGACCTCTACGTTTGCCTGCGGCCGATCCAGTATTTCCCAGGCGTGCCGTCCCCGGTGAAAGAGCCGCACAAGACACACATGGTGATCTTCCGCGAGAACTCGGAAGACATCTACGCTGGCATCGAATTCGAGTCGGGCAGCGACAAGGCCAAGAAGCTGATCAAGTTTCTGGTCGAGGAAATGGGCGTCAAGAAAATCCGCTTCCCGAACACCTCGGGCATCGGCATCAAGCCTGTTTCGAGCGAGGGCACCGAACGCCTGGTTCGAAAGGCCATTCAGTACGCGATCGACAACGACAAGTCGTCGGTCACGCTGGTGCACAAAGGCAACATCATGAAGTACACCGAAGGGGGCTTCCGCGATTGGGGCTACGCGCTGGCGATGAACGAGTTCGGCGCCGAGTTGATCGACGGTGGACCCTGGTGCAAATTCAAGAACCCGAAGTCGGGCAAGGACATCGTCATCAAGGACGTGATCGCCGATGCGTTCCTGCAGCAGATCCTGCTGCGTCCCGCCGAGTATTCAGTCATCGCCACCTTGAACCTGAACGGCGACTATGTTTCCGACGCGCTGGCGGCTCAGGTTGGCGGCATCGGCATCGCGCCGGGCGCGAACCTGTCGGACTCGATCGCGATGTTCGAGGCCACTCATGGCACGGCGCCCAAATACGCCGGCAAGGACTACGTGAACCCGGGCTCCGAAATTCTTTCCGCCGAGATGATGCTGCGCCACATGGGCTGGGTCGAAGCCGCCGATCTGATCATCAGTTCGATGGAAAAATCCATCTTGTCGAAGAAGGTCACCTATGACTTCGCGCGCCTGATGGACGGCGCCACGCAGGTCTCTTGCTCGGGCTTCGGGCAAGTGATGATCGACATGATGTAGCGTGGTCTCAGGCCTTCCCAGGCCGTCACAAGAAACCCCAGTGCATTGATTTGACTGGGGTTTTTCGTTTTCGATGTCCCAGCACTTCCCGGCTGATGCCTTGACTGCCGACCCAAACGGGGCCAAAAATGGGGCCATCATGGGGCTATGGCTTCTGCCAGGTGATGAAAAATGAGGCACACCAACTACCTGCTCAAGCCGGTCACCATCGACAACGCGAAGCCGCGCGACAAGGCGTATGCGCTGACCGATGGCGGCGGCCTTCTGCGCGAAGTCCTTCCCTCGGGAACCAAGACCTGGCGCTTCAAGTACCACCTGAACGGCAAGCGCGAAAAGGTCACGATCGGTGCCTACCCGGCCTACACGATCAAGCAGGCGCGCGACCGGCACGAGGAGTTGCGCGCCCTCGTTGAGCGAGGCGAGAGTGCTGCCAAAACCAAGCAGTCGTCGATGGC
>JANNBZ010000159.1:0-5549 GCA_031386065.1 Burkholderiales bacterium
ATGCCGGTGGTCACCATTGCGCCGAACGACGCGCTGCTCGAAAAGCTCAAGAGCAACCTGCACGAAGTGCGCGCCCGCGGCGGCGAGCTGTTCGTGTTCGCCGACGCCGACACGCGCATCGAGTCCGGTGAAGGCCTGCACGTGATCCGCATGCCCGAACACTACGGCGCGCTGTCGCCCATCCTGCACGTGGTGCCGCTGCAGCTGCTGGCGTATCACACGGCGTGTGCGCGGGGGACGGATGTGGATAAGCCGAGGAACCTGGCGAAGAGTGTGACGGTGGAGTGAGGGTGTGCGGGGTGGCGTGACGGGTTGCTCAAACCAGTGCTTCCAACGCTTCAAAGCATTCGCAGAAGGCGTGTGTGCTGTTGCGGCCTGCGCAGAAGGTGAGCAGGTCTGACCGCAATGGGTCACTCGATCACGCGGCCTGTATCGGCCATCTGCCGACGTTCACGGTCGCTGGGTGGACGACGGCACCAGACTGGCTGCGGCCAGTCACGTTTCGGGGCCGAACGGCGGCTGCCGTCAGAACCGGTCTTTCGCTATCCACCCAGGTGTCCGGCCGCTGGACCTCGGAATTAGCCGGTGACTGGCGGTCGAACCGATCAGAGTGACCGCTGCAACCCGGCTCCGTCCGGCCACCATCAGCTTCCACCTGCCGCGAACGGGTGCTCCCGACCCGTCGCTGATATACGCCGAGCAAAGTCAGTCGTCCGAGACCTGAAGTTCCAAACGTCGACAAGTGAACTTCAGCTTTCGACTGAGCCAACGCTCGACTTCTTCGGATTCGAAACAGTACGCCAGCGAGAGGATCTCTTTCTCATCGCACGGCATTCATGCGCTCTTCAATGCGCTCCTGTCCGAACGTTCGACGCAGAACGCATGGATGGGCTCGACTCGTCCGCGCAGCGCCAGCGTGCCAAGGTCGTGGGTACGGATTTCGGGCGCCGGGCCAACGGAGGCGAGCGCTTGCGCCGATGCTATGAAGAAGCATCCGACTTCGCGGGTCGCCTGCTCGAGGCGTCCGGTCGTGTTCATGACGTCGCCATGGAAGACGATCGCACGGCGCACCTGGCCGATCTCGCCGGCGATGACCTCGCCCAGATGCAGAGCCGCACGCAACTCAGGTTGCACGCCAAAGCGTTGGACAAACCGATTCGCGTCCATGGCGAGCGCCGCGCGCATCGCGAAGAAGCAGCGCAACGCCCGCGCATCGGCAACGCCGTCGGCCTCGACCCAGGTGATGACGATCTCGTCACCGACGTATTGGTAGATTTCGCCGCGGCACAGCTCGATCGGTTCGGCAACTGCCGAAAACACCGCAGCGAGGAAGCGATGTGCCTCCAGCGCCCCGAGCCGCTCGGCGATCGCGGTCGAGCCCACCACGTCGACGAAGAGGAAGAAGCGTCGCTCGGCGTAGGGCCGGCGATACTTTCCAAGCAGAAGCGCCATGAACGTGCGGTAGCCGACCAGGCCCGCGGCCTGAAACATCATCACCACGACGGCAACGGCCACGAGCGAGAGGCAAACCGCAATCAGCCCGGTGCGCGCGGTATAGACGGTGACGACGCCCAACAAGCGCTGTCCCGGCTGGCCGGCGAGGACCGCCCCTGCGATCGCGCCGTAGACAAGCGTCTTCAGGACGAACACCGCAGCGAACGGCAGCGCGTCGAGCCATCGCATCGAAGCGCGAGGCAGCAGGAGTATCTCGATGCCGGCGATCAATGACGCCGTGAGCAGGGCGCCGGTGACACCAATCGGTATCGAGATCAGCAGGGAAACGAGCAGCGATCGAGTGCCCGGTCCGGCAATCGCGACGCCGTAGATTGCACCGACGCCCGCACCGATGACCGCGGCCATGCGCACGATACGCATGAAGCGCCGCAGTCGTTCGCGCGTGACGGCGGAAAGTCTGGCAATCATCTGCCCTCAAGTCTAAGGGCACTATGGCGGACGTCTGCATTGAGCCGCGCAGGCTCGACCGAGCAGGTGGCAATGGACGGGAAGAACGCAAACAATGGGTGCCGATAGCTGAGGTCTAGATCGAGTGCGGGATCCTCAATCGCCTCATCTACTTGACCCAGGCGCGAAGCGCAAGCCGCGCCATAGCAGGGACGAGCGGTCGTTCTTGAAGGTTCGGTTCTGGCCGTTATGGAAAGCTCTAACGGCCACTTGCGGACATTGCTCAGAGTCGTCTAAGGGCATCCATCGGTTACAGGAGGGTCTTGTCGAAGAAGGCCGTAATTTCGACGGCGAGCTGCTTCAGGAACGCTTCGCGATCGAAACCCGGCGGGTTCGCGGCGACATCGCCGTCCGGGCTGGGGAGGGGCATGCTCGGCGTATCCATGAAGGCGAAGTGCCAGGCGTTAGGCACCCGATGCAGGTTCGGCGCGGGCAGATTGCTGGCGACCCACTCGGCATGAAATCGCGGCACCAAGAAACGATCGAGCTCTGCCTCGTAAATCATGGTTGCCGGCCGAACCGTGGCGAGCGATTCGGCCGTGAGCACGACACCCGCCGGAGCCATCGCGACGATCGCCCGAACGCGCTCGTCCTCGAGCGAGGGCGTGGCCGCTGATGACGGCGGCATCGCAACCCCTGGGCGTCCCATGCCGCAGAAAATCGGGTCTTCGGATGCTTCGGCCAGGCAGTGCTTCCTCATTCGGGACAAATCCGGCCTGGCTCCCGCCAACGCCAGCACCGTGTAGCCGCCGGCCGAGTGGCCCAGCGCACCCACGCGAGGCCCCCGGCCGTCGGTCGCAATCCGATCCTTCCAGGCCGGATCGGCCAGGATCGCGTCGATGACGCGAGAAGCTTGCCGCGGCCGCTCGTCGAAATAGCGCTCGGGGCTTTTCTCGATCAGGGACCGATCCTGCCAGTTGTCGCCAGGATGACGGAGTGCGGCGACCAGATAGCCGTTCCGCGCGAGGGCTTGCGCCAGGACGCTGTGCCCGAGCTCAGTCCCGGCGTTGCCGTGACTTAGCAGGATCAGCGCCTTGACCTTGTCGACGGGTTTGCCGCCGATGGCAGCGTCGACCGCGAATGGTCCCATGGCGATGGCTCGCGGCGCGGCCATCGTCGGGTAGTAAAGAGCTACCGTCGTCGTGGGCGCATCTGGTGTCGTACCAGGCACCTGGATCTGCATCCAGCCGGCCTCGTAGGCGTGCGCGTGTGCTGCGACGAGCAGGGTGGCCAGCGAGGCCAGGATGCGCCGAAGAAAGCAGGTCATGTGGTGTTCCAGTTGTGGTGGTGTTCGATTGTTGGGTCAGGCTGCGAGAGAACAACATGGCTTGCGACGAAGCGCAGGCTGGGAAGTGCGAATTGACCGCCTGTTGTCGCCGGCCGCGTGCCTATCCGAGGTGCTTGCCGAATTGGAGAACCGCACATTCCGGCCGATGGTGTCAAGGCGCTGCAGAGCGCACATCCGCAAGTCGAAGCGAAGGGCGGAGTCCTTGGTTCTCATTTGCTTGTCTGTACGTCGTCTGCGACCAGGAAGGATGAGATGCCTGCGGCGTCAATACACGCTGGTTACTGCTCGCCGGTTCGGATCCTTGAGAACAGAATCAGTGAGCAGCTTCGTCAGCAAACACAGGCGGCATGAATGTGGCCCTTCTGGACAGCGAGATCGGAGCGGTCTGCGGGTCCGGTTATCGCTGCGCATGCTTGCCAATTGGCCCGCCGGATTGTTGCTTGAGCCAGCTCAACTGGCGCGATGAAAACGCGGCACGAACTGGCCGCGAGCGTAAGCGCGGCGAAGCAGCAGCATGGCCGCCACCGCCCATACCAGCAGCGCCGTGGCTGAGGCCTCGACGCCGTAAGCCCCACCACTGAGCCAATCCGGGCCGCTCATCGAGCCGTGCAGCCAGCCTTTGGCCGCGTGGCCCGACACCGGCACCGAGAACACGGCCGAGAACAGGTAGTTCCAGGCGAAGTGCATGCCCATCGGCAACCACAGCCGCCGGCTGAGTTGATACGCAGCGGTGAAGGCGAGCGAAGCCGCCGCCGTGACCAGCACGCCCATCAGGCTGATCTCGCCGGGCAGGTGGGCGGCCACGAAAACCACGGTCGAGAGCACCAGCGCACGCCGGCTGCCCCAGGCATTCTCGGCAATGCGGAAGATCACGCCGCGGATCAACAATTCCTCGAACACCGAAACCAGAAGCATCTCGGGGATCTGCTTGAGGAGGGGGAAGGCGTCGCCCGATCCCTCGATGCGGTAAACACCCAGCCCACCCAGTGACGCCAGGGTGAGCAGCCCCAGCACCACGCCGAGCCCGGCGCCGCGCGTCCATTCGGCAAGCGCGCCTGAGCCGCCAAGTTCGTTGACCTCACGCCGCTCGACACGGTTCGCGTAGGCCCAGTAGCCCATCGCACAAGCGAGCGCCGCCACCAGGTTCGGCCAAGCGACGAGCCTGTCCTTGGGCAGCAAGGCTTCCATCAGAGCGAAGCTCAGCGCCAGCGCCAGAAATATCGCCAGCGATGCGGCGAGCATGCGCGCGAGCGGATGGCGGAGTGCCCGACGCCATCGCGGGCTGGACTCGA
This sequence comes from Burkholderiales bacterium, assembly GCA_031386065.1. Lineage (GTDB taxonomy): Bacteria > Pseudomonadota > Gammaproteobacteria > Burkholderiales > Burkholderiaceae_C > JANYJJ01. The sequence continues at coordinate 4,543 of JANNBZ010000159.1, forward strand.
GTTCAGGTGGCGGGCGGGTTTGGGGTGTGGGCGTCATGTTGAAGGTCCTTTGTGCCCGGCGACGGTGAGGCCACCTCAGAACGTGAACCGGGTGCCGACGGTCAGCGAGTTGCCTTTGACCTGATTGGAGATCTTCCCGTAGCTCTCCAGCTCGACCGAAAACGACACGTTGTGGTTCAGCACATATTCGGCGCCCGTGCCGACGAGAAGCGAAGTCTTGCTGCCCAGAAGCAGGTTCGTCGCCGCCGTGGAGGGGCTGGCATCGGTCACTTTGCCGAAGGAAACGCCGAGCTTGCCGGTGAGTGCGAACGACTGTCCCAAGGGAAGGCGCGCTGTGCCTGCCACATAGGTGCTGTGGCCGGTGGCGGTTTGCGTGACCAGCGTCGCGCCCGAGCCGCTGTTTTGGTTGATTTCATGCAAGCGCACGTAGCCGGCTTGCACACCGAAATTTTCGGTCAACTGGTAGCCGCCGTAGATCTTGGCGCTACGTCCAATGTGCTCGTCGTTGCTGCTGTTCGAGTCGTCGATCTCGCGGTTTCCAAAAGCAGCGCCAAGCGCAGCGCCGATGTAGGGACCTGTCACCTCTTTGGCGGCAGGGGCCTGGGCATGAGCTTGGGCATGAACTGAGAGCGCGGCCAAGGCGGCGCAACAGACTGAGACGGTGGTGTAGTGTTTCATCGGGATTCCCTTGAACTTGATTGGGAATTGCGGATTGGGGATGGGCTCAGCGCAGTGCGGTCTGCTTCCCGGCATCCGGCGCCGCTTGCAGCAGCAGCACAAAGTCGGTGGCAGCCTTGCGAATGGCGATTTCGGCCGCTGCCAGCTTGCTGAAACGAACCATCAGTTCCGTCACGGGTGCGCGCCAGCCGGGCGTCAAAGCCGCAAGCTGGCGCCCGGTCTGCGGGTCGACGGCTTCGATCTCCATCGCCGCGCCGCCGCGCTCCAGCGGAATGGTCAGCACCAGCGAACTCAGGGTGTTGAGCAGCGGCGATACGGTCTCAACGCGG
>JANNBZ010000209.1:0-3668 GCA_031386065.1 Burkholderiales bacterium
GCGTCGACCGTGATGTCGGGGTCGTAGCCCAGCACGTTCATGCCGAGCTTGATGGCCGCGTCGGCCACCAGGCAGCCGATCTTGCCCAGGCCGACGATGCCCAGCGTGTGGCCCGCCAACTCGAACCCGGCGAAGGCTTTCTTGCCGTCTTCGACCGTCTTGTCGATGTCGGCCGACTTCACGTTCAGGCCGTCGACGAAGCGCAGCGCCGGCACCAGGTTGCGCGCGGCCAGCAACATGCCGGCCAGCACCAGTTCCTTCACCGCGTTGGCGTTGGCACCGGGTGCGTTGAACACCGGCACGCCGCGCGCGCTCATGGCCTGGAGCGGGATGTTGTTGGTGCCGGCGCCGGCCCGCGCGATGGCCAGCACGCTGGGCGCGATGTCGAGTGTGTGCATGTCGGCCGAGCGCAGCAGCACGGCGTCGGGCCGGGCGATGTCTTTGCCGATGCTGTAGCGCTCGGCGGGCAGGCGTTTCAGCCCGTTCGCCGAGATCGCGTTGAGCACCAAAACGTCGAAGCGCCGCACGGCCGCGTCAGCCATGGCTGGCCTCGAAGTCCTTCATGTAAGCCACCAGCGTTTTCACGCCGTCGACCGGCATCGCGTTGTAGATCGACGCCCGCATGCCGCCGACGGACCGGTGGCCCTTCAGCTGGAACATGCCGCGCGCCTGCGCACCCTTCAAAAAAGCGTCGTCCAGCGATTCGTCTTTCAGCTTGAACGGCACGTTCATCAGCGAGCGGTCTTCACGCGCCACCGGGTTGGCGTAGAACGCGGTTGCGTCGAGGTAGTCGTACAGCAGGGCGGCCTTGGCGCGGTTGTGCACTTCCATCGCACTCAAACCGCCTTGCGCCTTCAGCCACTGGAACACCAGGCCGGCGGTGTAGATCGCATAAGTGGGCGGCGTGTTGATCATCGAATCGTTGTCGGCCTGCTGCTTGTAGTCGAAGGCCATCGGGGTGATCGGCAGCGCGTGGCCGATCAGGTCGTCGCGCACGATCACGATGGTCAGCCCGGCCGGGCCGATGTTCTTCTGCGCGCCGCCGTAGATCAGGCCGTAGCGGCTCACGTCCACCGGGCGCGACAGGATGTTCGACGACATGTCGGCCACCAGCGGCACGCTGCCGGTGTCGGGCGTCCAGTGGTATTCGACGCCGCCGATGGTTTCGTTCGAGCAGATGTGCACGTAGGCGGCTTTCGGGTCCAGCGTCCAGGTGCTTTGCTTGGGCACGCTGGTGAAGTTGCCGGCTTCCGCCGTGGCCGCTACGTTCACCGCGCAGTATTTCTTGGCCTCCTTGATCGACTTCTTGGACCATTCGCCGGTGTTGATGTAGTCGGCGCTGTTGTGCGCTTCGTGCCCGCCCAGCAGGTTCATCGGCAGAAAGGCGTTCTGGCCGATGGCACCGCCCTGCAGGAACAGCACCTTGTAGTTCGCCGGCACCGCCAGCAGTTCGCGCAGGTCGGCTTCGGCCTGCGCGTGGATGGCGATGAACTCCTTGCCGCGGTGGCTCATTTCCATCACAGACATGCCCGAGCCGTGCCAGTCCAGCATTTCGTCGGCCGCCTTGCGCAGCACCGATTCGGGCAGGGCGGCGGGGCCGGCGCTGAAGTTGAAAACGCGTGTCATGGAAAGGCTCTCCGCAGGCTGATGTGATGGGTTCGAACACAGCTTATCCGATGCCTGTCGGGTGGGTGAGTTGGGCCGGTGCAGTGGGCGGCTGTTAGATTGCGGCGATGAGCGAATCCACCTTCTTCTGGCACGACTACGAAACCTTCGGCCGGGTGCCGCGGCGCGATCGTCCGGCCCAGTTCGCGGGTGTGCGCACCGACGCCGAGCTGAACGAGGTGGGCGCGCCGGTGATGCTGTATTGCCAGCCCACGCCCGACTGCCTGCCCGACCCCGAGGCCTGCCTGCTGACCGGCATCACGCCGCAGCTGTGCCTGGAGCGCGGTGTGCCCGAGCATGCGTTCGCCGACGCCATCGAGGTGCAACTTGCGAAGCCCGGCACCGTGGGCGTGGGCTACAACTCGATCCGCTTCGACGACGAGGTGACGCGCCACCTGTTCTGGCGCAACCTGATCGACCCGTACGCCCGCGAGTGGCAGAACGAATGCGGCCGCTGGGACCTGCTGGACGTGGTGCGCGTCACCTGGGCGCTGCGCCCCGAAGGCATCGCCTGGCCCAAGCACGACGATGGCAAACCGTCGTTCAAGCTGGAACACCTGACGCGCGCCAACGGCCTGTCGCACGACGCGGCCCACGACGCGCTGTCGGACGTTCGCGCCACGGTGGCACTCGCGCGGCTCATCAAAACGCGCCAACCCAAGCTGTGGGATTTCTGCCTGCGGCTGCGCAGCAAACACGAAGTCGTGCGTGAGATGGGCGTCGGTAAACCGTTCATCCATGTGTCCGGCATGTACGGCACCGAGCGCGGCTGCATGGCCCTGGTGTGGCCGCTGGCACCGCACCCGACCAACAAGAACGAGGTCGTCGTCTGGGACCTGGGCACCGACCCGGGCGAGCTGTTGACGCTGAACGTCGAGGCCATCCGCCAGCGCATGTTCAGCAAGGCCGAGGACCTGCCCGAAGGCGTCACGCGGCTGCCGATCAAGACCATCCACATCAACAAGTCGCCCATCGTGATCGGCAACCTGAAGACGCTGAGCGCCGAGACGGCTGCGAAGTGGGGGCTCGATGTCGAACAGGGTCTGCGCCATGCCGAATTGATTGCGGCCCAGGCCCACACGCTGGCCGGCATGTGGCCGGCGGTGTTCGAGCGGCCGGCGTCGGGCCCTGTCGATGTCGACGAAGACCTGTACGGTGGCTTCGTCGGCAACGAAGACCGGCGCAGCCTGCAGCGGCTGCGCAGCCTGAGCCCGCAGCAACTGGCCGACAAGCGCCCGGCGTTCGCCGACCGGCGGCTGGACGAACTGCTGTTCCGCTACCGCGCGCGCAATTTCCCGGCGTCGCTGAGCGCCGCGGAGCAGGCGCAGTGGCAGGCGCACTGCGCGCACCGGCTGCACGACGGCGCCGGCGGGAGCCAGACGCTGGACGCCTTCTTCGAACAGATCGACGCTTTGCAGGAATCTGCCGACGAGCGCGGGCAGGACATCCTGGGCGCGCTCGTCGACTACGCGACCGAGATCGCGCCCGAGCTGGATTGACACGCGACGGTCCGCGCGCCCTGCTGCTGTGCATGGCCGCGCTGAAACGCGCGTCTTCGGTGCGTATTGCGCCGCCAAGCGCTGAAAATACGCACCAATTCAGGCGCAAAAATTGCTTACTTGGTGCGGTCGTTTTCCCGCGCGGTGCGGGACGCACCATTCAAAAGCACACAGGAGACAAGCGATGGATCAGGTCAAGCAGGGCACCGACGCCCTGTTCATTTTGCTGGGCGCGATCATGGTGTTGGCCATGCACGCGGGCTTCGCGTTCCTTGAACTCGGCACCGTTCGCAAGAAGAACCAGGTCAACGCGCTGGTGAAAATCCTGGTCGATTTTTCGGTGTCGACCATCGCGTATTTCTTCATCGGCTACAGCGTGGCCTACGGCATCGGCTTCATGACCGGCGCCGAGACGCTGATGCAGAAGAACGGCTTCGAGCTGGTGCGCTTCTTCTTCCTGCTGACCTTCGCTGCGGCGATCCCGGCCATCGTGTCGGGTGGCAT
>JANNBZ010000215.1:0-3686 GCA_031386065.1 Burkholderiales bacterium
GGCTCAGCGGCGGTCGGCTGCAGTGCCGGAGGAATCGTTCGCCACCACAGATCGGGGAAGGCAGCGCCCACCGCGTGATCGCCGGGTTGCGGCAGGCCTTGCCGCAACGCCAGTTGCCCGCAGCGGCGCAGCTGATCCGCGCTGAGCCACGGGCTGCGGTCGAGACGGTGGTCGATCAGCGCCTGGGGGTGGTCCTTCAATTCGAGCGCCAGTGCGCCGGCAAAGATCGCCGGGGCCGAGACCACGCAAAGCGGCGCGCCCGCCAGTTCCAGCCGTGCCGGTGCGTCCACCAGCCTCGCGAATTCCTTCGAATCGAAACTGCGCCAGTGGCGGTCGCGCAGCGCTTCGGGCCCGTGTGCCGACGTGAGCTGGCTCATCGCCAGCAGCAGCACCTGGATCGCGATGAACACGCTCAGCGCGCGCCGCAGTGGCAGTTGCGACCAGGCGACGCGCGGGCCCAACACTTCCATCGCGGCCGGCACCGCGAACAGCATGAACGGCGTGCCCCATTGCATTTGCAGGTCGGCTCCGGTCAGCAGCCCCGTCAGCGGCATGAACAGCAGCGGAATCCCGCCCCAGCACAGCAGCAGGCTGCGGCTGGCCGATGGTCTTGCCGCCGCGGCGACGGGCGGCTGCGACGCGACCTGCCGGCGCCGTCCGTACAGCGCGAGGGCGAGCAGCAACCACGCGGGCAGTGCGCGGTTCAGCACTTGGTCCAGCAGCCACTGCGACGAATCCGCCCAGCGCGCCTTGGCGTTCAGATGGGCGCCCAGCGACGACTCCCTGGCGTAGTCGATCGGCCCGAAGTCGTGCGTCCGCAGCCACTGCAGGTGCGGCACCAACATCAGCAGCACGATCAGCGATGCCAGCAGCAGGCCCTGGCGTTGACGCGGATCGCGCCAGGCGCGCTGGCTGAACCAGAAGGCCAGCACCGACACCATCGTCACCACGATCTGGTACTTCGCCAGCAGGCCCAGGCCCAGTGCCACCCCCAGCGCAGCCCACCAGCGCAGGCGCGCGCTGCGGTGCGCCTGCCAGCACAGCGCGGCACTGGCGGTGGCGAAGAACATCAGCACGATGTTGTGGTTGTAGTAATACAGCCGCCCGTTGTAGTAGGTGATGCACAGCACCGCCAGCAGCGCCAGCGTGGCATGCGAGGGGCCGCGCAACTGCGCCAGAAGCCGCCACAGCAGGCCCATCGACGCCAGCGTCACGGCCGCGCCCAGCGCATAGCTGGTCCACGCGTTGACACCGAAGAGTTGCGTCGGCAGCCAGATCAGCCAGGTCGGCAGCGGTGGGTGCTTGTAGTAGCCCCACTCCAGCGCGTGGACCCAGGTCAGCTGCTCGATATTGTCGGTCGGCGGCGACAGCGCGGTGCTCGACAAATGCGCCAACCAGACCACCGCATAGGCCAGCAGGCCCAGCGCCACCTGCGCACCCGCCGTGCGCGGCCAGTGCAGGTGCATCCGCCAGGCCTTCGCAGACCGCAGCCGCAGGCCTGCGGGTGCGGTCTTCACGTCGGTATTCACGATGAACTACGCAGCCTTCTTGGCCACGACTTTCTTCGCGGCCGGCACCTTGACCGGACGCGGCTCGAACTCGAAGCTGACCTTGCCTTCCTTCTTGTCGAAGGCCAGCCGCGCCTTGAACTTGCGACGCGTCTTGTTCGACACGAAGTTCTCCAGCAGCGCGGTCTTGCCGGTGGCCAGCAACTGGCTCATCTGCTCGCGCACCACCGGCTGCTGCAGGATGATCTTGCCGCTTTTGAAGTCGCAGGTCTGCGCCGGCCCGGTGGCGTTCTGGCACACGTAGCTGGTGCCGTGCTCGAACACCGCGCCCTGGCATTTCGGGCACGCGCCCAGGCTTTGCTGGGCTGAAAAGTCCACCGGCTCGCCTGCCTCGGCAAGCTTGGCGTCCTCGCCGAAATCGAATTCCAGTTTCCAGTTCTTGATCTCGTCGTCATAGGCCAGCTTGATCTCGGCGGTGAATGGCCAGCCCGCCTTGGAACGGAAGCCTTCCAGTGGACCGATCTTCTTGTCGGCGATGAAGCGTTCGACCTCGGCCAGCTCGAAGCTGCGCCCGCCGGGGATCTTGCTGATGCTGAAACCGCAGCCTTCGTCGGTGGCGGTCTTTCCAGTGCAGGTGAAGCGCCGGTAGTTCTCTTTCACCACGCCGCCGCAGTTCGGGCACGGTGTGGTGAGCGTGGCGTAGTCGCCGGGGATGGTGTCGCGGTCGTACTCCTTGGCCTTGGCCACCACGCGCTGCGTCATGGCGGCAATCTCGGCCATGAAGGCATCGCGGCTGAGTTTGCCTTTCTCCATTTCGGCGAGCTGGAATTCCCAGTTGCCGGTCAGCTCGGGCTGGGTCAATTCCTCGACCTGCAACCCGCGCAGCAGCGTCATCAACTGGAACGCCTTGGCGGTGGGGATCAGCTCGCGGCCGTCGCGGTGCATGTACTTTTCGTAGATCAGGCCTTCGATGGTCTGCGCGCGCGTGGCCGGTGTGCCGAGGCCCTTTTCCTGCATCGCCTCGCGCATGTCGTCGTCGTCGATCAGCTTGCCCGCGCCTTCCATCGCGCTGAGCAACGTGGCCTCGGTGTAGCGCGCCGGCGGCTTGGTCTTCAACGCATTCACGGCCACGTTTTCCACGGCCACCCTTTCGCCGGGCTTCACCGCCACCAGATTCGCGTCGTCCTCCTGCACCTCGCGGCCGTAGACCGCCAGCCATCCGGGCTTGACCATCACCTTGCCGTTGGTCTGGAAGCTGTGACCGGCGGCCACCGAGATGCGCGTGGTCACCATGAACTCGGCCGGCGGGTAGAACACCGCCAGGAAGCGCTTGACCACCATGTCGTACAGCTTGGCTTCGATCTCGGTCAAACTTTTCGGCGCCTGCAGGGTCGGGATGATCGCGAAGTGGTCCGAGACCTTAGCGTTGTCGAAGATGCGCTTGTTCGGCTTCACATATCCTTCCTTGATGGCCTTGCGCGCATGCGCCGACAGCGCCTTCAGCGGACCGGGCAGGTCTTCGTCGGCCAGCATCGCCATCGTCTGCTTGACCACCGCCACGTAGTCTTCGGGCAGCGCCTTGCTGTCGGTTCGCGGGTAGGTCAGCACCTTGTGCTTTTCGTACAGCGCCTGTGCCAGGCCGAGCGTGGTCTTGGCGCTGAAGCCGAAGCGCGAGTTGGCTTCGCGCTGCAGGCTGGTCAGGTCGTAGAGCTGCGGGCTGCTTTGCGAGCTGGGCTTGGATTCTTCGGTCACGCTGGCCGGCTGTCCGCGCACCGCGGTGGCCACGGCCTGGGCATCGGCCTCGTTCCATTTCCGGTCGGCGCGCAGCTCCGCATCGTCGGGGTTCTTCTTCCACTTCGGGTCGAACCACTTGCCGTCGTACTGGCCCGCCTCGGCCGCGAAGCTGGCCTTGATTTCCCAGTAGTCGCGCGACACGTGCTTGCGGATTTTTTCCTCGCGCTCGACCACGATCGACAGCGTGGGCGTCTGCACCCGGCCCACCGTCGTCAAAAAGAAACCGCCGTCGCGCGAGTTGAACGCCGTCATCGCGCGCGTTCCGTTGATGCCGACCAGCCAGTCGGCCTCAGAGCGGCTGCGTGCCGCGTCCGACAGGCCCTGCATCTGCGCGTCGCTGCGCAGCACCTCGAAGCCGTCGCGAATCGCCTGCGGCGTCATGCT
>JANNBZ010000279.1:0-5339 GCA_031386065.1 Burkholderiales bacterium
CATCGCCTCGCAGCGCGCCTGGGGCCGCGCTGCATGAGACATCCCGTGTCAACCTGCTCTAAGCGGGCCGCCGCGCCGGGCCGCCCCAAGCAAGGCACGACCCGCCCGGCGGGGCGTTCGCCGTACTCGGCAATCGGGGTGCACCCGTGAGCGTTGCCGGCCTGCGTGGCATGACTGGTAAACAGTGGGGCCTGTGGCTGCTGTTCGCAGGCCCGGTGGTGGTGTTCGCGCTGTGGGCCATCCCCGACAACCCGCCGCTGTTCTTCAAGACGCTGCTGAACGGGCTGACGCTGGCGTCGCTGTACTTCCTGGTTGCCAGCGGCTTCACGCTGGTGTTCGGGCTGATGCGCAATGTGAACCTGGCGCACGGTTCGCTGTATCTGTTCGGTGCCTATGTGGGCTGGTTCGTCGGCGAGCACACCGGTTCGTGGGTGCTGGCGGTTCTGGCGGGCTTCGTGGCCTCGGCCGTGCTCGGCCTGCTGATGCAGTTGCTGGTGTTCCGCCACATGCAGGGTCAGGACCTGCGGCAGACGCTGGTGACCATCGGCCTGTCCATCGTGCTGGCCGACCTGATGCTGTGGGTCTGGGGGGCCGAGATCTACACCTTCGACCCGCCGGCCTGGATCTACGGCTCGACCACGCTGCCGCTGGTCGAAAAATTTCCGACCTTTCGCTTGATGGTGCTGCTGGCGGCCATCGTGATCGGCGTCGGCCTGTGGTGGCTGCTGGCGCGCACGCGGGTCGGCATGATGATCCGCGCCGGTGTCGACGACCGCGGCATGCTGGCCGCGTCGGGCGTCAACGTGCAACGGGTGTTCGCGCTGACCTTCGCCATCGGCGCCGGCCTGGCGGGCCTGGCCGGCGTGGTGGGCGGTACCGCGCTGTCGATCTCGCCCGGTGAAGACACGCGCTACCTGCTGGCCTCGCTGGTGGTGGTGATCGTCGGCGGCATGGGCAGCGTCACCGGCGCGGCCATCGGCGCGCTGCTGATCGGCCTGGCCGAGCAGTTCGGCCTCGCCTACGCGCCCACCTACAGCGTCGTCTTCACCTTCGTGATCATGGTCGTCGCGCTGGCGTTCAAGCCGCGCGGGCTGATGGGGAAGGCGGCATGAGCCGCCGGGCCGTCATGGACCCGAAGGGGCCACTTCGCGGCCCTTGGGCGACCACCGCAGTGCGCAGCGCGGAGGTTGCCCGATGAGCGCCTCGCAATGGCGTCGCGCAATGAAGTCGTCGACGGCATCGGCGACGGGTGCGCGCGCGGCGGCGTCCAGCACCTCGCATCGCATCGCCCACGCCACCCCGGCACCGCCCTCCACGTACTGGATGTCGTCGCTGTGGAGCGCTGTCTCGCCGCGCCATGTTGTGGTGCTGGCCTTCGTGCTGGCCTATCCGCTTTTCGCGACGCCGTTCTTCACCTTTCAGATCGGCGCGCAGTCGCTCGCGCTCGGCTTGATCGCCTTGTCGCTGACCTTTCTCGGCGGCTACGGCGGCATGGTGTCGCTGGCGCAGATGACCATCGCCGGGTTCGCCGGTTACCTGATGGCGATCTTCGGCAGCAGCAGCCTGCCGGCCATCAGCCTGGGCTGGCCATGGTGGCTGGCGCTGCTGTTTGCGCTCTCGCTGGCCACCCTGTTTGCAGCGGCGGTGGGCTGGTTGTCGGTGCGCACCGAGGGCATCTACACCATCATGATCACGCTGGCCATCGGCGTCGCGTTCTTCTACCTCGCGCAGCAGAACTACACGCTGTTCAACGGCTTCCAGGGTTTCAGCAAGATCACCGCACCGACGCTGTTCGGTGTCGACTTCGGCCAGCCCGCGCCGTTCTACGGGCTCACGCTGGCGTGCGCGCTGGCCGGCTATTTTTTCGTCAAGCGGCTGGTGCGTGCGCCCTTCGGCGCGGCGCTGCAGGGCATTCGCGACAACCCGCGCCGCATGCAGGCGCTGGGCTACCACGTCATCGCGCACCGGGTGGCCGCGTATGCGGTGGCCGGCCTGCTGGCGGCGGTGGGCGGCGTGCTGCTGGTTTGGTACAACGGCCGCATCTCGCCCGGCACCGTGAACACCGGCGCGATGATCAACATCCTCATCATCGCCGTGCTCGGCGGCATGAAGCACCCGATCGGCGCGTTCGTCGGCGCCATCGTCTTCGTGCTGCTGCAGAACTTCGCCATCGACCTGGTCGACCGCGAACGCTTCAACCTCGTGATCGGCGGCGTGTTCCTCGCCATCGTGCTGTTTTCCCCCGACGGCTTGCTCGGGTTGTGGGCGAAGCTTCTTTCGCGCCTCGGCCCAGGCAAGTCAACTTTCCAAACCACAAGGAGACCGCAGTGAAAGCCATGAACAGAATCTTGACGCGCTCGATGATCGGTGCGGCGGCCCTGGCCGCCACGGTGGGCTCGGCGTGGGCGCAAGAAACGCTGAAGATCGGCGTGCTGGCGTCGCTGGAAGGGCCGTTCGCCGCGCCCGGGCAGGACAGCATGCGCGGTGCCGACCTGGCGCTGAAGCACCACAACGGCATGGCCGGCGGCAAGAAGATCGAATTCGTCAAGGTGTCGTCCGACGCCACGCCCGACAAGGCCGTCAACTCCACCCGCAAGGCGGTCGAACAAGACAAGGTGCAGATCATGATCGGCCCGCTTTCGGGCGACGAAGGCATCGCGGTGAAGAACTACGCGAAAACGCAGCCCGGCATCACCTTCATCAACGGCTCGTCCGGTGCGCAGGCCACCACGCTGTCCGACCCGGCGCCGAACTTCTTCCGGTTCAACACCGAGGGCGCGCAGTGGATGGTGGGCCTGGGCGAACACGCGCTGGCCAAGGGCTACAAGCGCACCTTCCTGATTGCCGAGGACTACGGCTTCCCGTACTCGCAGGTGCAGGGCTTTATGGCCAGCTACTGCGCCAAGGGCGGCAAGGTGATCGACAAGGCCTGGGTGCCGCTGGGCACGAAAGACTACGCCTCGGTGATCGCGAAAATCCCGAAGGACATCGACGCGCTGGTGGTGGTGCTGGGCGGCTCGGATGCGGTCAACTTCCTCACGCAGTACGAGCAGGCCGGTGGCAGCAAGCCGATGGTCGGCGGCTCGATCACGGTCGACCAGACGGTGCTCAACTTCAAGGGCAAGCGCCGCGAATCGCTGCTGGGCACGGCCTCGGCCGGGCCAATGGCCGACTCGATCGACACGCCGGAGTGGAAGTCGTTCGTGGCCGACTACAAGGCCAACTTCAAGGACGGCTTCCCCAGCCCGTCGCTGTTCGCCTACCTGTACTACATCAACACCAAGGCCGCACTCGACGCGCTCGACGTGGTGAAAGGCGACCTGTCGGGCGGCCAGGCGGCCTACCGCGCGGCACTGCAGAAAACCAACTTCAAGGGCCCGGCCGGCGAGGTGAAGATCGACGGCAACCGCAACGGCGTGGGCACCACCTACATCACCGAAGTGGCGAAGGCAGCCGACGGCTCGTTCTACAACAAGGTCGTCAAGACGGTGCCCAACATCTCGCAGACGCTGGGCCTGCCCGAGGCCGAGTTCAAGAAGATGGGCCTGGGCTCGCGCGACGTGCCCGACTGCAGGAAATGAGCCCACCCCCGGAGCGCCTCACGTCGCTCCCCCTCAAGGGGGCAACACTGGCGGACCGGCAAAGCCGGCTCCGCTGTGTTCGCTTGGGAATGCCGCTCATCTCACGCAGTCGATGAACTGATATGGCGTCGATCACCTCGCTCAACTCGGCGCGTGCGGCTCGCACGCCCGTCGGCACTGCAAGCTCGGGCATGGGCCCGAGCGCGCAGTTGCTGTCGGGCGACGCGCTGAGCCTGGTCGGGGTGACGCGCGCCTTCGGCGCGTTGCGCGCGGTGGACGACGTCAGCCTCAACGTCACGGCGGGCCAGAAGTACGCCGTGCTCGGCTCCAACGGGGCCGGCAAGACGACGTTGTTCAACGCCATCACTGGCGACTTCCCGCCCACCGCCGGGCGGATTCATTTTTTCGGTGAAGACATCACCGAGCTGCCGCCACACGAGCGCATTCGCAAGGGCTTGCGGCGCACCTACCAGTCGTCGCTGTTGTTCCGCGAGCTGACGGTGCGCGAGAACCTGTTCCTCGCGGTGCGCGGCGTGGCCGGCGGCCGCTTCAGTTTTCTGCGCGCGCGTGCCGGCCATGCGTCCACACGCGCCACCGACGACCTGCTGGAGCGCGCACGGCTCAGCCACATCGCCGACGAGCGCGTGGCGAATCTGGCGCACGGCCAGCAGCGGCAGTTGGAAATCGGCATGGCACTGGCCGGCGCGCCGCGGCTGATCCTGTTCGACGAGCCGGCCGCCGGCCTGTCGCCGGCCGAGCGGCGCGAGCTGGTGGCGCTGCTGCGCTCGCTGCCGGCGCACATGAGCTTCGTGCTGATCGAGCACGACCTCGACATCGCCCTGCGCGTGGTCGACCGCGTGACGGTGATGCACAACGGCCGCGTGCTGCGCACCGGCAGCCCCAGCGAGATCGAGAACGACGCGCAGGTGCAGGCGATATACATGGGGAGCAAGCATTGAACGCCAGCGTTACCGCGACGGACGCGAAGAACACAAAGACGCAAAGGAAATCCATGAATTTCCTTGGTGTTCTTTGCGACTCCTTTGCGATCTTCGCGATCCGTATTTCGTTGCCTTCAACACGGACCGCTAGCTGATGGCCTGGTTCGACAAGAAGCCCGAGCCGACTCGCGGCGCACCGGTGCTGGTGGTCGAGGGACTCGACGTTCACTACGGCCGCGCGCACGCGTTGCAGGGCGTGAGCCTGGTGATCGAACGGGGCGTGCTTGGCATCGTCGGCCGCAACGGCATGGGCAAGACCACCCTCTGCAATGCGATCACCGGCCTGGTGCCGGCCAGCGGCAGCGTGAAGTTGCTGGGCGAAGACATCCTCGGCCTGGCGCCGAACCAGATCACCCAACGTGGCATCGCTTACGTGCCGCAGGGCCGGCGCGTCTGGCCGTCGTTGTCGGTCGACGAAACGCTGCGATTGGTCGCGTCGAAGAAGCGCGATGTCGACCGCATCTACGCGATGTTCCCGCGGCTGGCCGAACGCCGCAGCCACGGTGGCGCGCAGCTCTCGGGCGGCGAGCAGCAGATGCTGGCCATCGGCCGCGCGTTGCTGTTGCAACCGCGCCTGCTGGTGATGGACGAGCCCACCGAAGGCCTGGCGCCTGTCATCGTCGACCAGGTGGCGCAGGCGCTGCGCGACCTGGCCGCCGAGGGCGAGATCGCGGTGCTGCTGATCGAGCAGAACCTGGGCGTGGCGATGAGCGTGGCCGACCGCATCGGCGTGATGGTGAACGGCCGCATCGCGCAG
>JANNBZ010000313.1:0-45250 GCA_031386065.1 Burkholderiales bacterium
GGGGCCGCAGACGTCGACCGTCACCGCCTCCATCCTGATGACGGCCCAGGAAAGCAACCCGAAGCACGGCATCGGCGGCGTGTTGTGCCAGGGGCAGGGCTTGTACCTTCAGCTTCTGGAAGGGCAGCGCAGCGCCGTCAACCGGCTCTTCGCGCGCATCCTGCTCGATCCTCGCCACAAGGACGTGGAGTTGCTGCACCTGCAGGAGGTCGAGCGGCGGCGCTTCGCCGCTTGGTCGATGGCCCACGTGGAACTGCGCGCCGACGATCCGATGATCCTGATGCAGCACCCCGAGTTCGATCCCTACTCCGCGCCCGGGGCGTTGGCGATGCAGCTGCTCGACGAACTGTGGGCGTCGGGACAACGCATTCAACTGCCGAGCGCTTGAGCGCGCGCGATGGGCCGCAGGGCTCTGCCTCGGTGGATTTTTTCTACGAATCAGGCTGGCGATGATCAACTAGATAAGGGTCTGGCAAGAGGCGTGGCCTTTCAGGCATCGCCTTCTCTTCCAGGCTGTCTGGCATCGCTACCTTCAGGGCTACCGCAGAACGAAACCGGGCCGCGAAAGGAACGATCGGGCGAGGGAATGACCCAAAACATCCCACCTCGGGAAACGAGAACTCGTTCGACTATGGATGCCAAGATGACCACGAAGGTCGTGTATCCGAGGCCACCGAAAAGTGTGCGGACCTGCGCCCCGAACCACGATTGAGGGTAGAGCGTCCCGATCGCCAGGCCAGCGAATAGGACGACGACCATGGCCCCGCAGAATAGTAGACCAGCTCCTGTGATCCGATAGGCGGTAACGCCGGCGTGCTTTCGCTTGAAGCTTCGCCACCGAAGCCAAAAAAACGGCAGGTAGATGAGCGCTCCGGCAGTTGCCGCCAGCGCGGCAATCAAGAAGGCTGCGTCCCAATCGACAGTCTTTGGCGATCCCTATTTCGATGCGCAGCGTGGGGACTTTCATGATGCCTTACGAACAGCATCTCTGTGACGCCGTGGCGACGATTAACGAGCGCGCTGGTTCCGCATGGCGTCAGATCAACCCTGTTGGACCGAACCCCCGGACCGCCGGTGGAATGGGCAGTGCAAGTTTCAGCGAGCCGTGTCGGCGGTGCCTATGCATGCTGGACCGGAGCGCGCCTGCCAGTTCCCGAGCGGAAGCGCAAACAACCGCCGCTGCCGAGCCAACTGCTCGGTTTTGGCCGCCCCTTTCACAACCCCACCGGCGCCATCGCCACGCAGTGCCCAATAAAGTCCTCCGTCGCGCGCCCCAAATGCTTGTCCCGCCGCACCACCATCGCCAGCCTGCGGCGGGCGACGGGCAGGCGGGTGCGCAGTGCCACCAGTTCGCCGCTGGCCAGTTCTTCGGCGACGGTGTGGCGTGACAGGCAGGCCAGGCCGGCGCCGGCGGCGGCGAGCCGCTTGATGGCTTCGGTGCTGCCGAGTTCGAAGCCGATGTTCAGGCTGCCCAGGTGCTCGATCAACCAGCGGTCGCTGGCCAGGCGGGTGCCGGAGCCGTGCTCGCGCAGGATCCACGACGCCTCGGCCAGTTGACGCGCGCTGGCGCGTGTCGCCCTTTTTGCCTGCGCTTCTGCCAGCAGATGGCCGGGCGCGGCCAGCACCACCAGTTCATCGCTGACCCAGCGCAGCACGCGCAGGTCGGCGTGGGTTTGCGGGCCTTCGATGAAGCCCACGTCGGCTGACAACCCGGTCACGGCGGCGATCACTTCGCTGGTGTTGCCGATGGCCAGGTGCACCGCGCTGTGCGGGTGCGCCAGCTTCCACTGCGCCATCAGGCTGGGCAGCAGGTATTCGCCGATGGTCAGGCTGGCGGCCACGCGCAAGGGTGCGGCGTGCTCGCTGCTGAACAGGGCTTGCAGCTCGGTCGCGCGGTCGAGCAGGGCAACGGCGTCGGGCAGCAGCGCACGGCCGTTCTCGTTCAGCACCAGGCGGCGGCCGACGCGGTCGAACAGCGGCTCGCCCAACGCCGCTTCCAGTTCGGCCAGCGCCGCGCTGGCGGCCGATTGCGAACGTGCCACCCTGCCGGCCGCCAGGCGCGTGGAGCCGCTGTGCGCGATGGCCACAAACACCTCCAGCTGGCGCAGCGAAAGGCGCAGGCGGGGAACGCTTTCCGGCGATTTTGTTTGACCTGTTTTATCGATCATGGTGAGCGGAATTCTCCGCTTTTTTCTTTCAGCGTTGCTGTCTACCATCGGCGTGGAAGCTATCAGACGACCTGGGAGACGCCGCGTGTTCAAGTTCCTTTCGAGCGAGCCGCTGCACGACCCGCTGGCCTCGCCCACGCCGCTGGCCCGCACCGAGGTCAAGACCACCACCTGCTACATGTGCGCCTGCCGCTGCGGCATTCGCGTGCATCTTCGCGACGGTGAGGTGCGCTACATCGACGGCAACCCGAACCATCCGCTGAACCAGGGCGTGATCTGCGCCAAGGGCGCGGCGGGGATCATGAAACAGGTGTCGCCGGCGCGCCTGACGCAGCCGCTGCTGCGCAAGCCGGGCAGCGAGCGCGGGGCCGGCGAATTCGAGCCCATCAGCTGGGAACGCGCGTTCGACATGCTCACCGAGCGCCTGCAGAAAATCCGTTCCACCGACCCGAAGCAGTTCGCGCTGTTCACCGGGCGCGACCAGATGCAGGCGCTGACCGGCCTGTTCGCGCGCCAGTTCGGCACGCCCAACTACGCGGCGCACGGTGGCTTTTGTTCGGTGAACATGGCGGCCGGAATGATCTACACCATCGGTGGCAGCTTCTGGGAATTCGGCGGGCCCGACCTCGACCGCGCCAAGCTGTTCGTGATGCTGGGCACCGCCGAAGACCACCACAGCAATCCGATGAAGATCGCCATCAGCAAGTTCAAGCGTGGCGGTGGGCGCTTCATCTCGATCAACCCGGTGCGCACCGGCTATTCGGCCATTGCCGACGAGTGGATTCCCATCAAACCCGGCACCGACGGCGCGCTGCTGATGGCGCTGCTGCACGAGCTGATCGCGAGTGACTTGATCGACCACGCGTTCCTGAAACGCTTCACGAATGCGCCGCAACTGGTGGTGCTTGACGAAGGCGCGCGCGAAGGTCTGTTCGCCTTCGACCCCGACCCCGCGCGCGGCCCGCCCGGCGATGGCCGCGAGCCGCACAACAAGCTGGTCTGGGACGTGGCCAGTGGCCGCGTGCTGAACGCCTACCCCGAGGGCATTGCCGACGGCTGCGACCCGGCGCTGCAAGGCTTCTACACGCTGGCCGACGGCAGCCGCGTGGCGCCGTCGTTCCAGTTGCTGCGCGACCGCGTGGCAAGCTGCACACCGCAGTGGGCCGCAGCCATCACCGGCATTCCAGCAGCGCGCATTCGCCGTCTCGCGTTCGAGATGGGCGACACCGCCTTGAAGCAGGCCTTCGAGCTGCCGATTGCCTGGACCGATGCCTGGGGCAAGGTTCACCCGACCACGCAGGCGCGGCCGGTCGCCTTCCACGCGATGCGCGGTTTGGCGGCGCACTCGAACGGCTTTCAAACGGTGCGCGCGCTGGCGGTGTTGATGAGCGTGCTGGGCACCATCGACGCGCCCGGCGGCTTTCGGCACAAGGCGCCGTACCCGCGTCACATCGTGCCGAACTACCGCGCCTTCAATTCGCCCGAGATGATTCAGCCCAACACGCCGCTGAACGCCGCGCCGCTGGGCTTTCCGGCCAGCCCGGAAGAGTTGGCCATCAACCCCGACGGCTCGCCGATTCGCATCGACCATGCCTTCAGTTGGGAACACCCGCTGAGCGCGCACGGGCTGATGCACAACGTGATCACCAACGCCGTCCGCGGCGACCCGTACCGCATCGACACGCTGCTGATCTTCATGGCCAACATGGCGTGGAACAGCAGCATGAACACGATGGCGGTGCGCGAGATGTTGAACCGCAAGGACGAACATGGTGAACACATGATTCCGTTCCTGGTGGTGTGCGATGCCTTCCAGAGCGAGACGGTGGCCTTCGCCGACCTGGTGCTGCCCGACACCACCTACCTGGAGCGGCACGACGTGATGAGCATGCTGGACCGGCCGATTTCCGAGTTCGACGGCCCGGTCGATTCGGTGCGCATTCCGGTCGTGCCACCGACCGGCCAATGCAAGCCGTTCCAGGAGGTGCTGATCGAACTGGCCTCGCGCCTGAAGTTCCCGGCCTTCACCACCGCGGAAGGTGGCCGCAAGTTCACCGGCTACCCCGACTTCGTCGTCAACTTTCAGCCGCAGCCGGGCATCGGTTTCTTGATGGGCTGGCGCGGCAAGAACGGCGACCAGCACCTGCGCGGCGAGCCGAACCCGAAGCAGTGGGAGATGTACGCGAAGAACGACTGCGTGTTCCAGTACCACCTGCCCGAGACCATGCACTACATGCGCAACTGGAACCGCGAGTACCTCGACTTCGCGAAGGACAAGGGCTGGCGCCAGAAGAACGACCCGGTGCAACTCGCCCTCTATTCCGACACGCTGCAGAGCTTTCGGCTGGCGGCGCAGAGCAAGACCGCCGGCCGCCAGCCGCCCGATGAATTGCGCGCGCGAATCGACACCTACTTCGACCCGCTGCCGTTCTGGTACGCGCCGCTCGAAGAAGCCGCCACCGATCTGGCCGCGTATCCGCTGAACGCCATCACCCAGCGGCCGATGGCGATGTACCACTCGTGGGATTCGCAGAACGCCTGGCTAAGGCAGATCCACAGCCACAACTATTTGCAGGTGAACCCGCTGACCGCGCGCACTGCGGGCATCGACGACGGCGGCTGGTGCTGGGTCGAAAGCCAATGGGGCAGGGTGCGCTGCATGCTGCGCTACAGCGAGGCCGTCGAGCCCGGCACGGTGTGGACATGGAACGCGATCGGCAAGGCCGACGGCGCGTGGCAGTTGGCACCCGGTGCCGACGACGCGCGCAAGGGGTTTTTGTTGAACCACCTGATTTCTGAGGAACTGCCGTTCGACGGACCCCAGGGGGCCAAGACCATCAGCAATTCCGATCCCATCACCGGCCAGGCCGGTTGGTACGACGTGCGCGTGCGCATTCGGCCGGCCGAGCCTGAAGAACCGCAAGTGACCTTCCCGCAGATCGCCAGCGTGCCGGCCGCGCCTGGGGTGATGGGCGTTCGCGGCAAGGCGGCAAAGGTGTTGACCTACTTTGCGGGGCGCATGAAATCATGATCCGCTGGCTGCAAGACCTTCTGCATTCAAACGTCGTTGCCGACGCGCCGGCGCGTGTGCCTTATCAACCCGCAGCCAAGCCCGCTGCCAGCACGCGCGCCCAGCAAGGCGAAACCCTGGCCAAGCAACTCGCCCTGGTGATCGACCTGAACGTCTTCGTTGGCTGCCACGCCTGCGTCACCTCGTGCAAGCAATGGAACACCTCGGGCAGCGCTGGCCCGCTGGCCGACGAAAGGCCGTACGGTGCCAGCCCGACCGGCACGTTTTTCAACCGCGTGCAAACCTATGAAGCCGGCATTTTTCCGGGCACCGAGACCATTCACTTCCCGAAAAGCTGCGTGCACTGCGAAGACCCGCCGTGCGTACCGGTGTGCCCCACAGGCGCCAGCTACAAGCGCAAGGAAGACGGCATCGTGCTGGTCGATTACGACAAATGCATAGGCTGCAAATACTGCGCCTGGGCCTGCCCGTACGGCGCGCGCGAACTCGACGAAGAACGCCAGGTGATGACCAAGTGCACCCTGTGCGTGGACCGCATTTACGACGAACACCTGCCGAAAGAAGATCGCAAACCCGCCTGCGTCAAAGCCTGCCCCACCGGCGCGCGATTGTTCGGCGATGTGAAAGATCCGAACTCCGAAGTTTCGATCGCCATCCGCGAACGCGGCGGCTATTCGCTGATGCCCGAGTGGGACACTCAGCCGGCGAACCAGTACCTGCCCAGGCGCGTCACGTCGGCCTCGGTGGCCGCGAAAGACGTGCCGTGAACCCCGCGTTTTCGGTCGTCGTCTTCACCACGGTTGCCGGCGCGGCGCAGGGCCTGGTGGTGACGTTGGCGCTGGCGGTGCTGGCCGGCGTGCCGTTGTCGGCGGGCTTCATCGGCAATGCGCTGATCGTCGCCGAGGTGATGTTGTTGATCGGCCTGGTTGCGTCGTTCGCCCACCTCGGCCGGCCCGAGCGCGCCTGGCGCGCGGTGCTGATGTGGCGCACCTCGTGGTTGTCGCGCGAGGTGATCGTGCTGCCGGCCTTCATCGGCGTGGTGGCGCTGTGGTGGCTGGCGCTGCGAATGAACACCGACACCACGTTGCTCCCCCTCGTTGCGATCGCGCTGGCCGCGTTGCTGTGGCTGTGCACCGCGATGATCTACGCCTGCCTGCGCTTCATCCAGGAATGGGCGCAGCCGCTGACGATCGTCAACTTCACGCTGATCGGGCTGTCTTCCGGCCTGATGCTGGCCAGCGCGCTCGCCGCGCTGGCGGGCGAGGCCGCACTGCTGCGCGGCAGCGGGCCGTGCGCGGTGCTGGTCACGCTGGCGGCGTGGGCCACGCGCACGCTGGCGCTGCGCCACAACGCAGCGATCAAGCCCAAGTCGACGCTGCAATCGGCCACCGGCATCCAGTCGCTGAGCCTGGTGCAAAAGTCGATGGGCATGTCGGCCGGATCGTTCAACACGCGGGAGTTTTTCCACGGCCGCACGCGGGCCGTGTTGAAGCAGGTGAAGCTGACCTTCATCGTGCTGTGCTTCGCGCTGCCGGCCCTGCTGGCACTGTGGGGCGTGATGGGCGTGCAGAGCGGCGGCACGTTGCCGTGGGTGCTGGCGGTGATGTTGCAGGCACCCGGGCTGCTGGCCGAGCGCTGGTTCTTCTTCGCGCAGGCTCGCCACCCGCAGAACCTGTACTACCAGCTGGTGTCGTAGCGGGCCGGTGGAGGCTTCACTTCGCGAACAACTGACCCAGGTCGCCGAAGGCTTTGAATTCGAGCGCGTTGCCCGACGGGTCGAGGAAGAACATGGTCGCCTGTTCGCCGACCTGGCCCTTGAAGCGCACCTGCGGCTCGATCAGAAAACGCGTGCCGGCGCGCTTCAATTTGTCGGCCAGCTGCTCCCAGTCGGCCATGCTGAGCACCGCGCCGAAATGGCGCACCGGCACCGCTTCGCCGTCGACTTCGCTGGTGCCAGTGTTCGTGTGCCTTGGCCCGCATTCGTCGGGCGCCAGGTGGGCCACGATCTGGTGGCCGTGGAAGTCGAAGTCGATCCAGCTCGGTGAGCTGCGGCCCTCAGGGCAACCCAACAAGCCGCCGTAGAAGCCACGCGCCTCACTCAGGTCGCGAACCGGAAACGCAAGGTGGAAGAGGGCAGCGACTTGCATGGCGATGGCGGGCGTTTGCCGGCAGGGTGGCGGTGCTGGCAAGTATCTGCGAAGCAACTCGCTCAGCACGAACACCAGCACCAGCCACATCCGATCGCCTGTGGCGTGGCCGAAGCTGTCGTTCGCCGTTTCAAGGCCGCAGCCGCTGGCGTTACCCCGGAATCTCCGGTTCGACCAGCGTGGCCAGTTGTGCCAGCGATTCCTGCCAGCCCAGGTAGCACATCTCAAGCGGAATGACCTCGGGAATGCCTTCCTGCACGATGTTGATTTCGGTTCCGCACAGCACCGGCTTCAATGTCACGGTCACCTGAAGCAGGCCCGGGAGATTCGGGTCGTCGAAGGTGTCGGTGTAGCGGATCAGCTGGTTCGGCACCAGTTCGAGATACTCCCCGCCAAACGAGTGCCCGTTGCCCGAGGAGAAGTTGCGGAACGACATTCGAAATGTGCCTCCGACCTTGGCGTCCATGTGGTGCACCTGGCAGGTGAAGCCGTAGGGCGGAATCCATTTGCTCATCGCCTCGGGTTCGAGGAATGCGCGATAGACCTTCGCAGGCTGGGTGCGAAGCACGCGGTGAAGTTGCACGCTGCGGGATGTCATGGCGATGTTTCCTTTGCGGGTGGGGCGGGTGGGCGATGGGCGTTGACAGTCAGCATAGAGCCTGCTGGTTGCCTCTGTCACGATGATCGGACGCCAGTCTGTTCGACATCCCTTGGTCGGGGAAACCCCCGGTGCATCGTTGGCACGCCCCGATGCGCGTCGCTCGTGCTGTGCCGCTCGGCAGGCAGCAGCTATGACTGGGCTGTCTCGGCACCGCGCGCCAGCCGCAGCCGGCCGCTTAGCTTGTTCTCGTACATCGCCGTGTCAGCGCGCTTGAGCAGGCTGGCGGCGTCGGTGCCGTCGGTCGGCGCCAGTGCGTAGCCGAAGGTCAGCCCGACGCGGCATTGCTGCGTTCGCAAGCCGATCGGTGCGTTGAAGGCGTGTACCAGCTGGCTGCCCAGTTCGTCGGCCTGTTCGGCGCGATTCAAGCCGTGGGCCAGCACCACGAATTCATCGCCACCCAGCCGCGCGACCACGTCGCTGGCGCGCAGCGTGGCGCGCAGGCGACGGGCCACGGCCACCAGCAGTTCGTCGCCCACGTCGTGGCCGAAACGGTCGTTGACCTGCTTGAAGTCGTCGAGGTCAAGCACGTAGACGGCCAGCATCCGCTGCGGGCTGCATTGGCTCAGGCCATGGCTCAGCGCAGCGTGCAGGCCGCGCCGGTTCGGCAGCCCGGTGAGCGCGTCGGTCAGCGCCTGCGACATCAGGTCGTCGCGTTCGAGCGCAGCGTTTTGCGCCGCCCGGTGCACCGCCTGCATGCGCAGGCCCAGCACGCGCAGGAACAGCAACATGTCCAGCGTGGCGCCGATCTGGAACGAATGCAGCGTCAGCGCGTTGGCCGGCACCAGGCCCTTGATCAAGGCCACCATGGTCGACGTGCAGACGAAGTAGCCCAGCCAGGCGACCAGGAAGTACCAGCCCACGCTGTCGCCGCGGCGCGCCAGCGCCACCGCGCCGGGCGCGCCCAGCAGGGCCGGCGCCAAGCCCACGGTGCCGATCACCGCGCTGACCACGTGCACGTCGATGATGTCCAGCGCGTAGGCAACGCCCACCACGGCCAGCAGCGCGGCGCCGCCCTTCATCAACG
This sequence comes from Burkholderiales bacterium, assembly GCA_031386065.1. Taxonomy (GTDB): domain Bacteria; phylum Pseudomonadota; class Gammaproteobacteria; order Burkholderiales; family Burkholderiaceae_C; genus JANYJJ01. The sequence goes on from JANNBZ010000313.1 coordinate 9,032, forward strand.
GCGTGAAATAGCGGTAGTTGCGGGTTCCGGACAGGGCCTGTTCGACGAACAGGAAGGTGCCGCCCGATGCCATCAGCGCCATCAGCCCGGCCAGGTGGCCTTCGATCCAGAGGTTGTCGGTCCACAAAAACTGGGCGCCGATACCGAACTGCACCACCGAGAACATCAGGCTGCCGAAGATCAGCACCACGTACTTCAGGAACAGCGGCTCACTCAGGCTGATCCATTGGCCCAGGCTGTACAGCAGCAGGCACAGGCCCAGCCCGGCCAGCAGGCCTTGCAGCATCTGCTCGCCCAGCGCGCGCTGCAAGAAGGCAGTGGGCTTGTTCAGTGTGATCGGCAAGATCATGCCGCCCAGCGTTTCAACGCGCAGCCACAGGTCGTAGCTGGCCGCCGGTGTCAGCCGCAACTCCAGTGCGTGGCTGCGGCTGCGCACCGGCCGCTGCGCGAAGGGCTGCTGGTTGCCCAGCAACGCCTGCTGCACCAACGCGCCGCCAGCGTCGAGCAGGTACACGTCGATGCGGTTGAGCAGCGGGTAGTCGATGTCGAGCAGCCACTCGCCGTCGGAGATGGGCGACACCACCATCGGCACCCGCAGCCAGACCGCGTCCTTGCGGTGGCCGAGCGTGGCGCGGGCGGTGGTCGGCAGCGTGAACTGCGCATCGGCGGCGCGTGCCTGTGCCAGCGTGAGCTGCTTGCCGGGGTCGGACAGCACTGTCACGGCGGGCCAGACCTCGACGCGCGGCGAGGCATCGCTGAGTGCCAGCGGGGTCACCAGCGGGGCGGCCTGCGCGGTGGAGACTGCCACGATGCTGAAGCCAGCCAGCAGCGCCAGACTCAGCAACCAGCGGCCCAGCTTGAGCCGGCGGTTGGGTGACGTGCAAGAGGTCGCTGGCATGGTGTGGGTACTGCGTTACTGCGTTACTGCGAGGGCGGCGTTCGAGCGTTCAGGTGGAAGCGGGCGGCGTCCACTGGCCGGCGGTGGTGAAGCGGTCTTCCACCCGGTTCAGCCAGCGCGGTGCGCGCGGGTCGTCGCCCCAGTTCGACATCATCGCCGCCACCCGCGTGCGCACATGCTCGGGCAGCTTGAGCGGGCGCGTCTGGTCCATCAGCAGCCGGGTGATCAGGTGGTAGCCGAGCACGCGGGTGGCAAAGCGCACCAGCGAGAAGCGCGGTACCGCCAGCCGCACGACGGCGTCGATCGCGCGGGCGGTGTGCAGCCCCAGTGCGAACAGCGCGCGCGACAACCACGGCACCGGCGCATCGAGGCCCAGTTCTCGCGCGGTGAGCGACCCGCACAGCAGCCGTGTCATCAAGACCGGAAACGGCTTCGCCACGCCGAGAGGAATCACCTGCGACATGGTTTGCATCAGCGTGCGGCCGAGCGCGGGACGCGGGTCGGGCTGCACCGGTTCGGCCCGGCCGCGCGCCTGCATGCGCGCGAACAGCGCGGCGGCGTCGTGCATCGTGTCGGCCATCAGCTCACGCTCGATGCCCAGCAGGTGCCCGACCACGTTCCACGCATGCAGGTAGGCCTCTTCGTCGCTGCGGCTCAGGCGCAGGCCCAGCGTGCGCAGCCCGCGCAGGAACACGAAGCCGAAGGTCAGCAGGGTGTAGGCCAGCTCTTCCTGGTTGCAGGGCAGGCCGTCTTCGCCCAGTTTCCAGCCGTGGGCATACAGCGCGCGGTGCATGCCGCTGGCCGTGCGCAGCGCTTCGAGCGGCGGCACCACGCCGTGACCAGCGGTCAACTCACCCGCCAGCGCGGCCACCGCCGCCTGCGGCTCGCCGCGCAGGATCAGGTTGCGCACCGTGGCATGGATCAAGCGCACCTTCAGCACCTGGGCCACGCCGCCACCGTCGGCTGCCGTCAGGCCGCCGGCCATCATCACCGGGAACACCATCGCCGCCGTGGAGCGGATGCGGTACTCGGCGCGCTGCTCCAGTTGCCCGGTGGTGTGCAGCACCTCGGCCAGGTCGGGCACCACGTAGCACTCGGGCAGGCTGGCGCAGAACAGCAGCACGCAAGACAAGGCGCCGTAGTCGAAGAAGATGCGCTCGGCCTGTTCGATCCGGGCCGCATCGGCCCAGTCGGGCAGGGCGCGCGCGGCGTGCAGATAGGCCTGCAGGGCGGCCACCATGTCGGGTGGCGTGGGGGGCGCGGGTTCGGTGTCGCGCGGCCACGCTGCCAGCGCCGCGTTGCCCTGCCACTGCGACATGGTGCGCGTGGCGGCGTCCAGCCGCTGCCACTGCGCGTGGTTGCGTTCGAGGTGCACCTCGGCGCGCGCGGACGCCAACGTGGCCGGCCACGCACCGACGATGCGCGCCACCGTGTCGTCGGCCAGCGGATCGGCGCGGTACTGCATGCGGTCGAGCGCCGCGTTTGGCGCGGCTCTGGGCGCATTCGCGCCGGGTGGGTTGTTCATGCGCGTTGAAGGGTGCCGCCTGGGGCGATGTGCCCGGGCCGGGGCCAGATCATGCCCACCCGCGCGGCAGTTTCGGAGGGGAATACGACCGCCAGCGCGTGAATGCATCACGCGCCGCGCTCATTTGAAGACCACGGTCTTGCTGCCGTTCACCAGCACGCGCCGCTCGGCATGCCACATGACGGCGCGCGCCAGCACGGCGCTTTCCACGTCGCGGCCGATGGCGGTGAGCTGCGCCGCGTCCATCGCATGGTCGGCGCGCACGGTGTCCTGTTCGATGATCGGGCCTTCGTCGAGATCGCCGGTGACGTAGTGCGCGGTGGCGCCGATCGTCTTCACGCCGCGATCAAAAGCCTGCTGGTAGGGCTTGGCGCCCTTGAAGCTGGGCAGGAACGAGTGGTGGATGTTGATGGCGCGGCCTTCGAGCGCGCGGCACAGGTCGTTCGACAGCACCTGCATGTAGCGCGCCAGCACCACCAGTTCACACTTCTCCTGCGCCACGATGTCGAGCAGCTTCACTTCGGCCTGCGCCTTGTTGTCGGCCGTGACCGGGATGTGGTGGAACGGAATGTCGTACGACGCAGCGAGTTGGTAGAAGTCGCGGTGGTTCGACACGATGGCGCGAATGTCCAGCGGCAGCGGCTGGCTGCGGCAGCGGAACAGCAGGTCGTTCAGGCAGTGCCCCAGCTTGCTGACCATGATCACGGTCGGCACGCGGTCGCGCGTGGAGTGCAGGCCCCAGCGCATCTGCAGGGTCGTGGCCAGCGCGGTGAAGCGCTCGCGCAGCCGGTCGGCCGCACCGACGCTGGCGCAGTCGAACCGCATGCGCATGAAGAACAGGCCGGTGCTCTGGTCGTTGAACTGCGCCGCCTCGGTGATGTTCGCGCCGTGCTCGGCCAGCACCCCGGTCACGGCGTGGACGATGCCGGCGCGGTCGGGGCAGGACAGTGTCAGGATGAAGGCGTCGGGCACGGTGTAACTCCAGCAAGGGCCCGCATTGTCCACTGCGCAGGCGCAGGCGCATGCCGCTGCCGACAACGGCCGCTTCAAACCTGGGGATGGCACCTGCCGGCCGCAGGAATATGCTGAGATTTCGAAGCGGATTTCCGACCGGTCCGCCTCTCCAGCCGCCGCGACCGAGTGTTTGCGCGGTGTGTGGTCGGAACGTTCTTTCTTCTCAGGAGTGTGGGCATGGCAACGGCAAAGAAAAAGGCGGCAGCGGTGGAGTCCTACATCGCGTGCGCCAGCGTCAAGAGCACGGCGTCGGCAGCGCAGGTGCGGTCGGCCTACAAGATCGAGGTGCGCTTTCTCGGCGGCCTGAACACGGCGCAGAAGAAGGCGTTCAAGGCGGCGGCCAATCGCTGGACCAAGGTCATCGTCGGCGACGTGCCCAGCGTCATGGTCGACGGCGAGGTGATCGACGACCTGCTGATCCTGGCGCAGGGTGTGCCGATCGATGGCGTCCACGGCATCCTGGGCCAGGCCGGCCCGACCCATCTTCGGCCTGCGTCGGCCGGTGCCAGCGCCTTCCTGCCGGCCAAGGGAACGATGTCGTTCGACACCGCCGATCTGGCTGCGATGCAGGCCGACAAGACGCTGCTCGACGTGATCACCCACGAGATGGGACACGTCATCGGCATCGGCACCATCTGGCCGCTCAAGAAGCTGCTGGCGGGTGCCAGCACCATCAACCCCAGCTTCACCGGCAAGACCGCCAAGAAGGAATACGGCGTGCTGAAGGGCACCGGGCCGGCGGCGGTGCCGGTCGAAAACACCGGCGGTGCGGGAACCAAGAACAGCCATTGGCGTGAATCGGTGTTCAAGAACGAATTGATGTCCGGCTTCATCGCGGCGGCGAACAACCCGCTGAGTCGCGTCACCGTCGGCAGCCTGCGAGACCTGGGCTATGTGGTGGACATGGCTGCAGCCGAGCCCTTCGTGCTGCCCAACCTGTTGCAGTTCGCCGAGAAGGGCCTGGCCCCGCATGCGGGCGCCACCGGCGAGCATGCGCACGCGTTGCCCATCATCCCGATCACGCTGCCCGAGGGCAGCATGCAGGTCTGACCGTGATCGACCGGGTGATTCGACCGAAGGCGGTCGTGCTGCCCGATTCGGCCCTGCTGTCGAATCGGTTCACGCACGAGGTGGTGGCGGCACAAGCGTACTTTGACGCCCACCCGACGCCCGCCGCGCGGCCCGACGGCTTTTTCGCGGCGCACACCCAGGTGGCGTTGCTTGAACATGCCGTCGGTCCGCAGTGCCGTGTTGCGGACGAACACGGCAAACCGGTCTACACCGCCTTTGCGGGATTGAGGCGCTTGCGTTCGAAGTGAGGGCGCTCAGGCCTCGCCGTTCAACCTCAGCCCGGGCACCGGCCAGTCGTCGATGGCGATCAGCTTTCCGCTGCCCGACAGCGTGACGTAGGCGGTCCGCCGGTCGCGCCCGCCGAAGCACAGGTTGGTCGTGAAGCGATCCGGCAGCGGCACGTGGCTGCACATGCTGCCGTCGGGCGAGATGACGCTGATGCCGCCGTGGATCAGCGTGGCGATGCACAGGTTGCCCAGCGCGTCGACCGCCATCGAATCGAAGCGCTGGTAGTGCCCGCCGGGCGACGCTGCCAGCATGCGGCCGCCGTGCGGCGAGGGCCAGCCCTGCTTGCGCACCTGGCCGGGCGCGCTGATGTCGAACGCCCAAAGGCGCGCGCCCTCGGTTTCGGCGTAGTACAGCGTGGCGCCGTCGGGTGACAGCGCGATGCCGTTGGGCGTCAGTACCGGCCGCGCGATCACGCTCACGTTGCGGCCATCGGGCTGGCCGTAGAAGATGCCGCCCCGGTCGATCTCGGTGTCGCGCACCTTGCCCAGGTCGGTGAAATAGAAGCCGCCGTGCGCATCGAACACGATGTCGTTCGGGCCGCGCAGCGCCAGGCCGTCGACGCTGTCGTACAGCCGCTCGAAGCGGCCGGTGCTCAGGTCGACCCGCTCGATGCGGCCGCCCGAGTAGTCGGCCGCCTGGCCTATCGGGCGGTGGCAGCCGTCGACCTCGGTGTGCCAGCGGAAGCCGCCGTTGTTGCAGATGTAGACCGCGCCGTCCGGGCCGATGGCCGCGCCGTTCGGGCCGCCGCCCAGGTCGGCCACCACCTGCACGCGGCCGTCGGGGGTGACGCGGCTCAGCGTGCCGCGGGCGATCTCCACCAGCAGCACCGAGCCGTCGTCCATCGCCACCGGTCCTTCGGGGAATTGCAGGCCACTGGCGATTTCACGAATCTTCATGCGGGGCTCTCGCGTGTTTGCGGGTGATCGTGGTGCCGGCGCCGAACCACGCCGCTGACGACGAACACGCCGCCCGCCATCATCGACTCGACCGCCTCGATGTCGGAGCCCCGCGCCAGGTGGCTCCACGGCCGCGACAGGCCTTCGAGCGAGCTGACCGATTGCAGCGCCGCCGGCAGCACCAGCAGGTTCACCGGCCAGGCCCAGGGCGGCGCCCATTGCAGGCCGCTGGCGACCCAGCGCGCGCCGGGCCGCAGGTGGCTCATCACGTGAGCCAGCGCCAGTGGCTCGCGCAGGATGTCGTGCGTGAAGTGGAACATCGCTGCGTCGGCCAGCGAGGCGATGCGCGCATGGGCGGCCGACGCTTCGACCAGCGCCACGTTGCACCAGCCCTGCTGCGCCACACGCTGGCGCGCCAGCGCGATCATCTCGGGCGACTGCTCGATGCCGACGATGCGGCCGCCGCCGCCGACGGCCCGGTGCAACAGCGCCAGGCTGAGGCCGGTGCCGCAGCCAACGTCGAGCACGGTGTCGCCGGCCTTCAGCGCCAGCCGTTCGACGGCGCGGCGCCGAACCGGTTCGAATAGCACCAATTGAAGGTCGTAGACGCCGGCGCGCCGTCGGTACTGCGCCAGGGCGGCGCGGTGATCCGTGGGCAGGTGGTCAGACGCTGGCATGGGCGCGGCCCGGTTGGTTGCGGCGGGGCCATCGTACGCCGCGGCGACCCCGCCGCAGGGCTGCGCGCCACGACATCAGGCGGCGCAATCCACACCATTTGCAATGGCTCTTTTCAGTAGGCCGCGATGGACCGGCCGATGGCCTCGGCGTCGTCGATGGCGCTGTCGGTCGCTGCGGCGGGCGACGCTGCGGGGCTCGCGGCATCTTGATGCGTGGCATCGTGATGCGGCAGTGCGGCGCCGGTGGGTGCCAGCCCGTGAACGCTTTGGGCGGACGACGGCACGATCAGGTATTCGGTCGTCACCAGGGCGACCACGGCGGCGAGCGTGAGCACCACGCGCCAGATGCCGGACCCGTGCCAGGGGCGCGGGGGCGGTTTGCGGTTGGCTTTCATAAAGGTCTTTCTGTTGAGGGTTACCGGCCGATGCGGCACCTGCTGCGTCGACCTGCAGCCACTGTCGCGCACGCAGGCCGTGCCTGTCCCCAAGCCGTCATAAGCGTTCAAAAACAGCGGGTGGCATGGCCTCTGCTACCCTTTTGAACACCCCTTCACCGCGTTTCTCTGTGCTTCGTCCCTCGGAGGCCCCGTGTTGGACAGCTACCGGTTCGGACCCTTCGAAGTGCGCGCAGCCCAGCGGCTGCTGCTGCAAGGCGGCCAAGCGGTCGCGGTCGGTGCGCGTGCCTTCGACGTGCTGCTGGCGCTGATCGAACAGCGCGGCGCGCTGGTCACAAAATCCGCACTGCTGGACCGCGTCTGGCCCGGCCTGGTGGTCGAGGAAGCCAACGTGCAGGTGCAGGTGTCTGCGCTGCGCAAGCTGCTCGGTGCCGACGCCATTGCCACCATTCCCGGCCTGGGCTACCGCTTTGCGGCGGCGCTGCAGGAGCCGGCTGCGCCCGAGGTGGTTGACCTGCGGCGCAGCGATGCCAACCTGCCCGTCGGCATCGCTGCGCCCAGCCTTCAGCACGCCACCAACACGCTGGTCGGCCGTGCCGACGACGTTCGGCTGCTGGCCGAATGGGTTGCCAGCGATCGGCTGGTCACCGTGCTCGGGCCGGGCGGCATCGGCAAGACCCGGCTGGTGCAGGAAGTGGCGCAGAAGCTGGCCCGGGAATGGGCGGCCGAGACGCCCGGCGGCGTGGCCTGGGTCGACCTGTCGGCCATCAACTCGGCCGAGCACCTGGCCGCGACGATGGCCAATGCAGCCCGGCTGCCGCTGGGCGACGTGCCCGGCAGCGCACAAGACGCGCTGGTGCGCGCGCTGACAGAGCGCGAGCGCGAGCTGCTGCTGGTGCTGGACAACTGCGAGCACCTGGTCGCCGACGTGGGCCGCATGGCGCACGCCATCCTGTCGACGGCGCCGAAGGTGCGCATGCTGGTCACCTCGCAGGAGCGGCTGAAGGTGCCCGGCGAGCGTGTCTACCGGCTGGAACCGCTCACGGTGCCACCGCCCGGCACGCCGACCGACCGCCTGCTCGACTTTAGCGCGGCGCAAATGCTGGCGCAGCGCGCCCGGCTGTCCGACCGGCGTTTCGAGATCACGCCTGCGAACGGCGCGGCGGTGGCTCAGTTGCTGAGCCACCTGGACGGTTTGCCGCTGGCCATCGAGATGGCGGCTGCGCGCTTGCCGGTGATGGGCCCGCAGGCGCTGTGCGAGCGGCTGTCCGAATGGCTGCGGCTGTTGCGCGGCGACAGCCACGGCGTGCCGGCACGCCAGCACACGCTGCGCGCCACGATGGACTGGAGCCATTCGCTGCTGAGTGCGCCTGAGCAAACGCTGTTGCGGCGGCTGGCGGTGTTTGCCGGCAGTTTTCGCATCGACACCGCCCAGCGCACGGCGGCCGACGGCGAGCTGGATGCCTTCGCGGTGCTCGACGGGCTGGGCAGCCTGGTCGACAAATCGCTGGTGCAGCTCGACCGGCTGGAGCCGCCGCGCTACCGGTTGCTGGAAACCACCCGCCTCTATGCCGCCGAACAGTTGGCGCAGCACGCCGAGTTCGATGCCACCGTGGCCCGCCACGGGCAGGCGATGGCGGTGCTGGCCGGCGAGGTCGAAGAGCGCTACTGGACCATGGGTGACACGCCGTGGCTCGCCTCGTACGCGCCCGAATACGACGACCTGCAGGCCGCCTTCGACCGTGCCTGTGCCACCGCGCAGGCCGATGTGGCCGCGCTGACCGGCAATGCGCTGCAACGCCTGGACCACCTGCGCAGCGTCAACGCGCCGCGCCGGCGCCGCACCGAGGCCCTGTTCGCGCTGCTGCCGGCCGCCGCTGCACAGGCCCGCGCGTGGATCTGGAACTGCCTGGCGTCGCACGGGCTGATCGCGCTGGAGGTGATGCCCAGGCTGGACGCTGCGCGCAACGCGGTGCAGGCCTGGCGCGACCTGAACGACACGCTGCGGCTGCACTTCGCGCTCGGCTTCTACGCGGCCGAATGCGCCCGCGCCGGCCGCTTCGACGACGCCGACCGCGCCATCGCCGAAGCGCAGGCGCTGGAAAACCCGGCCTGGCCGCTGCGCCGGCTGATGTGGGGCGCGGCGGCCCGCGGCGGCGTGTGCATCCACCGGGGCGATGCCACCGGCTATCGGCAAGCCACCCGCACCGAGCTGGCACTGGCCGACCAGGCCGGCGCCGAGCGCGCCGCTGCCTGGGCGCGGCTGAAGCTGGCCGACGCCGCGCTGATGGCCGACGACCTGGCCGAGGCCATCGAGCTGGGCTGGCGCGCCGTGCGCGAACTGCGGCTGCTCGACCAGCCGTCCAACCTCGGCCTGGCGTTGAGCAACCTGTGCGCCGCCTTGCTGTTGAACGGACACCGCAGCGCCGCAGCCCAGGCCGCCGCCGAAGCCTTGCCGTTGATGTGGCGCAACGGCTGGGGCTACTTGCTGCTCGACTCGGTGGCCCTGCTGGCCGCACAGCAGGCGCGTGCGGCCGACGCGGCGTTGTTGCTGGGCTTCGTCGACGCGTGGTACCTGCGGCACGACGACACGCGCCAGCCCAACGAGTTGCGGCTGGCGACGCTGGCGGCGGTGGCGGCCGAGGCAGCCCTGGGCGCGCAGCCGTTCGCGCAAGCGCGCAGCGAGGGCACACGCATCGGCGACACCCAGGCCGAGGCGCTGGCGCACAGCCTGCTGCCGCAACCGCAGCCCGCTGCCATCGTTCGCTGAACGGTGGGCTGAATAATGCGCTGACGGCGTGTCGGTAGGCCATCGCCTACGCGGTGGCCGTGGTCGATCCGACAGACAAGCCCGGCGCGCGGCGCAATGCTGGGTTCCCACCCCACCAAGGAATCCGCCATGCCGTACATCAACGCGACCGACAACACCAAGCTCTATGTAAAGGACTGGGGCGCCGGCCCGCCGGTGGTGCTAATGCACGGCTGGCCGTTGTCGTCTGACAGCTGGGACGACCAGGCGATGGCGATTGCCGACGCCGGCTACCGCGCCATCGCCTACGACCGGCGCGGCTTCGGCCGGTCGGACCAGCCGTGGTCGGGCTACGACTACAACACCCTGGCCGACGACCTGGCCTGCGTCATCGAACAAACCGGCGCCAAAGATGCGACGCTGGTCGGCTTCTCGATGGGCGGCGGCGAGGTGGCCCGATACATGTCGCGCCACGCCGGCAAGTCGGTGGTGAAGGCGGCGCTGATCTCGTCGGTCGTGCCCTTCATGCTGAAGACGCCCGACAACCCCGAGGGCACCGACGCGTCGGTGTTCGACGAGATGACCGCCGGCATGAAGGAAGACCGCGCCAAGTTTTTCGCCGGCTTCTTCAAGGACTTTTTCGGCGTCAACCTGTTGGCCCACCCGACCAGCGCCGAGCAGCTGGAATGGGCGCGCTCGGTGTCGATGCAGGCCGGCTTGAAAGGCACGCTGGCGTGCGCAAAGTCTTTCGCCACCACCGACTTCCGGGCCGACCTGGCCGCCTTCAAGGTGCCCACGCTCATCATCCACGGCACCGACGACAAGACGGTGCCGATCAACGCCTCGGGACGCGCTGCGGCCAAGGGCATCGCGGGCTCGACCTTGATTGAATACGACGGTGCACCGCACGGTTTGTTCGCCACCCACAAGGCGCGGCTGACCAGCGATTTGCTGGCGTTTCTGGGACGCTGACCGGGTGCCGCCGACACCGAGCGGGGGCGCCGCACAATAGGCGCCCATGACAGAGTTCCTCACGCGCGCACTCGGCCCCTGGGTGCGCCGCGTCGACCAGCACAGCCTGCGCGCCGACGCCATCGCCGGCATCCTCGGCGCGCTTCTGGTGTTGCCGCAGGGCTTCGCCTTCGCCACGTTGGCCGGGCTGCCGCCCGAGTACGGGCTGTACACCGCCATCGTGCCGTGCGTCATCGCAGCGCTGTTCGGCTCCAGCTGGCATGTGGTGTCGGGGCCGACGAACGCGAACTCGCTGGCGCTGTTCGCAACGCTGGCGCCGTTGGCCGTGGTCGGCTCGCCGGCCTACATCCAGCTTGCGCTGGCCGTCACCGTGATGGTGGGGCTGATGCAATGGCTGATCGGCGCTCTGCGGCTGGGCTCGATCGCCAACTTCATTTCGCCGTCAGCGCTGCGCGGCTTCATGAGCGGCGCTGCGCTGTTGATTGCGCTGCATTCGCTGACCGACCTGCTGGGCCTGGCGGCACCTGCGCAGCACGGCACAGCGGCGCTGCTGATGCACCTGGCCGATCAACTCGGCGCGGCGCGCCCGGCTGCGTTGCTGGTGAGCGCGCTCACGCTGGTGGTGGTGCTGGTGCTGCGGCGCCTGCTGCCCGCGTGGCCGTACATGCTGATCGGCCTGGTGGCGGCCACCGTCCTGGCTGCGGTGTTGAACGCGCAGGGTGGCAGCCACAGCGCCGTCGCCGTGATCGGGCCCATTCCGGCCATCTGGCCGCGCTTTCACTGGCCGGCGGTCGAACTGCAAAGCTTGCCCGACCTGTTGTCGATCGCCTTCGCGCTGACCATCGTGGCACTGGGGCAATCGATTTCGATTGCCAAGGTGGTGGCCGTGCGCTCGGGCCAGGCCATCGACGCGAACCGCGAGTTTCGCGGCCAGGGCCTATCAAACATCGTTGGCGGCTTCTTCTCGTCGTACGTGTCGTGCGGCTCGCTGAACCGTTCGCTGCCCAACCTGGAGGCCGGCGCGCGCACGCCGTTGTCGGCGGTGTTCGCGTCGCTGTGGCTGCTGTTGTTGCTGGCGTTCACGTCGTCGTTGCTGGCCTACATCGCATTGCCCGCCATCGCCGCGCTGCTGCTGGTGGTGGCGTGGTCGCTGCTGGACGTGCCCGGCTGGCAGCGCCTGTGGCAGCACAGCCGCGCCGACTTCATGATCGCCGCCGTGACCGCAGCGGCCACCGTCACCATCCGCCTGGAGATGGCGATCTTGCTGGGCACCATCCTGTCTCTGGTGACCTACTTGCATCGCACCTCGCGCCCGCACATGCGCGTGATGGGCTTCGACAGCCGCGCTCCCGACCGCCCCTTCGTCGTGCGCGCCGACGTGCCCGCGCCGCTGCCCGAATGCCCGCAGCTGAAGATGATCCGCATGGAAGGCGAGGTCTACTTCGGCGCCGTGCCCCACGTGGCCGACCAGTTGCGCGAGCTGCGCGCTGCGCCCGGCTCAGCCAAGCATTTGCTGGTGATGGCCAAGAGCATGAACTTCATCGACCTGCCCGCGGCCGAACTCTGGCGCAGCGAAATGACCAGCCGCCGCGCCGACGGCGGCGACCTGTACTTCCACCGGCCGCGCCCGCCGGTGCTGGAGCTGTGGCAGCGCGTGGGCTACACACAGGCGCTGGGGACAGACCGCATTTTTTCGACCAAGCGCATCGCCATCGCCACCATTTTTCAGCGGCTGGACCGCCGCATCTGTGCGCGTTGCACGGTGCGGGTGTTCGAGGAATGCCAGACGCTGCCGCCGGTGGTCGGTGATGACGCTGATGTGGCAGGGGTGAGCTCACACGGCGGGCCCACGACCCCGGCTTGAATGCCACACAGAAAGAGCTTCAAGTCTCGTGCCGCGCACGCGGTAGTAGACCCAGTACTGAATTCGGTCAACGTGAAAGCGCCGCACGTCCGGCGAACTCGCTTGAGGCACTTCTGTGCCGACACCGGGCTGCTGAACGAGAAGTGCAAACGCGGTCTGGAGATCCCTCCGTACGGCACCCGAAGCGGCAGGGCGGTTGGCTGCCCACCAGGCGGCGACGCGGTCGATCTCTCTTGCCGCTCGCTGCGAGATGAACAGTTCGAGTGCCACGACTAACCGTGGCGGCGCAAGTGCTTGAAGAAGTCGTCGCCCGAAATCATGTCGCCGAGGTCGGCTTCTGCGATGCCGGCTTCGAGCTCGGCCAATTCGTCTGCAGACAGTGCCGGCACCTCGGCAGCGTCCCGCGTCAACACGTAAACGTTCGTTCCATCGGCGATCACCGATCCATCGAGGACGACCTTGCCGGAGATGACTTTTCCGATGGCGATGCGCATGAGGTGATGGTACTCGTGCAGCAGGGACGTTCGTTTTCTTCGCGGTCTCGGTCGAGGGGCATCGAGCCCGTCTCACTCGCCGGCCGCTGCGCTGGTCGATCCCCGTGTCCGGGGGCCCTCGCCCTTCGCTCCGCGGCCTATCGCTGCGTCTTGTCCTTCGCGTTCTGCGCTTCGATGCGCTCGCGGGCGTCCTTCCAGTCGGCGTCGCTCCACTCGCGCAGTGCGTAGAAATTGCCGCCGGTGGCGAGTGCATTGCCGCCGTCCATCATGATGCTTTGGCCGTTGAGCCAATCGCACTGGCCGGGCGCCATCAGGAAGCTGGCCAGGTTCTGCAGTTCGCTCATCTTGCCGGGGCGCGCCATCGGGTTGCTGCGGATGCTGCGCTCGCCGGGCTGCTCGCCGGGGTTCAGGCGCTTGCTCATGCCTTCGGTCGGGATTTCGCCCGGCCCGACGGTGTTCAGGCGCACGCCGAAGCGCGCCCACTCGACCGCCAGCGACTTGGTCATCACGTCGATGCCGGCCTTGCTCATGGCCGACGGCACGACGTACGGGCTGCCGTTGTCGACCCAGGTGACGACGATGCTCATCACGCTGCGCATCGGCTGGCCCGGCTTCCAGGTGCCGGCCTTGGCCTCGGCGACCCAGCGCTTGCCTACCGCCTGCGTGACGTAGAAGGTGCCGTGGAAAACGATGTTCGCAATTGCGTCGAAAGCGCGTGGCGACAGGCTCTCAGTGGGGGCGATGAAGTTGCCTGCGGCGGTGTTGACCAGGCCGGTCAGCCCGCCGCTGGCCCACAGTTGGTCGACCATGTCTTCGACGTTTTGTGCAATGCGGATGTCGACGCCGAAGGTGTCGATGCGGCGCTGCGGGAACTGGGTTCGCCACACTGCGGCCGTCTCGTCGCACACCGATTTTCGGCGCCCGCAGATCGCCACGTCGGCGCCCAGGTTGAGAAACCGCTCGGCCATCGCCTGGCCAAGCCCGGTGCCGCCGCCGGTCACGAGAATGCGTTGGCCTGCCATCAGGTCGTTCTGGAACATGGTGTCGTCTCCGGTTGCGAAGCGGGAAACGCTATCACGCACGCCGCCGACGAACAAGCGCGCTGGTTTGGCGCCGGGTCTGTCAGCCCGCCACGCCGAGCGCCAGAACCATGCGGTTCGCTTCGTCTTCGCCTTGCGTCTTGCGCACCATCAGCAAGAAGCGCGAGGCGAGCTTTTGCAACTGCGACAGGCCGGCGCAGCGCTCGGTCGCGAGGATCAGCTTGCAGCCACGGATCAAGCCGAGCCGCACGCGCGCCTGGCTCGTCAGCAAGCCGTACAACTGGTCGTGGCTCAGCGTGGCGATGGCCTCGGCGAGTGTGAGCGGTCGCGCGGGTGCCCTCGGCTGTGGCTTCGAATCGGCGATCAGCCCGGCTTCGATCAGGTGCCGGATGTCGGCCAGCGTGGTCCCGTGGATCAGCGCGGCCCAGGCAGCCGCGTCGCGCGAGCCGTCGATCACGAACAGCAGGTCACGCGCAGCGCGCGAGATCGGTTGCACGCGCGCTCGCAGTTCGGCGGCACCGGCGGTGGTCTTGACGAACGTTGCCGTCAGCAGGTCGTTGGGCGTGTGCATCTGGGTTTCTCCTCGTGTGGCTTGTGTTGCTTTGTCTTGCGCTTGGTGCGGTGCAGCGGTGCGGCACCGCGATGCCCTGCTGTCGACGTCGGTCTGCGCAGGGCGGCGCCAGTGTCGGCGGCCAGCCGCCCGCGTTGCCACCCCCCCGAATGAGTGGCGCGATGGAAACGCACGCAATCACGTTCGAAGTGTTGTTTTGAGCGACGAGGACAGGCAGAACGCCTCAACCGCAGGTGTCGCAATTCGAGACGATTTGCAGGCCGACCGCGTCCGTGCCCGGTGAGGAACGGCTTTCGGGTCGCGCGCCGGCAGGCGTCGCGAAGCTCTGTTACCGTGCGCCTCCAGACAGATTCAAGGAGAAACCGCATGAGCGGTTTGCAACACCGACTTCGCGGACTGTCCGCAGACCGCCTGCGCGAGATGCGCCGCGGCGTCGAGAAAGAAAGCCTGCGTTCGCAGCCCGACGGCGCCCTGGCCCTGACGCCGCATCCCGCCGCACTCGGCTCCGCGCTGACCCACCCCCACATCACCACCGACTTCAGCGAATCGCAGCTCGAATTCGTCACCGGCGTGCATGCCAGCGCGCAAGCCTGCGTGGACGAACTGACGCAGATTCACCAGTTCAGCTACCGCGCGCTGCGCGAACTGGGCGACGAGATGCTGTGGGTGTCGAGCATGCCCTGCGGCCTGCCCACCGACGAGACGATTCCGCTGGGCCGCTACGGCTCGTCGAACGTGGGCCGCGCCAAGAGCGTGTACCGCATGGGCCTGGGCCACCGCTACGGGCGACGCATGCAGACCATCTCGGGCATCCACTACAACTGGTCGATGCCGGGCGTGTCGACCGAAGACTACTTTGCCTTGATCCGCAACTTCCGTCGCCATTCGTTCCTGCTGCTGGTGCTGTTCGGCGCGTCGCCGGCGCTTTGTTCGAGCTTCGCCGCCGGCCGCGAGCACGGCCTGCAAACCCTGCACGGCCACACGCTGCACCTGCCCCACGCCACCTCGCTGCGCATGGGCCGGCTGGGCTATCAGAGCGATGCGCAGTCGTCGCTTTCGGTCAGCTACAACAGCCTGGAAAGTTACGCCGGCTCACTGCAGGAAGCGTTGACGAAACCGTATCCGGCTTATGAGGCGGTGGGCATCCGCAACCCGGGCGGCGACTACAACCAGTTGGCCACCAGCCTGCTGCAGATCGAGAACGAGTTCTACGGCACGATCCGCCCGAAGCGCGTGATCTTTCCCGGCGAGCGGCCGCTGCATGCGCTGCGTGAGCGCGGGGTCGAGTACGTCGAGGTGCGCTGCATGGACCTCGACCCGTTCGAGCCGGTGGGCATTGCGGCGTCGACCATGCGCTTCATCGACGTGTTCCTGCTGCACTGCCTGCTCAGCGACAGCGCCGACGATTCACCGCACGAGATCGCCGCGCTGGCGCGCAACCAGCAGCGCGTGGCCGCCGGTGGGCGCGCGCCGGGCCTGCTGCTGGAACGCGGCGACGCCGAGGTCAGCCTGGCCGAGTGGGGCGCGCAGCTGCTGCGCGAGATGGCGCCCATCGCCGACGCCATGGACGCGGCGCACGCCGGCGCGGACCACCGCAACGCACTCGCTGCCGCCCAGGCCAATCTGAGCGACCTGCAGACCACGCCGTCGGCGCGCGTGCTGGCCACGATGGCGCGCGACTTCGACAGTTCGTTCGTCGCCTTCACGCGCGCTCAGTCGGTGCAGACGCGCAACGCGCTGCTGGCGCTGCCCCTCAGTGCCGAACAGCAGGCCCGCTTCATCGCGATGACGAGGGCGTCGGTCGACGAGCAAAAGCGCATCGAAGCGAACGACAGCCTGCCGTTCGAGCAGTACCGCCAGCAGTACCTGTCGGTCGAGCGGCTGGGCGTGCCGGGACTGCGCAAGGCGTCGCGCAACTGATTCGGCGCGGACCGCCGGCGCGGCGCCCCGCAGTTGACCTTCGGGTTTTTTCTCTCTTGATCTCTGTGGCGCGGGGCGAATGATGGCGACTGGCTTGCCGCCGTTCGCCACCTTGGCTTCGCATCAGGAGACACCCGATGACCGACCTGTCGACCCACCCCACCCAGCGGGCCAGCGCCTGGCTGGCCGACTTCAGCTCGGCGCTGGAGCGCAACGACGTCGACGCCGCTGTCGACTTGTTCGAGACCGATTGCTACTGGCGTGACCTGGTCGCCTTCACCTGGAACATTCGCACCCAGGAAGGCCCGCAAGCCATCCGCGCGATGCTGACAGCACGCCTGGCCGACACCCAGCCGACCGCGTTCGCTGTGGAAGGCGAGGCGACCGAGGCCGACGGCGTGGTCGACGCCTGGTTCACCTTCGAAACCGCAGTCGCTCGCGGCCGCGGCCACCTGCGGCTGCGCAATGGCAAGGCGTGGACGGTGCTGACGACGATGACCGAGCTGAAGGGCTTCGAAGAACGCACCGGCGAGCGGCGGGTGAAAGGCGCCGAGCACGGCGTGCAGCCGGGCCGCAAGTCGTGGCTGGAACAGCGCCAGCACGAGGCGGCCACGCTGGGCATCACCGAGCAGCCGTATGTCGTCATCATCGGCGGCGGGCAGGGCGGCATTGCACTCGGCGCGCGCCTGCGCCGGCTAGGCGTGCCGACGATCATTGTCGAGAAGAATGCGAAGCCCGGCGACTCCTGGCGCAAGCGCTACAAGAGCCTGTGTCTGCACGACCCGGTCTGGTACGACCACCTGCCGTACCTGCCGTTCCCCGACCATTGGCCGGTGTTCGCGCCGAAGGACAAGATCGGCGACTGGCTGGAGATGTACACCAAGGTGATGGAGCTGAACTACTGGGGCGCCACCACCGCTAAGAAGGCGCGCTTCGACGAGGCGAAGCAGGAATGGGAAGTCGTCGTCGAGCGCGACGGACAAGAGATCACCTTGCGGCCGAAACAGCTGGTGTTCGCGATGGGCGTTTCGGGTCGCCCGCACACGCCACAGATTCCCGGCGCCGAAACCTTCGAGGGTGAGCAGCACCACTCCAGCCAGCACCCTGGGCCCGAGGCCTGGCGGGGCAAGAAATGTGTGGTGCTGGGTTCCAACAATTCGGCGCACGACATCTGCGCTGCGCTGTGGGAGCACGGCGCCGATGTGACCATGGTCCAGCGCAGCTCGACGCACATCGCGCCGTCAAACTCGCTGATGGAACTGGCCCTGGGTGGCCTGTATTCCGAAGCGGCAGTCAAGGCCGGCGTGACGACCGACAAGGCCGATTTGATCTTCGCGTCGGTCCCCTACCAGATCATGGCGCCGATGCAGGTGCCGGTGTACGACGAGATGAAAAAGCGCGATGCCGATCTGTACGCGCGGCTGGAGAAGGCCGGCTTCATGCTCGACTTCGGCACCGACGGATCGGGCCTGTTCATGAAGTACCTGCGGCGCGGTTCGGGCTATTACATCGACGTGGGCGCGTCCGAGCTGGTGGCCAACGGCAGCATCAAGCTGCGCAGCGGCGTGACCATCGAGCGCATCAACCCGCGCTCGGTGACGCTCAGCGACGGCAGCGAGCTGCCGGCCGACCTCATCGTCTACGCAACCGGCTACGGATCGATGAACGGATGGCTGGCCGATCTGGTGTCACCCGAGATCGCAGACACCGTGGGCAAGGTCTGGGGTCTGGGCTCCGACACGCCCAAGGACCCTGGCCCGTGGGAGGGCGAACTGCGCAACATGTGGAAGCCGACCCAGGTGCCGAACCTGTGGTTCCACGGCGGCAACCTGCACCAGTCGCGCCACTACTCGGCGTTCCTCGCGCTGCAACTGAAGGCGCGCGCCGAGGGCATTGCCACACCGGTGTACGAACTGGCCCCATCGCACCACAAGCGCTGACGCGCCCGCGCCGCGCGGGCTCGGCGCTCGACGCTTCAGGCAGCGTTGCGACCGACCCGTCCCGACGAGCCGAGCATCAACTCCTGCAGCCAGAGCGACGACTGCGCCATCGGCTCGAAGCAGCGCTGCGGCTGGTGGCGCAAGCCGATCGCCACGCGCCCGGTCCACCAGACCCGCTTGCCCGTGCCGGGAATCACGAATTCGCCCACGTGGCCGGGTGGAATCGGCACCGGTGACGAAGCGTCGTTCGTGTCGATGCCATGGCGACGAGCCGGCGTTGTGTTCTGGTGTTCGTTGAGCATGCGGAACTCCTGAAGTGGTATGGCATCGTCACGCCGTATCAACCCGTACGCACCACCGCAGTGAGGGGGTAAACCACGGTTTGGCCACACCCCAATTCAGGGGTTGGGGGCATCAATCTGCATCGTGCGACGGCGCCGAGCGAACCCCTCGAAAAGTACTTGACCCTCACGCAGGGTGAGGCCTCAATCTCGACTGTCGCAGACGGCATTTGAAAGACCAGTCATGTTGCTGAAAGTGGGAGAACTGGCCAGCCGCAGTGGCCTGACGGTGCGTGCGCTCCATCATTTCGACGAGATCGGTTTGTTGAAGGCCTCGGCGCGGTCCGGGGGAGGCTACCGGCTCTACAGCCGCGACGACGTGGCGCGGCTGCATGGCATTCAGGCGCGGCGCCACCTGGGGCTGCCACTGAAAGAGATAGGCGCCATGCTGGCCGGCGACGGCAGCGCCTTGCCGATGATCTTGGCCCGTCAGATGCGGGGGCTCGACCACGAGATCGCGCGCGCGAGCGAGCTGCGCGAGCGGCTGGCGCTGATGCTCGAACGCTTTTCCGAGGGCGCGCAGCCCGAGATGGCCGACTGGCTTCTGTCGCTGGAAATGATGTCGACGTACGCACGCTACTTCAGCGCCAATGAGATCAAGCGCATCCTCGGAAACTGGCATCGGGTCGAAGCCGAGTGGCCGGCGCTGGAGGCCGAGTTGCGCCGGATGATGGACTGCGGCGTGGCTGCCACCGATCTCGCGGTGCAGCCGCTGGCACACCGCTGGATGAGCTTGATCCACCATTGGCTGGACGGCGACTTCAGCCTCATCGAACGCTGGGGCACGATGTACAAGGCAGAGCCTGCAGCCCGAGAAAAAGAAGGCCCCGACCTGGCTGTGGTGCGCTATGTAGAACAAGCCACCGATCTTCGGATGGCCCGCTGGCGAGCCCACTTCACGCTCGATGACCTGAGCCGCTTTCGCTGGGTGCCATTGACCGAATGGCGTGCGCTGGAGTTGCAGATTCAAACCCTGATCGACCAGCGTGCGGCTGCTGATGGGCCCGCAGCGCAGGCCGCGTGCGATGCCACCGACATCCTGGTGAGCCGCGCGGTCGGCGACGATCCGGTGCTGCTGAAAAGACTGTCCACGGCGTTGGCTGCCGAGCCGGTGCTGCGGGCGGGTGTCCAGCTCGGCGCCGAGTCGCTGAACTTCCTGCAAGCCGTGCGCGCCGCGCGCGCAACGCACGCCGGCCGTGCTGAAAAATCAGCGGCCCGCAGGGCTTGACCCTGACGTGACGTGAGGCCCGAGAGTGCAGTGCATCGACATGCACACGAGAACGCTCATGGCCCATTCATCGTCTTCCGCAACCCCGCCTGTGGGCGCTTCTGCGGCTCGCCCTTCGCTGCTGCGCGACGGCAATCTCAAGTGGCTGATGGGCGGCTCGGCCGTGTCCGTGCTCGGTGATCAGTTCACGCTGGTGGCGTTGCCCTGGTTGGTGCTGCGCATGACCGGCGACACCCTGGTGCTTGGCACCGTGCTGGCGCTGATGGGCATCCCGCGCGCGCTGTTCATGCTGATCGGAGGCGCGGTGGTAGACCGCCATTCGCCGAAGCGGGTGCTGATGCTGAGCAAGCATGCCAACACGGTGTTGCTGGGCGCACTGGCGGCGCTGGTCTTGTTCGATGGCCTGACGCTTCCGCTCGTGTACGGGCTCGCGCTGGGCATCGGCCTGGCCACGGCCTTCAGCATCCCTGCGTCCACGTCGATCCTGCCGCAGGTGGTGACGCCTGCGCAGTTGCCGGCGGCGAATGGCTTGTTGATGGGCCTGCGTCAGCTCAGCTTTTTCGTCGGGCCGCTGCTGGCCGGCGCGTTGATCGCCAGCCTCGGCGATGGGCGCGCCAGCGGTGTCGGCAACCTGCACGGCGCCCACGGACTGGGGTTGGCGTTTGGGCTGGACGCGCTGAGCTTCGTGCTGTCGGCGCTGACGTTGGCGCAGGTGCGCACCGCGCCACCCGTGCCGCGCGCGCATGCGCCGGTGTTTGCCTCTGTGGCCGAAGGGCTGCGCAGCTTCTGGCGCGACCGCGCGCTGCGCAGTTGCCTGCTTTACTGGTCGGCCGTGGCCTTGCTCGTCACCGGGCCGGTGCAAATTGCGCTGCCGGTGCTCGCCGGCAGCGTGCCGTCGTCGGGCGCCGCCGCCTTCGGGGCACTGCTGGCGGCTTACGGCGCCGGCACCTTGGTGGGCATGGCGCTGTCGGGCGCACGGCCGCAGTTGCGGGTGGTCAACCTGGGCTTGACCATCCTGGGGGTCGACGCGCTCGTGGGCTTGCTCTTCATGCCACTGGGCCGCATCACCGCCCTCTGGCAGGGCGTGTCGTTGTTGCTGACCATCGGTGTGCTCGGCGGCTACATGCAGGTGACGGTGTTCACCTGGATTCAGCGCCGCGTGGCGCCTGCGATGCTGGGTCGCGCGATCAGCGTGTTCATGTTCATCTACATGGGCCTGGCGCCGCTGTCATCGGCCACCACCGGTTGGTTGTTGCGCAGCGTCAGCCTGCCCATGCTGTTCATGGCGGCGGGCGGGGCGCTGGTGGGGCTGGTGCTGGTCGCGCTGGTGGGGTCGGCCATGCGGCACGTCACCGATGCGCCGCCAGTTGCGTTGGTCTGAGCTTGCGACTGCGGGTGGGTGCGGGTGCGGGTCCTTCGCTGCGTCGGGGCTCAGGCCTGCACATCGGAGGTTGGTCGAAGCTTCTTCCTTGGCCTTCGCGAGCCGACTGCGCTGGACAGCTTCGCAGGTCCTTCGCTGCGTCGTTTGCTCAGGCCGGCACATCCGGGGTGGATCGAGTGTTCTTCCGTGGCCTTCGCGAGCCGACTGCGCTGGACAGCTTCGTAGGTCCTTCGCTGCGTCGTAGCTCAGGCCTGCACGCCGGTGGTTGATTGAAGGTTCTTCGTTGGCCTTCGCGAGCCGACTGCGCTGGACAGCTTCGCAGGTCCTTCGCTGCGTCGGCTCACCCCGCCAACCCCTTGGCGATCTTGTCGATGCCCACTTGCGCGCAGGCTGCGTCTTTCTCGCCGCCCGGCGCACCGGAGATTCCGACCGAGCCGACCAACTCCTTGCCCGCGAAGATCGGCAACCCGCCTTCGATGGGGGTGATCTTGTCGAGCAGCATGAACCCCGACAAGCCCGGCTGGGGACGTTTGGCCATTTCGGCCGTCGGGTTGCGTGTGGTGAAGGCGGTGTAGGCCTTGCGCATGCTGTTCTCTACCGTGTGCGGGTTGACGCCGTCGTCGCTGAGCACAACGGCCGTGCGCGCATGGCGGTTCAACACGGTGATGCTGACCTTGTAGCCGTCGGCGCGGCATCGCTCCAGGCTGGCGCTGGCCAATTCGAGCGCGGCGTTCATCGACAGGCCACGCTCGGTGACCAGCGCTTGCGCACCGGCCCACGACGAGCTGGCTGCAATGACGGCGGCGGTGATCAGGCGAAGGGTGATGCGCATGGTTTTTCCTTGGGGGTGGGGCGAAGGGGTGGAGCGAAGGGGGCGGCCGCCACAGCGCGTCGGCTGCGGGTCGGCCACCCGGCAGCGTATCAGCCCGCCTTCGATGCACGGACGCGCCAGCCCAGCACACCCAGGCCGGCCAGCAGCAGGGCCACGCTGGTTGGCTCGGGCACTGCAGCTGCGGGGAAGTTGCTGTTGTCGGGCGCGAAGTCCGAGATTGCCGCGAAGCCGGTGAACGCACCGTCACGCGGCCACAGGTTCCAGGTGTAGTCGGCCGTCGCAAAGCCGGTGCCCGGCAGCAGCGAAGCGCTGACGACGCCGGTGATGGTGTTGCCCGAGATCGTGATCGAGCCGGCCGGCAGGGCCGGGCCACCGCCGATGCTGCCGGTGCCGTCGGGGCGCAGCAGCACCACCCGGTCGAACAGCACGCCGGTGATGCCGTTGGCCAGAAAGCCGGCGGTGCCCGCACCGCGGTTCACGCCCCACACGTAGAAGCCCTTGGGCGTGCTGCCGATGGCGCCGTTCATCGTGCTGCTGAGAATGAAGGTGTTGTTGACGTTGTTGTAGGCGACCGACGCGCTCAGCACGTCGAGGTCACCGCTGGTGATGCTGCCCGCGAAGCTGGGCAGGAAGTCGCCGGTGGCGTCGACGATGCCGGCGGCCTGCGCCAGGTGCGGACCGGCCAGCAAGGCCGCCACGGCCAGGCATTTCAGCGCGGCGTGGTGCGCAACAGGCCGCGCGGGTGTGGCTATGGGGTTCAGGTTCATCGTGGGCTCTCCTGCAGGTGGGCCGGCACCGGGAGTGGCGGCGGCTGCAGGTGAGTGCCGACCGCCGTGGCGCCGGTTGCCTTCCTCGGCAGATCAATCCCGGCGTGCGATGCAGCGCTGGCCGCCTGCCCGCAGCGTGCGCCCGCGCGCAGGTGGCGCACGGCGGCACACACGTCCATGCTCGAACCGTCGGCCGGCACGGCGCGCTGCAGCCACGTTCGTGCGGTGTCGGCGCGCAAGGCCGGGTCCAGCTCGCGCAGCAGCGCGACGGCCCCGCTCACATGCGCGGCCGCGAGCGAGCTGCCTGAGGCGAAGTCGTAGTGACCGCCCGGCACCAGGGTCAGCACGTCGCGCGCCGGGGCGGCCAGCACACCGGCGCGCGGCGTGCGCTGTTCGGCGCCGTCGACCACCAGCACCCCCGGCACGCCGATCGGAAATCCGTCGAACTTGCCGCTCGGTGGCACCGCCCCAACAACGATGGCGCCACGCTTCATCGCGTGCTCGGCCAGCTGCTGCAGAAGCGCGTCGGCCGGGCCGCCCAGGCTCAGGTTGATGACATCGGCATCGGCCGCAATTGCCGCCACCAGCGCCTTCGCCAGCGTGAACGAATTGCAGCGCGCACCGCCGCCCGGCTCGGCCGCCGCCCAGCAGGCGCGGTAAGCCAGCAACTGTGACTGCGGCGCCATGCCGACGATGCCGACACCGTTGTTCGCGCCGGCCGCAATCACGCCGGCCATCTGTGTGCCGTGGCGTTCGGTGGGGCTGGGTGCGTGGTCGGCCCCGACGAAATCGCGCTGGCTCGCCACCCGGCCTTGCAGGTCGGGGTGGGCCGCGTCGATGCCGGTGTCGATCAGCGCGACCCGCACTCCACGGCCGCGTGACCAGCGCTGCGCCTCGGTGGTGTCCATCGCCGCGAAGCCGCGCTGCAGTCCGAAGTAAGGGTCGTTGTAGGGTTCGTCCAGCGGCACCGCAGCGCTTGCCGGCATGCCCAGTGGCCCGGCCAGGGTTTCGAAACTGTTCAGCGGCTGCGCCACACGCACCCGCACATCGCGCGCCAGGTCGGCCAGCACGGCGGCGCGGTCGGCGCCCGGCGCCATGCGGTAGACCATGCAGCGCCAGCGCAGCGGCTCGATGTGCCACGCCGCCTGCTGCTGCAAGCGGTACTGCTGCGCCACGTCGGCCGCTGCGGCCTGGGCGCGCGTGCTGCCGGCATAGCCCGCGCCGCGCCGGTAGTGCGCGCGTGGCGTGGTGCCGGCGCCGGGCAGCGCCTCGGGCGTGTCGTCGACCGCCACGATGATCAGGTTGGCGTCGTCGTCGACCGCTGGCGTGGCGGCCGATGACTGGGCCATCGCGGGCAGCGCCAGGGTCAGCGCGAGCAGCCACGCCGCCGCTCTGCCGGTCCAACTCATTGGTGCACCCCGATTGCCGATTACAGCAATCGACCCGCCGGGCGGGTCGTGCCTTGCTTGGGGGCGGCCCGGCGCGGCGGCCCGTTGCCAGCAGGTTGACACCGGATGTCTCATGGCCTCACCGCAGCGTCGGTGGCGATCGGCTCGGCCAGCAGCACACCGGGTGTTGCGCGCAGCACGGCCAGGCTGTCGGGCACGGCCATCGGCGCGGCGCCCTGACGCGGCGCCAGGCTGAGAATGCTGCCGTCACCGTGGCTGTCGACGATCTGCAGGCCGGCTTGCGCCAGCACGGCCTGCAGCTGGCCGATCTGCAAACTGGCGGCCGGCACCAGCCGGATGCTGGCACCGGCCACGGGCTCGGCGCTGCGGGTCAGCACGCTGTAGTCGGCCGTGCGCGGACGCTCGAACAACGCGCCGGCCAGCGCGGCCAGGCCGACCGCCTGTACCACCACGGCGGCGGCCAGCCAGCGGGTCCAGCGACTGTTCGAGCGGTGCCTGCTGGCGCTCGACTCGGGCGAGTCGCCCAGCGCATCGCCTTCGACCCGATCGATGCGCGACAGCAGCCGCTGCAACGACGCGCTGGGGTCGTGTGCCGGCAGCACGCTGTCGGTCATGGCGGTGTGCAGTTGCGATTGCCGCGCCAGCTCGTCGGCGCAGTCTGCGCAGTCGGCCGCGTGGGCCTGCACCAGCTCGCGATCGGCCGCGTCGGCGCTGCCGTTGACCACCCACGGGATCTGGTCCCAGGCGCGGCGGTGCGTGCTGGCCGCAGCGGTGTCGTTGGTGTCCATGTTCATCCTTTTGCGGCGTCGGAGTGGGCCGGCCTGGCGCCACCGAGCGCGGGCATTACGTTGCGCAAGCGCACCCGCGCATGGAACATGCGCGCCTTCACGGTACCCACCGCGCAGCCCATGACCAGGGCGATCTCTTCGCACGACTGGCCCAGAAAGTACGCCAGCTCCAGCGTCATGCGCTGGTCTTCGGGAAGGGTGCGCAGGCCGCTGGCCAGCCAGTCGCGCAACTCGCGCCGTGCTTCGGTGTCGTCCTGCCCATCGGCCCATTCTTCGAGTTCGATATCGCTCAGCGTGCAGTCGCTGACTGCACCGGCGAAGCTGCCGTCGCGCAGTGCCTTCAGCATGCAGCGGTAGGCGATGCCGGTGATCCAGGTGCTGACTTTCGACGCGCCGCGAAACTCGCCGGCCTTGCGCCAGACCACCCACATGGTGTCGTTGACCACGTCGTCGATGACCTCGCGGCGCAGCGTGAAGCGGCGCAGAAAACGCGCCAGTCGCGGGTGGTGTCGGCGGTACAGGCGCTCGAACGCGGCACGGTCCCGCGCTGCGCTGGCCTGCAGGTCAGCGGTGTCGACGAGATCGGCGTCGTCGCGTGGCGAGGGCGTGTTCACGAAAGGCATTGTGGCGGGGGGCAAGCGCGGCGGGCTGGCCAATTTCGAGTGAGTGCCAGAATCCGCAGCCATGGTTGCACCGCGTCGAATCGGCATCTCATGGCTGCACACCCAAGCGGTCGACGGCAGCCCATGGCGGGCTCAGGTTGCGGCGGTGCTGTTGGGCCTGCTTACGACAGCTGCGGCGCAGGCGCAGGCCGAATCCAGCGTCAGCCCATGGAGCGGCGCGCTCGGCCTGGTCAGCGACAAGGTGGTTCGCGGCCTCAGCCAGACGCAGGGGCGCGCCACGGTGCTGATGGACCTGAACTACCGCACCGACGGCGGCTGGACCGCAGGGCTGGGCCTTGCGCCGCTGCGGGTCGGCGGCGAGGCCATCAAGTCCAGCACCGGCGAAGTGACGCTCAGCGTCGGCCGGAGCTGGCAGCTCGATGCCGACTGGGCCGCTCAGCTGGGTCTGGCTCGCTACCTTTACCCTGACCGCCGCCAACGCGCGCCGGTCTACAACTACAACGAGCTGTCGGCGTCGATCGGTTGGCAGGGACGCGTGCTCGCGTTGATTGCCGTGTCGCCCGACAGCTACAGCCTTCACGGACCGGGCCGGCCGCAACGGGGCCGCGCCGCGAGCGTCGAATTCAGCGGACACCAGCGTCTGGCCGGCCGCCTGTCGCTCGACGCCGGCATCGGCTACTACAAGCTCACGGCGGGGCGCGACACCGGTTACCGCTACGGCAGCATCGGTCTGGGCTGGGGTGTCGGTGCATGCCAGCTCGACCTGACGCGCACCGTCAGCAACGCGACGACGCCGCAGGCCGGGGGGCGCTGGGTCGGATCGCTGCTCTGGAATTTTTGATTTCGGCCGGTCCCGCGCGCTGCGTGGCCCGTGGTCAGGAACATCGACACCGGCGCGGCGTAGCGAATCGCTGTGCCATCATTTCGCCCGCGCTCGATGCGCCCGCAGCGACACCTCCCATTCAACGTCACCACCGATTCCCTTCATGACCCAACGCGTTCTCACCGGCATCACCACCACGGGCACCCCGCACCTGGGCAATTACGTGGGGGCGATCCGGCCTGCCATCGCCGCCAGTCGCGAGGCCGGCGTGGAGAGCTTCTTCTTCCTGGCCGACTACCACGCGCTGATCAAGTGCGACGAGCCCGCGCGCATCGAGCGCTCGCGGCTGGAGATCGCGGCCACCTGGCTGGCGGCCGGGCTGGACACGTCGCGCGTCACTTTCTACCGGCAAAGCGACATCGTCGAGATTCCCGAGTTGACCTGGCTGCTGACCTGCGTGGCGTCGAAAGGCCTGATGAACCGCTCGCACGCCTACAAGGCAGCGGCCGACGCGAACCTGGCTGCCGGCGAAGACGTGGACGCCGGCATCACCATGGGCCTGTTCAGCTACCCGATCCTGATGGCGGCCGACATCTTGATGTTCAACGCGCACCGCGTGCCGGTGGGGCGCGACCAGGTCCAGCACATCGAAATGGCGCGCGACCTGGCGCAGCGCTTCAACCATTTGTTCGGCGCCGGGCGCGAGCTGTTCGTGCTGCCCGAGGCGAATGTCGACGAGCGCGTCGCGATGCTGCCGGGGCTGGACGGCCGCAAGATGAGCAAGAGCTACGACAACACGGTGCCTCTGTTCGAAGGCGGTGCCAAGGGCTTGCGCGAGGCCATCTCGCGGGTGGTGACCGACTCGCGTGCGCCGGGCGAAGCCAAAGACCCGGACGGCTCGCAACTGGTGGCGCTGTACGAGGCGTTTGCCGACGACACCGAGCGGGCGCGGTTCCGCAGCGAGTTGCGCGCCGGCATGGCGTGGGGTGAGGCGAAGGCCAAGGTGTTCGAGCGGCTGGAGCGCGACATCGGTCCGATGCGCGAGCGCTATGTGGAACTGATGGCGCACCCGGAACGAATCGAGGAGTCGCTGCTGGAAGGCGCGCGCAAGGCACGCGCGGTGGCCGCACCGTTGCTGGCTGAACTGCGCGCTGCCGTCGGCCTGCGCCGCATGGTGGCGGTGGGTGCCGCCGCGGCGACGGTGGCCGTCAAGGCGAAGCCGGCGCTGCCGCTGTTCAAGCAGTACCGCGAAGCCGACGGCAAGTTCTATTTCAAGCTGGCGGCGCCAGACGGCCGCGTGCTGCTGCAAAGCGCGGCCTTCGACTCGGGCCGCGAGGCGGGCCAATGGGTGGCGCGGCTGAAGAACGAAGGCGCGCTGGCGCTGGCGCAGGCGCCGGTGTCGCGCGGCGAGGGCGCGAGCGAGCAGGACGTGGTTGACGCTCTGGCGGCGCTGGTGCCTTGACGCGCGCTGGCGTGAAGAACATCGTCGTGCTGCTGTCGGGGCAGGGCTCGAACATGGACGCTATCGTGCGGGCCTGCGCCGCCGAGGGCTGGAACGCGCGCGTCGCGGCAGTCGTCAGCAACCGCGCCGACGCAGCGGGGCTGGCGCTGGCGCGCGGCCACGGCATCGCCACGCAAGTGGTCGACCACAAGGCGTTTGCCGAGCGCGACGCGTTCGACGCGGCGTTGGCCGATGCGGTGCAGTCTTTCGCGCCCGACCTGCTGGTGCTGGCCGGCTTCATGCGCATCCTCGGGCCGGACTTCGTGCGGCGCTTCGAGGGTCGCATGCTGAATGTGCATCCGTCGTTGCTGCCGGCCTTTCCCGGCCTGCACACGCACCGCCGCGCGATCGACGCGGGCTGCAAGCTGGCGGGCGCCACCGTGCATTTCGTGACTCCCGAGCTCGACCACGGGCCCATCATTGCGCAGGCCGTGGTGCCGGTCTTGCCAAACGACACCGAAGCGTCGTTGAGCGCGCGCGTGCTGGTGCGCGAGCACCTGCTGTATCCGCTGGCGGTGGGCTGGTGTGTGAAGAACCTGCTGCGCGTCGAGGCCGGTGTGGTGACGCACCTGGGCGGCGAGTCGCAGTTGCTGCGCTAGAACAAGCCCGCTGCGATGTTGACGGTGAACGCCAGGATGGTGGTGTTGAAGATGAACGCCAGCATCGATTGCAGCAGCGCGAGACGGCGCATCGGCCGCGTCGTGATGCTGACGTCGGCAGTCTGCAGGGCCACCGCGATGGTGAAGGCGAAGTAGGCGAAGTCGCCGTAGTCGGGCTCGAACGTGTCGTCGGATTCCGGGAAGTGCAGGCCCTCGCTGTCGGCCCTGGCGTAGTAGTGGCTGGCATACGTCAGCGTGAACAGCGTGGGCAGCAGCAGCCATGAACACACCACGGTGCTGAGCGCAAGAAACACATGCGGCAGGGCGTGCCGGCTGCCCGGCAGCTTGGCGGCCGACAGTTCGTAAACGATGGCGACCAGCGTGCTCAGCGTGGCCACCACCATCACCGCCAGCACCACACCGGCGCTCTCTGCGTGGGCGGCTGCCACCCGCTTCAGCCTGCCGTGGTCGGCGCGCACCATGAACACCGAGACCAACGCGAGGAAAGTCCAGGTGCCGACGTTCCAGCCCACCAGCGCGCGCGTGACGATGCTGTTCAGGCCGGGCACCAGCACGGCGGCCGCGAGCCCGGTGGCCACCGATGCGAACAAGCGCGAGTGCGAGACAACGAAGTTCACGCCGGTGCCATCCGCGTGAAGCGCGGCTGCTGCGCACCGTCGACCGTTAGCGTGCCGAAGAACATCGCGTGCGGGCGCAGCCACCAGCCGCTGTCGTTGTAAAGCGGTCGGTAGACCACCAGCGGTTCCAACGTCTCGCTGTGGCGGGCCACGCCCATCACTTCGTACTCGCCGCCTTTGTAGTGGCGGTAGCGGCCCAGCGGTGTGGGCGGCAGGTCGGGCAGGGGCAGGTCGGTGTCGCTCATGGCGGGCAAGGATAATCCGGCCATGCATCCGAACGCCCTGTTAGAACTTTCGACCGACTTGTTGCACAAGGTGATGCAGTTCGATTCGCCCGCCGACCGTGTGGTGTCCGACTTCTTCCGCTTCCACCGCGCGCTCGGCTCGCGCGAGCGGCACACGCTGGCCGAGACCACCTACACCGTTCTGCGTCAGCGACTGTTGTTCCAGCATCTGGCGCAATCGGGCAAGGGTGAGATGGAGCGGCGGCTCGCGCTGCTTGGTTGGCAGGGCAACGCGGGTTATCTGCGCGCGGCCTTGACCGAGCCCGAGCAGCAGTGGCTCGAACAGGTTGCCACCATCGACCGCGCGAGCCTGCCCGACAAGCTGCGCCACAACCTGCCCGAATGGCTGGCCGAGGTGCTGCAGGCGGAATTGGGCGACCAGTTCTGGCCGCTGGTGAACAGCCTGAACGCGCCGGCCGCACTCGATCTGCGCGTGAACGCTTTCAAGGCCAAGCGGGAAGACGTGCAGGCGGCGCTGGTCGCGGGTGGCATTCCTGCCGAACTGACGCCGTACTCGCCGCTGGGACTGCGCGTGCAAGGCAAGCCTGCGTTGAACAAGCTCGACGTGTTCACGCGGGGCGATGTGGAGGTGCAAGACGAAGGCAGCCAGTTGCTGGCGCTGCTGGTCGATGCCAAGCGCGGTGAAATGGTGGTTGACTTTTGTGCCGGCGCGGGCGGCAAGACGTTGGCGTTGGGGGCGGCCATGCGCAACACCGGGCGGCTGTACGCGTTCGACACGTCGGGCCACCGACTGGCCGCGCTGAAGCCCCGGCTGGCGCGCAGTGGGCTGTCGAATGTCTACCCGGTGCAGATCGCGCACGAGCGCGACGACCGCATCAAGCGGCTGTCCGGAAAGATCGACCGCGTGCTGGTCGACGCGCCTTGCTCAGGGCTCGGTACGCTGCGGCGCAACCCGGATCTCAAGTGGCGGCAATCGCCGCAGTCGGTGGACGAAATGCGCGTCAAGCAAGCGGCCATTCTGGCCAGCGCGGCCCGGCTGCTGAAGCCCGGTGGTCGCTTGGTGTATGCCACCTGCAGCCTGCTCAGTGCCGAGAACGAAGCCGTTGCCAATGCGTTCACGGACGCGAATGCAGGTGTGTTCACGGTGTTGCCGGCGGCTGACGCATTGGCTCGCGCGCACGTCGAACAGGCTGAAACCCTGGTGCGCGGCGACTTCCTGCGCCTGTGGCCGCACCGCCACGGAACCGACGGATTTTTCGCTGCGGTGTGGGAGCGCAGTTGATCTGACGCCAAACAGCACCATCTTCGCTGAATTGAGAGGGCAATACCCGGGCTATTCACCCTTGATCGCGGGCTGATCCCTCTACAATCGGAAACGAGTTCTGCTTGGGCTCCTACAAGGCAATTTGATGAACATTCTGATGTCGGTTTGGGACGGCTTGATTGACTGGCTGGCCAACGGGCTGATCGCCACCACCTGGTGGCAAATCGTGTTGTATGCGCTAATCACCACGCACATAACCATCGCGTCGGTCACGATTTTCCTGCACCGCGCTCAGGCACACCGTGCGCTCGACCTGCACGCGATTCCCTCGCATTTTTTCCGTCTGTGGTTGTGGCTGGGCACTGGTCAGGTGACCAAGGAATGGGTGTCCATTCACCGCAAGCACCACGCCAAATGCGAAACCGAAGAAGACCCGCACAGCCCGCAAACCCGGGGCATCAAGACCGTGCTTCTGACCGGCGCCGAGCTCTACCGCGTCGAATCAAAGAACCAGGAAACGCTGAGCAAGTACGGCCACGGCACCCCTGACGATTGGCTCGAGCGCAATGTTTACAGCCGCTACAGCTGGCAGGGCGTGGGCCTGATGATGATCATCGACCTGGCGCTGTTCGGTGCTGCGGGCCTGGCGGTCTGGGCGTTGCAGATGGCGTGGATTCCAATTACCGCGGCCGGCATCATCAATGGCCTGGGCCACTGGTGGGGCTACCGCAACTTCGAAGCGGTCGATGCGTCGACCAACATTTCGCCGTGGGGCATCCTGATCGGCGGCGAAGAACTGCACAACAACCACCACACCTATCCCACGTCGGCCAAGTTGTCGGTCAAACCCTTCGAGTTCGACATCGGCTGGATGTACATCCGAATCCTTGAAATCGCCGGGCTGGCCACGGTGCGCAAGACACCTCCGATGCTCAAGCTGGGCAACCTGAAACCGGTCGCCGATTCGCAAACGCTCGAAGCCATCATCGCCAACCGCTATGAAGTGATGGCCAAGTATGCAAAGCACCTGCGCAGCGCCTGCCGCATCGAGCTTGATCGCTTGAAAGCCGAAGGCGCCGAGAACAGCGCGAAGTGGAAAGAAATGCATTTGGCAAAGCGCTGGCTGCACCGCGACGAAGACAAGATCCCGCACGGCGTCAAGGCCCAGGTGGCAAACGCCTGGGTGCACAACGACAAGCTCAACAAGCTGGTCACCATGCGCGAAGAGTTGCGTCAGCTCTGGACGCGCACCAACGTGTCCGCTGAGCAATTGGTTGCCGACCTGCAGGCCTGGTGCAAGAAGGCCGAAGAAAGTGGCGTGGCGGCCTTGCAGGAATTCGCGCTGAAGTTGCGCACGGTGCACGCGTAAAGCATCCCGACACCCGCATGTGAAAAGGCCCGCACGTTGCGGGCCTTTTTTTGTCTTCGAGTGTCTGGGCCGGCAAACGCAGGCGAGAAAAAACCCGCCTGACTTTCGCCGGCGGGCTTTCGTTGGGACCGAAGCTGACTTATTTCAGCTTGGTTTCCTTGTACATCACGTGCTTGCGAGCTTTCGGATCGAACTTCATGATCTCGAGTTTCTCGGGCGTGGTCTTCTTGTTCTTGTCGGTCGTGTAGAAGTGACCGGTGCCGGCAGATGACTCCAGCTTGATCTTTTCGCGTCCACCTTTTGCCATGATCAGCTCCTAGTTCAGATTTCGCCGCGGGCGCGCAGGTCGGCAACGACCTTTTCGATGCCCACTTTGTCGATCAGGCGCAGCGCTGCATTGGTGATGCGCAGACGCACCCAGCGATTTTCGGTTTCCAGCCAAAAACGGCGGTACTGCAGGTTGGGCAGGAAGCGACGCTTGGTGCGGTTGTTGGCGTGGGAAACCGTGTTCCCCACCATCGGGCGCTTGCCCGTGACTTGACAGACGCGTGCCATGACGCTTCTCCCATTAAAAATCTGGTTGCAGGTGCGGTGACCAGAGCAAGCGCCTGTGCCCGCACGTGCGCGTAGCAGCCGACAGCTTGATGTTCATCTTCCGAAGCAAAAGCGCAACAGGCCGGCTGCCAGGTCTGCTGCGCTTGTCACTTTCGGCAAAGAGCGTGATTATAGCCCGGTTTGCCGGGCTGGCCACGCGCCTCAAGTCTCGAGGAAGCGTTGCGCGTCGAGTGCCGCCATGCAGCCGGTGCCGGCGCTGGTGATGGCCTGCCGATAGACGTGATCCTGCACGTCGCCTGCGGCAAAGACCCCCGGCACGCTGGTCATCGTGGCCAGTCCGTTCAGTCCGCTGCGGGTCACGATGTAGCCGTCTTTCATCTCGACCTGGCCCTTGAAGATGTCGGTGTTGGGCTGGTGGCCAATCGCGATGAAGCAGCCCTGCAGGGACAGGTCGGAGGTGCTGCCGTCCTGAGTGTTCTTCAGCCGCACGCCGGTGACGCCGCTCTTGTCGCCCAGCACTTCGTCCAGCGTGTTCCACAGATGAATTTGCATTTTTCCGGCAGCCACCTTGTCTGTCAGCTTGTCGATGAGGATGGCCTCCGCACGAAACTTGTCGCGCCGATGCACCAGATGAACCTTGCTCGCGATGTTCGACAAATACAGCGCTTCTTCGACCGCCGTGTTGCCGCCGCCGACAACGCACACCTCCTGATCGCGGTAAAAGAAACCATCGCAGGTGGCGCAGCCGCTGACGCCGCGGCCCATGAAGGCTTCTTCGGACGGCAGGCCCAGGTATTTCGCGCTGGCGCCCGTCGCCAGGATCAGCGCGTCGCAGCTGTAAACGCCAGCGTCTCCCTTCAGCGTGAACGGCCGCTGCGACAGGTCGACCTGGTTGATGTGGTCGAACACGATCTCGGTGTTGAAGCGCTCGGCGTGCTTCTGAAAGCGCTCCATCAACTCCGGACCCTGGACACCGTCGACGTCGGCCGGCCAGTTGTCCACGTCGGTGGTGGTCATCAGCTGCCCGCCCTGCGCAATGCCCGTCACCAGCATCGGCTTCAGGTTGGCGCGTGCCGCGTAGATGGCAGCGCTGTAGCCCGCCGGACCGGAGCCGAGGATCAGGACTTTGGAATGTCGGACTGTCGTGTTCATGGCAAAAAATTTTGGGTGTTCAGCCCACAGTCTGCCATGGGGTTGATTCCGGCTGGCGTTGATCGCAGCAATGGTGACAATATGGAAAAGTAATGCGCCGTGAACTTTGCACGATTGCGCACCATGACTTCAAAAGGAGATCCTCTATGGCCATGCTTTCGAACCTCGACCTGATCCGCCGTGTGCCGCTTTTTTCAATGCTCACCAACGACCAGGCGCAAGGCATCGCAGACAGCGTGGTCAAGCGGCGGTTTCGGCGCGGTGAAATCATCGTCGAACACTTGCGCAAGTCGAACGCGCTGTTCATTTTGCTGACCGGCCGCGCGCGCGTGCTGACCTCCGATTCGCGCGGCCGCGAGGTCATTCTCGCGGTGTTGCAGCCGGGTGACTACGTCGGCGAGATGAGCCTGATCGACAACGAACCCCACTCGGCCACTGTGCGTGCCGAGGTGCAAACCGACATGCTGATCCTGGGCCGCACCGAGTTCGCGCGCTGCCTGCCCGAGAACTCCAGCCTGTCCTACGCCATCATGCGCGGTCTGGTGCAGCGCTTGCGCAATGCCGACCGCCAGATCGAGTCGCTGGCCTTGCTCGACGTGTACGGCCGTGTCGCGCGCACCCTGCTCGACATGGCCGAAGACCAGGGCGACCTGAAAGTCATTCGCAACAAGGTGTCGCGCCAGGACCTGGCCAAGGTGGTCGGCGCATCGCGTGAAATGGTCAGCCGCGTGATGAAGGACCTGGAAGAACGCGGCATGGTGGAAACACAAGAGAACGGTTCCGTGATCATCAAGCAGAAGCTGAACTGAAGGCTTCGGCCACAATGCGGGAATGACCTTCCCACTCGGTTCGCTGCGCTCCGACAGCGCCGCCTCGGCACCGCCCACCAGCGCCGGTTTCGGCGGTCTCTACACCCGCAGCAACGCCCGCGCGACATCGGCTCGTCCATCCAATGCGCCCGCGTGGCGCGCGCAGGCGAGCCTGCTGGTGGGCGGCGTGCTGTGGCTGCTGGCGCTGCTGGCGCTGGTCACCCACAACGCGGGTGACGCGGCTTTCTCGACCTCGGGGCATTCGGCAGTCGTACTGAACAAGGCGGGCTCGCTCGGTGCCTGGTTTTCTGACGCGGCCTATTTCGTGTTCGGCTACTCCGTGTGGTGGCTGATGGCCGCCTCGTTGCGGGCTTGGCTGAGCGCGTTGGCGGGCCTGCTGCGCACGGCGCAAGCCCAGCCCGTCGATGCCCATCCTGCGCCGGCCTGGTTCTTCTGGCTGGGCCTGGCCTTGTTGGTGTGTGCCAGTGCCTCGCTGGAATGGACACGCATGTACCAGTGGGAGACGCGCCTGCCGGGTGGTCACGCTGGCGGTGTGCTGGGCTACACGCTGGGGCCGCTCAGCATGAAGTGGCTGGGTTTCGCCGGCTCGGGTGTGCTGTGGATCGCCGCCCTGGTGGCGGGCGTGGCGATGGCGTTCCGCTTCTCGTGGTGGCGCCTGGCCGAAGACCTGGGCGAGCGCCTCGAATCGGTCAAGGAGCGGCGCGTCGAACGCATCGAGCGCGCCGAAGACCTGCGCCTGGGCGAGCAGGCCTTGCGCGAGCGCGAACTGGTGGGCGAGGTCGAACATCAGTTGCACGAAGACCACTTGCCCATCGTCATCGAGACGCCGGTCATGGAGGTGCCCAAGAGCGAGCGTGTGGTGAAGGAGCGCCAGAAGCCGCTGTTTACCGAACTGGCCGACACCAAGCTGCCGCAGGTCGATTTGCTCGACGCCGCGCCCGGACGCATGGAGTCTGTGACGCCCGAAACGCTGGAGATGACCTCGCGCATGATCGAGAAGAAGTTGAAGGACTTCGGCGTCGATGTGCGGGTCGTGGCCGCGTCTCCCGGCCCGGTGATCACGCGCTACGAGATCGAGCCCGCCACTGGCGTCAAGGGCTCGCAGGTGCTCAACCTCGCGAAAGACCTGGCGCGCAGCCTCAGCCTGGTCAGCATCCGCGTGGTGGAAACGATCCCCGGCAAGACCACGATGGCGCTCGAACTGCCGAACGCCAAGCGCCAGATCATTCGCCTGTCCGAGATCCTGGGCTCGCAGGTCTACAACGACGCCGCTTCGCAACTCACCATGGGCCTGGGCAAGGACATCGTCGGCGCGCCGATGGTGGCCGACCTGGCCAAGATGCCGCACTGCCTGGTCGCCGGAACCACGGGTGCGGGCACGTCGGTGGGTATCAACGCGATGATCCTGAGCCTGCTCTACAAGGCCGAAGCGCGCGACGTGCGGCTGATCCTGATCGACCCGAAGATGCTCGAGATGAGCGTCTACGAAGGTATTCCGCACTTGCTGTGCCTGGTCGTACATCGCGTCGCCTTCGCCGCCACCCATCACGCCGCCTTCGC
>JANNBZ010000322.1:0-9348 GCA_031386065.1 Burkholderiales bacterium
CGCCAACAGCGCGTTGGTCTGGCTGAAGTGCCTGCAGCCGACAAACGGTTGCGGCCCGCGCCGTGCGGACAGCGGCGACGGATGGTTCGCCGTCAACACCCGGTGCCGACGCTCGTCGATCAGCGGGCGCTTGCGTTGCGCAGCGGCGCCCCAAAGCAAAAACACCGCTGGCGCGGGCTGGGCGGACACGTGGCCCAGCAGCGCGTCGGTCAGCTGTTCCCAGCCGTGTCCGGCGTGGCTGTGGGCTTGTCGGTCTTCCACCGTGAGCACGCTGTTCAGCAACAACACGCCTTGCTTGGCCCAGGCAGTCAGGTCGCTGCCGCTTTGCGACGGCGCACCGATGTCGGCCGCAACTTCCTGCAGGATGTTGCGCAGGCTCGGCGCGACCCTGTGGCCAGCCGGGATCGAGAACGCGAGCCCTTGCGCCTGGCCGCGTCCGTGGTAGGGGTCCTGGCCGACGACGACCACGCGGGTGTCGCCCGGCGACGTCAAGCTGAGCGCACGGAAGACTGCAGCGGGATAAACCGTGGCACCGCCACTCACACGCTGGTCGACAAAACGTTCCAGCGACGCGCCGGCAGCACCGCCAAGAAAGGCGTCGGTCACGGCGCGCCAGGCCGGCGGCACGCTGCCGAACAGATTCGCCAGCGGCTCGCGCAAGCGGTTGTCGTCGACGCAAGCAGCGCTCACTGAAACAGATCGGCGAGCGCCTGGCCACAGTCTTCCGCGCGCATGAACGCTTCGCCGACCAGGAAGGCATGCACGCCGGCTGCGCGCATGCGCTGCACGTCTGCCTTCGCCAAGATGCCGCTCTCGGTGACGGTGAGTCGATCGGCGGGCACGTTCTTCAGCAACTGCAGCGTGGTGTCCATCGTGACCTCGAAGCTGCGCAGGTTGCGGTTGTTGATGCCCAGCAGCGGCGTGTTCAGCCGCAGCGCGCGGTCGAGTTCGGCAGCGTCGTGCACCTCCACCAGCACCGCCATGCCCAGCGCGTCGGCCTGCGCTTCAAGGTCGGCCATCTGCGCGTTGTCCAGGCAGGCGGCGATCAGCAAAATGCAGTCGGCGCCCAACGCGCGCGCCTCGAAGACCTGGTAGGCGTCGACCATGAAATCCTTGCGCAGCACCGGCAAATCGCAGGCGGCGCGAGCTTGTTCGAGGTAGGCATCGGCGCCCTGAAAAAACTGCACGTCGGTCAGCACGCTGAGGCAGGCGGCACCGTGGTGCGCGTAGCTGGCAGCGATCTCGGCAGGCACGAAGTGGTCGCGCAAGACGCCCTTGCTGGGGCTGGCCTTCTTCACCTCGGCAATCACGCCGGCGTGGCCTGCCGAGATGCGTGCGCGCAGGCTGCCGATGAAGTCGCGCTGACCGCCCAGCGACTCGGCGTCGCGCCGCAGCGAGGGCATGTCGCGCCGCCGCCGCGCCATCGAAATTTCCTCTCGCTTGACCTCGACGATCTTCTTCAGGATGTCGCTCATAACACCGCCAACGCTTGCGTGCGCGCCACGAACTGCTGCATCTTTGCCAGCGCCTTGCCCGACGACACCGCCTCGCGTGCCAGCGCCACGCCGGCCAGCATGGTCGGCGCCACGTCGGCCGCGTACAGCGCCACCCCGGCGTTGAGGATCACGATGTCGCGTGCCGGGCCGGCGTCGTTGTTCAACACCGACATCAACAGCGCCTTCGACTCTTCCGGCGTCTCGACCTTGAGCGTGCGGTTGCTCGCCATCGTCAGGCCGAAGTCTTCGGGGTGGATTTCGTATTCGCGAATGCCGTCGTCCTTGTACTCGCCGACCATCGTGGCTGCGCCCAGCGACACCTCGTCCATGCCGTCGCGGCCATACACCACGACGGCGTGCGATGCGCCAAGGCGCTGCAACGCGCGCACCTGGATGCCGACCAGGTCGGGGTGAAACACGCCCATCAAGATGTTGGGCGCATCGGCCGGATTCGTCAGCGGCCCCAGGATGTTGAAGATGGTGCGAATGCCCAGCTCCTTGCGCACCGGCGCCACGTTCTTCATCGCCGGGTGGTGATTCGGCGCGAACATGAAGCCGATGCCGGTGTCGGCAATGCAGCGCGCAATCGCCGCCGGCGACAGGCTCAGGTGCACGCCCATCGCTTCCAGCACATCGGCGCTGCCCGACTTGCTGCTCACGCTGCGGTTGCCGTGCTTGCTGACGCGCGCGCCGGCCGCCGCCGCCACGAACATGCTGCAGGTCGAGATGTTGAAGGTGTGCGAACCGTCGCCGCCGGTGCCGACGATGTCGACCAGGTGCGTCTTGTCGGCCACCTCGACCTTGGTCGAGAACTCGCGCATCACCTGCGCGGCGGCGGTGATCTCGCCGATGGTTTCCTTCTTCACGCGCAGGCCGACCAGCATCGCCGCCATCATCACCGGCGACATCTCGCCGCTCATGATGCGGCGCACGATGGACAGCATCTCGTCGTGGAAGATTTCGCGGTGGTCGATGGCGCGGGTCAGCGCTTCGGTGTTGGTGATGGTCATGGCAATGCTCCTGCGTTCAGCGGGTTTCGGCGGACATGAATTCTGAAACGGCGGCCACAGCGCGGTCGATGCCGGCCGCGTCGACGTCGAGGTGGGTCACGAAGCGCAAGCCGATCAAGCCGGTGGCCAGCACGCGGCGCTGCTCCAGGTGCGCCAGCAGGGCCGGCGTGCGGCCGCCTTCAAGCGACGCGAAAACGATGTTGGTTTGCGGCGCCACCACGCTCACGCCGTCGATGCGCGCCAGGCCCTCGGCCAGCCGCTGCGCGAGCGCGTGGTCTTCCGTCAACCGGTCGATGTGGTGGTCGAGCGCAAACATCGCAGCCGCCGCCAGCGAGCCCGCCTGGCGCATGCCGCCGCCCAGCATCTTGCGAATGCGATGCGCCCGCGCAATCAGCGCCTTCGAGCCGCACAGCGCCGAGCCCACCGGCGCACCCAGGCCCTTGCTGAAGCACACCGACACGCTGTCGAAATGGCGGGCGATGTCGATCACCGGCGTGCCGTCCGCCACCACCGCGTTGAACAGCCGCGCGCCGTCGAGGTGGCTGGCCAGGCCCCGACCGCGCGCCAGCGACGTGGCGGCTTCGATGTAGGCCAGCGACAACGGCTTGCCGTTCCAGGTGTTCTCAAGGCACAGCAGCCGTGTGGTCGCGAAATGCGCATCGGCCGGCTTGATGGCGGCGGCGATGTCGGCCAGCGCCAGCGTGCCGTCGTCCTGCTGCGGCAGCGGCTGCGGCTGGATGCTGCCCAGCACCGCCGCACCACCCGCCTCGTAGCGGTAGGTGTGCGCCAACTGGCCGACGATGGCTTCGTCGCCGCGCTGGCAATGGCTCATCAGCGCGCACAGGTTCATCGTGCCGCTGGGCACGAACAGCGCCGCCTCCTTGCCCAGCATCGCGGCGATGCGTTCCTGCAGCGCATTGACGCTGGGGTCGTCACCGAACACGTCGTCGCCGACCTCGGCGGCAGCCATGGCCGCGCGCATCGCCGGCGTCGGCCGGGTGACGGTGTCGCTTCGCAGGTCGACCGTGTTCACGGGCGGCGATCCAAAAAGTTCTTGAGCATCGCGTGACCATGCTCGGTGAGGATGGACTCGGGATGGAACTGCACGCCTTCCAGTGGCGTGGCCGTGCCCGCCAACTCGCGGTGCCGCAGGCCCATGATCTCGCCGTCCTGCGATGTGGCCGTGACCTCCAGCACCGCCGGCAGCGACGCCCGCTCGACCACCAGCGAGTGGTAGCGGATCACGCTGAACTGCTTCGGCAGCGCGCTGAAAACGCCGCGTTCGTCCGTGCTGATCACGTCGGCCTTGCCGTGCATCTGCGTCTTGGCGCGGATCACCTTGCCGCCCAGCGCGGCACCGATGGCCTGATGACCCAGGCACACGCCGAGTAGCGGCAGCTTGCCGGTGAAATGCGTCACCGCGTCAACGCAGATGCCCGCTTCCGCTGGTGAGCACGGGCCGGGCGACAGCACCAGCGCGTCGGGCCTGAGCGCGTTGATTCCGTCGACCGTGATCTCGTCGTTGCGGAACACCCGAACGTCCTCGCCCAGTTCAGCAAAGTACTGCACCAGGTTGAAGGTGAAGCTGTCGTAGTTGTCGATCATGAGCAGCATGGTCAGAACCCCTCTTCCACCAGTTCCGCCGCGCGGATCAGCGCCCGCGCCTTGGCTTCGGTTTCCTTCCATTCCAGCTCGGGCACCGAGTCGGCCACCACGCCCGCAGCGGCCTGCACATACAGCGTCTGGTCTTTCACGATGCCGGTGCGGATGGCGATGGCCACGTCCATGTCGCCGGCAAAGCTGAGGTAGCCGCAGGCACCGCCGTAGATGCCGCGCTTGACCGGCTCCAGCTCGTCGATGATTTCCATCGCGCGAATCTTCGGTGCGCCGGTCAGCGTGCCGGCCGGGAAGGTGGCGCGCAGCACGTCCAGGCTGGTCATGCCGTCGCGCAACAGGCCTTCCACGTTGCTGACCAGGTGCATCACGTGTGAATAGCGCTCGACCGCGAACGACTCGGTCACCTTCACGCTGCCGGTCTTGGCAATGCGGCCGATGTCGTTGCGCGCCAGGTCGATCAGCATCAGGTGCTCGGCGCGCTCTTTCGGGTCGTTCTTGAGTTCGACCTCCAGCGCCTTGTCCTGCTCGGGCGTGGCGCCGCGCGCGCGGGTGCCGGCCAGCGGGCGGATGGTCACCTTGTCGCCATCGGGCGTGTGCTCGTGACGCACCAGAATCTCGGGCGAGGCGCCAACGATCTGGAAGTCGCCCATGTCGTAGAAATACATGTACGGCGACGGGTTCAGCGAACGCAGCGCGCGGTACAGGCTGAGCGGGCTTTCGGTGAAGCGCTTGCGCAGCCGCTGCCCCACCTGCACCTGCATCATGTCGCCGGCGGCGATGTAGTCCTTGGCCTTGAGCACGGCGGCGATGTAGTCGTCTTTCGCGAATTCGCGCTCGACGCCGTGCGCCGCCACGCGCTTGACCGCCGGCGCGGTGACGCTGTACTTCAGCTTGTCGGCCAACTCGGCGAGGCGCCGCCTGGCCTTGAAGAACGACTCCGACTCGCCGGGGTCGGCGTAGACGATCAGGTACAGCCGGCCCGACAGGTTGTCGATCACCGCCAGCTCCTCGCATTGCAGCAGCAGGATGTCTGGTGTGCCAATCGGGTCAGGACGGCCACCGATCTTC
This sequence comes from Burkholderiales bacterium, assembly GCA_031386065.1. Lineage (GTDB taxonomy): Bacteria > Pseudomonadota > Gammaproteobacteria > Burkholderiales > Burkholderiaceae_C > JANYJJ01. The sequence continues at coordinate 5,192 of JANNBZ010000322.1, forward strand.
TCGGTCTTGGCGAGCTTGGGTTCGATGAAGCGCACCGCGTCGTAGCCGAAGTAACCTGCCAGGCCGCCGCAGAAGCGCGGCATGCCGGGACGCAGCGCCACCTTGAAACGCTTTTGATACTCGGCAATGAAGTCGAGCGGGTTGCCGTCGGCGGCTTCGACCACCACGCCGTCGGTCACCACTTCGGTGTGGAAGCCGCTTGCCCGCAGCAGGGTTCGCGCCGGCAGGCCGATGAATGAATAGCGGCCGAAGCGCTCGCCGCCGACCACCGATTCGAGCAGGAAGCTGTGCTTGCCGCCGCCGCTGGCGTAGGCCAGCTTCAGGTACAGCGACAGCGGGGTTTCCAGGTCGGCGAAGGCCTCGGCCATCAACGGAATGCGGTTGAAGCCCTGCGCGGCGAGGCTCTTGAATTCAAGTTCGGTGATCACGTTTCGAATCCCTTCACGGCCTGGCTGCGGTTGTGCATGGCAGTCGGCTGTGTGATGTCGGAGGTTCGGTAAACCTTGCAGAAAGCTCGGCTCACCGCTGGGACCGGCGGTGGGCACTCAAGCGTTGAGCGGCGACCGGCGGTCAAGACGAATCTGGGCTCAGGCCCGCCAGGGCCAGGCTCCCCGGTCGTGCGACCTGTGGCTTCGTTGTGTCAGCGTGAACATCGCAAAAGTGTAGCAGGGGGCTTGCACGGGTCGGGCCTGTGTGCCCGCGTGAATTAGTGAATGGACAAGCGCGCACGCACTCGCGACACTGCGCGGCTTCGGGCTGACGTTGGGGTTCGAAACTGCAGGCTCATCCGCTTGCCAACCTTTCAGGAGATGCGCCGTGATCCGTCGCTCGATCTTGTTTTTTGCCGTGGCCGCGACCTCGCTCGCCTTGCCCCTGACCAGCACCGCCCAGACTACCGACGTGGCCGGCGTGAAGTTCGAAGCGTCGCCGCAGGTGGCGGGCACCAAGCTGCTGCTCAACGGCGCCGGGGTTCGCTACAAGGCGGTGTTCAAGGTCTACGCGGCGGCCCTGTACCTGAACGCCAAGGCCACCACGCCTGAAGCGGTGCTGGCGGCGACCGGCCCCAAGCGCATGCAGATCGTCATGCTGCGCGACATCGACGGCAACGAACTCGGCAAGCTGTTCACCCGCGGCATGCAGGACAACGCTCCGCGTGAAGAGTTCTCCAAGTCCATCGCCGGCACCCTGAAGATGAGCGACATCTTCTCGGCCCGCAAAAAGCTGCTGACAGGTGAGTCGTTCTCGATCGACTGGCTGCCCGGAACCGGCACCGTGATCATGGTCAACGGCAAGCCCGCTGCCGAGCCGATCAAGGAGCCCGAGTTCTACTCGGCGATGATGAAAATCTGGCTCGGCAAGTCACCGGCCGATGCGCAACTGAAGGACGCGTTGCTGGGAGCCGCGCCGGCCGGCACCTCGATGTCCCGGTACTGATTCACCCCGGCCGCCACACCGCCACCTCACTTGCGCGGCGGCTGGTCCTGCTTCCACTGGCGCAGCGCCGCCAGTGTCTTCTCGACATGCTTGGTCGGGTTCAGGCTCAGGTAGGTGTAGACCACCTTGCCGTTGGGCGCGATCACGTAAGACACGCGGCTCGCGTACTCGGGCCGCGTCTGCATCACCGCGTCGAAGGATTTCATGACGCTCTTTTTCTCGTCCGACGCCACCGGGAACTTGCCCTGGCAGGCCTGGACCGAGAACTTCGTGATCGACTCCAGGTCGTCGCCCGAGACACCGATCACACTGGCGCCCAGCGCTTCGTACTGGCCTATCGCCTCGGCGAAGTTGTGCGCCTCCAGCGAGCAGCCTTCGGAAAACGCGGCCGGGAAAAAGTACAGCACCACCGGCCCGCGCGCCAGGGACTCCGCCAGCGAATAGCGGTACACCTTGCCCGCCAAGGCGGCCTGCGCAGTAAAGTCCGGTGCGGCTTCGCCGACATCCAGCGCAGCCTGCGCCGGCGGCCCGTACATGCCCAGCGCCCCCAGCAGTGTCACGATCAACCCGGCTTGCTTCATGCCACATCCTTTTGGTCTCGATTTGAAATCATCTTGCCAGAACGGCCGCCGTGCGAGCGGCTGCGCGCACCGCGTCGGGCTGAGGGTTTTGTCGTCATTGCGGGCCTGGGCTTACGGCGTTTCCATGGCGCTGGCGGGGCTGGCGCTCGGCGGCTGCGGCACGCTGCCCAGCCCGGTCGACCGCCCGAATTCCCTTTCGCTGGGTCCTAGCACCAGCGGCGACCTGGCCAGCCTGGCGCGCGCATCAACGCCGTCGCCCGAGCTGTCCGGTTTTCGCCTGCTGCCGCTGGGGCTGTTCTCGCTCGACGCGCGGCTGCAGCTCGCGCAGCGCGCACGCCACACGCTCGACGTTCAGTACTACGTGATCGAAGACGACGCCTCAGGCCGCCTGCTGCTGCGCCAGATCCGCGACGCCGCGCAGCTCGGCGTGCGGGTGCGTCTGCTGGTGGACGACATCCACACCGAGAAGACCGACCCCATCCTGCGCGCGCTGGCGGCGCAGCCGAACGTGGAGGTGCGCTTGTTCAGCCCGTTCTGCTGCGCCCGCAGTTCGGTCGCGACGCGCTTCGCCGCGTCGCTGTTCGACCTGCGCCGGCTGAACCGGCGCATGCACAACAAGCTGCTGATCGCCGACGGGCTGGCGGCGGTGGCCGGCGGCCGCAACATCGCCGACGAATACTTCGTGCGCAACGGCCTGCAGAACTTCATCGACATGGACGCCTTCATCTTGGGCGCAGTGGTGGGCGAGCTGGCAAGCACCTTCGACCGCTACTGGAACAGCGACCTCGTCTACCCGGTGCAAAGCATCGTCATCGATGATCGCCCCGCCGCCACGTTGGCGCAGGAGTTCGACCGACTGACCCCCGTCGACAAGGCACCGCTGGAGCTTCCCTCAGTCGACGTGCTGGGCTACGGCCCGCTCAGTGAAGAACTGGACGCTGGCCGCGTGGGCCTGATCTGGGCGCCGGCGCGCGCCTTTGCCGACCCACCCGACAAGGGCGCGCCGATGTCGGCCCAGCAAGCGGCGCTCGACAACGTGTCGCGCGACGTGCGCATGAAGATCTGGGGCGCGAAGACGAACCTGATCCTCACCTCGCCCTACCTGGTGCCGGGTAAGACGGGCATCGCCGAATTCGAGGCGCTGGGCCGGCGCAAGGTGAAGATGGTGGTGCTGACCAACTCGCTGGCGGCCAACGACAACCCTATCGTGCACACCGGCTACGCGCGCTACCGCCCCCGTCTGCTGGGCGCCGGTGTGGACCTGTACGAACTGAGCCCCGCGCGCATTCGCCGCACCGAACGGCTGGGCATGTTCGGCTCGTCGCTGGGCCGCCTGCACGCGAAGACGGCGGTGATCGACAACACCACGGTGTTCATCGGCTCGATGAACCTCGACCCGCGGTCGGAGTCGCATAACACCGAACTCGGCATCTTCATCGAGAGCCCGCAGCTCGCCAAAGAGCTGCTGCGCATCGTCAACATCAGCAAGCTGCAAAGTGCGTATCGCCTGCGCCTGAACCCCGATGGCAGCGGCTTGCAGTGGCTGACGATGGACGACGACAACGAAGTGATTCTGGACACCGAGCCCGAGTCGTCGCTGTGGCAGCGCTTCTACAACTTCATGATCGGGCCGCTGGTACCCGAGCAACTGCTTTAAATCTGGTCGATGCGGTCGACGAAGCCATCGGCGTCGACCGTTTGCACCGGCGTGCCGTGGTTGTAGCCGTAGGTGACCAGCACCACCGGGCAACCCGCCGCGCGCGCGGCGCGTGCATCGTTGCTGGAGTCGCCGATCATCAATGTGCGCGCCGGCGCGTGGCCCAGCGCCTCGCAGGTTCTCAGCAGCGGCAACGGGTCAGGTTTCAGGCGTTCGAAACTGTCGCCGCCAAACATGGCCGCGAAGAATCCGTCGAGCCGCTTTTTCTTCAACAGCGGCAGCGCGAACGGCGTCGGCTTGTTGGTCAGGCAGGCCAGCGTCCAGCCGCGCGCCCGCAACGCCGTCAGGCCTTCGACCACGCCGGGGTACACGTCGGAGTGGTCGCCGTTGATGCGCAGGTAGTGCTGCTGGTAGCGCGCCAGCGCGTGGGCGTACAGCGACGCCTCGCCTCCGGACTGCGCCAGCGTGCTGCGCACCAGGTGCTC
>JANNBZ010000325.1:0-10051 GCA_031386065.1 Burkholderiales bacterium
CCACTGCGATGGATACTGGTCCTTGGCGTCGAAGACCATGCGCACCGCACGCTCCTGCACTTCGGGGGAAAACTTCGGGGACTTCCTCATCATGGCTCCATTCTCAATCGAAGGAGCCTCCTCAAAATCCGGGGCGGTTCAATCACCGACCCGCTGACCGGGGCCTACAACCGGCGACACCTGCAGACCCACCTGCTGCAACTCGTGGTGCCAGCCGACGCAGCCAAGCCGATGGACGCGCTGCTGGCCATAGACATCGACCACTTCAAGCAGGTCAACGACCGCCACGGCCACGATGTCGGAGACGATGTGCTTCGCAAACTGGTGGCCGCCGTGTCGTCACGCAAGCGGCGCAGCGACATGCTGTTCCGAACCGGCGGCGAAGAATTCGTGCTGCTGCTGCCGCGCGTCACACGAGAGGACGCGCTGGTGATCGCCGAAGCGCTGCGCCTGCGCCTGGCGCAAGCCGATCTGCTGCCCAACGAACTCGTCACCGTGAGCATCGGCGTCAGCGCGCTGCACGCCGGCCAGAGCCCGCAGGCCTGGTGCAAGAGCGCCGACAACGCGCTTTATGAAGCCAAACGAGCGGGGCGCAATCGGGTGGTGATGGCGGTCGAGGGTTGAGCGGTTGTTGGCCGAACGTTGCACCTCTGCTTGCGGAACTCGGCCGGATACGGAGGCTTCGGGGTGGGCATGTCGGACTCCTTCTTCCGTGAGGAGGAGGTGTCCGCGAAATCGGCTCAACTTTAGCTGTCGACCATTTCTGATCGATCACGGGCGACTGGTTTCGACGCGTCAACTGCTTCAGATGCGGACTTGCCTGGCCAACGGCCGATACTTCGCCCAGCACTCGGAGGCCCGATGACACTGCAATCAACCAAGACGCATCTCAGACGGCTTGTCGAAGACAGGGAGAACAAGGTCGTCGCTTTGTCCGGGCTGTGGGGTACGGGCAAGAGCCACCTATGGACGGAGACTAGGGAGGGGTCGGATGACGAGGTTGTCAAGAACTCGCTTTACGTCTCGCTATTTGGCTTAGCCGACATGGCCTCGCTCAAACTGAAAGTTGTTCAGAGCGCAGTCCCAAGGATCGGGGGCAGCAGCTTGGCAACGGACACTGCCAAGGTGGCCTGGAGAGAGGGCAAGAAGGCACTGAAAGCGGTCCATCCTGCTTTCGCTGCCCTCGACGAACTAGAGTTGCTCGCAGTTCCGGCCACGTTGCGCAACCGATTCATCGTAATCGACGATATCGAGCGCAAGCACGAGAAGCTGAGTATTGACGAGGTGATGGGGTTCATCGATGAATTCACACAAAGATACGGCTCACGGTTCCTTCTGATTCTCAACACTGACCAGTTGCTGGATCGCGCGGTATGGGACAAGTTTCGGGAGAAGTTGATCGATCAGGAGATCGTGCTCGACACCTCCGCCGAGGAGGCGTTCGACATCGCTGCCGCGCTGACTCCGTCAACGTTCGCAGCCGAGATCAAGGAGGCGGCAGTCGCCTGCGAGCTCACAAACATCCGGGTTTTGCGCAAGATCATCCGGTCGGTCAATCGAATCTTGGCTCAGCACTCGGGACTGACGCCTGAAATTCTGAAATGCTTGGTTCCATCTACCTCGTTGCTTTCAGCGATTCACTACAAGGGCATCGTTGACGGACCATCGTTCGATTTCGTCCTGGGTTTCAACTCGTTCCAAGACGATTTTTCAGATGAGGCGGGAGGAGAGCGCAGCGAAGAGGAGCAAGCGCAGGACAAGCTTCGATCACGATGGGCGCTGCTTCTTCAAAAGCTCGGCATTCGGGGATGTGACGATTACGAGTCGCTGGTGGTTCAATTCCTCAGATCGGGATCGTTTCAAATTGACGCCGTCGCCAAGATCATCGAACGCTACGCGCATGAGGCGGACTTCTTGAGCATGAGCAACCGCAGCTCGCAGTTTCTTGATCATGTCCAGTGGCACCCGGAGATCACAGAACACGCTCTCGTGGAAGAAGCTCGCGGCTTGATCGCGAGCGTGCGCTTGTTAGACCCCTTTGCCGTCACTGGCTTGCACGACCGGGTGATCGAACTTGAGGATGGGGCCGAAGTTGCGGGGCAGCTGGTGGTTGCGTGGATCTCGGACTTCAATGCGCGCCACGACAAAGACATCGAAACAGGCAATTTTTTCAATCGTGCCCTGCATCCGGACATAGTTGCCGCGATAAGTGCTGCGAAGGCCCAGCTCCATGCGAGCCTGTCACTTGTCGAGGTCGTCGCAGGTCTCGCAATCAAAAGCGGATGGAGCCAAATCGAAGAGGCGGTGATGAGAAACGCGGGCGTCGAGGACTTCGAAGCTGCCATCGAAAGCTTGTCGGGCCAGCCTTTGCGGACATTTATGTTGCAGAACATGGATCTTTGCGCCAATCGGCAGAACTACGAGCGCCACTTTGGCTCAGCCATAGATAATTTCGAAGCCGCTTGCCGAAGGATCTACAGGCGCGCTCCGCGAACACGTCTTGGAAAGCTGGTGAAGACTGTCTTGCGGGAGGCGAGGCTCGACTTGCAGTTGGACGGCGAGAACACTCGTAAAGTTGAGCAAGCCCAAAAGGACAAACAGTCTGACCAGTCCGAAGGTTTGAGGGCTCTCCCGCCGATTGACGACTAACTCCGCGTAGACCTTCGAGCGGCGCGGGTTGCCTCTGATATTGCTCGTTTACCTCCGGCGCGAGGCGATTGCCTTGCTCGAAATGTCAGTCAAAGCTAATCTGGTCAGCATGACCAGAAAAATATCTGCCCCTGTCAGGACACCTCTGCCCCCTCAGCAAACTCCCTGGCGCCTTCAGGACGCCAAGGCGCGTTTCAGTGAGCTTGTCCGCATGGCTCACAGTGCGGGCCCGCAGCATGTGACGCTGCACGGCCGCGATGCGGTCGTCGTGGTCGATGCGGACGAGTTTCGGCGCCTGAAGGGCGTGCGAACCGGGCAACTGCTGATCGAGGCCCTGCAAGCGTCGCCGCACCGCGAGATCGAGATCGAGCTCAAGCCGCGCCGCTCGGCCATGCCGGTGCGGGCGGTCAAGCTGTGAGTGGTTGGCTGCTCGATACGAATGTGATTTCGGAACAGCGCCGACCGCGCCCGAGCGCGCGGGTTAGAACGTTTGTCGCCGCGCAACCGCTGGAGGCATTGTTCGTCAGCGCCATCACGTTCGCCGAGATCCGCTACGGCATCGAGACGGTCGGCGATCCGATCCGCCGTGCCGAACTCAATGACTGGCTGCTGCACCGGGTGCGGCCCATGTTCGATCAACGCGTGCTTGAAGTCTCTGAAGACGTGATGTTCAAGTGGCGCCTGCTTGTGGAGGAAGGGCGCAAGGCAGGGCACACTTTTTCGCAGCCCGATCTGATCATTGCCGCGACCGCTCTCCACCATGGGCTGACGGTCGTGACGCGCGATACCGGCAACTACCAGCTTGCCCGCGTGGCGCTGTTGAATCCGTGGATCGACGACGTGCAGTGAGGTCGTTTTCGCGACCGTTGTGCAGTTCGGTCGCCGCTGCGATGTGTCAGCAGGCCAGCCTCACAGATCAAGCCAGTCGCAGTTCGATCACCCGCGCTTCCGTTCGCGCCCGCAACTGCCCGCACCCCCCATCCACATCCTGCCCCGCCGACTGACGCAGCTTGGTCAGCACGCCGCGCTTCAGCAGAGTGCGCGCCATTGCGGTGGCGCGCTCGGGCGACGGGCGCTTGAAGTCCAGGCCGTCGACCGTGTTGTACGGAATCAGGTTCAGGCAGGCGTGCTTGCCGGCCAGCAAATGGACGATGCCGTCGAGTTCATCGTCGCTGTCGTTGACGCCGTCGATCAGCGTCCACTGGTACTGCACCGGGTGGTTGGTGGCGCGTGCGTAGCCTTCGCCGAGTTCCACCAATTCGGCCGGCGTGATGCGCGGTGCGCGTGGCAACAGGCGTGCGCGCAGCGCCGCGTCGGTGGAGTGCAGCGACAGTGCCAGCGCGGGCTTCACCGGGCCTTGCGGCAGGCGTTCGAACACACGCGCATCGCCGACCGTGCTGAACACCAGTTGCTTGTGGCCGATGCCACCGGCGGTGCCCAAAAGCTCGATCGCGTCCATCACGTTGTCGAGGTTGTGCGCCGGCTCGCCCATGCCCATGAACACCACCTTGCGCACCGTGCGCTGCGTGCGCGCCAGCGCCACCTGGGCGACGATTTCTGCGCTGCCCAGTTGGCGCAGCAAGCCGTCGCGCCCGGTCATGCAAAAGACGCAGCCGACCGCGCAGCCGACTTGCGTGGACACGCACAGGCCGTCGCGCGGCAGCAGCACGCTTTCCACCGTCTGGCCGTCGGCCAGGTCGACCAGCATGCGCGCCGAGCCGTCGGCACCCGGGTGGCTCGAGCGCAGCGTGGCCAAGTTGCGCAGGGCCTCGGTCAGCGCAGGCAGGTCGGCGCGCAATGTTTGCGGCAGGAAGTCTTCCAGCTTGCGGCGCCCGCTGTCCTGCGGCAGCGCGTGCGCCCACAGTCGCAGCACGCGCTGTTCGTGGGCCGGTGCGGCGCCGTGCGCGCGCAGGCGCTGGCGAATGGTGTCGATGAGCATGCGGGGGAGTGTAGGCAGCACTTCGAGGCGGCCGCAGCATCGTCGAAGAACGGCGTGCCGACTCAATCGGTGGCTGCGCTGGCGGCCAGCAACTGCGCGACCACCGACACCGCGATCACCTCGGGCTCTTTGCCCGCGATGCCCGGCAGCCCGATCGGACACACCATGCGGGCGATCAGCGCGGGCGCGATGCCGCGTTCCTGAAAGCGATGCTCGAAGCGTTGCCGCTTGGTGCGCGAGCCGATCAGGCCCAGAAAGCCGAAGTCGCCACGACGCAGGATGGCTTCGGTGATGCGCAGGTCCAGGTCGTGCTGGTGGGTCAGCACGAGGTAGAACGACTTTGCAGGCGCGTGGCGCACCTCGCCTTCCACCGCATCGACCGCGACTTTGCGAATGTGATCGGGCCAGCCGGCTTCGCCCAGCATTTGCGGAAATTCATCCTCGCGCTCGTCGATCCAGTCGACGCTGACGTTCAGCGTGGCCAGCAGCCGCGCGATGGCGCGGCCCACGTGGCCGGCACCGTAGAGCTGCAAGTGGAAGCGCGGCGTCGGCGTCGGCCAGGCGAGCAGGTGCTGCGCGTGCAGGCGCTCGAAGCCCAGCGTCACCGCGCCGCCGCAGCATTGGCCCAGCGCCGGGCCCAGCGGGTAGTGCTGGCTGCGCGGTGCGCCGTCGTCGCTGGCCAGCAGTGCGCGCGCAAAGGCAATCGCCTTCAGCTCAAGGTGGCCGCCGCCGATGGTGCCGATGGCGGTTGACGCAGTCACCAGCATCCGCGTGCCGGCTTCGCGGGGGACCGAGCCTTGGGCGCGGGTGACGGCGATCAGCACCGCCGGCTCGTCGCTTGAAAGCAGCGCAGCAGCCTGCCGCGCGAGTTGGCTCCCTCCCCCTTGAAGGGGGAGGGTTGGGGTGGGGGTGAGAGCGTTGAACATTTGCCGACTCAAGGCCACGATCTCACCCCCATCCCTGCCTTCCCCCTTCAAGGGGAAGGAGCAATACCGAGGGCGTCACGTTGCACGGCCGTGATCGCCAGCAAGATCGCCTCGCTGGTGGCGGGCGCCGACAACGGCGGGTCCACGCAGTGCGCGCCTACCGCCGACACCGCGTCGCGGATCGCGAAGAACACCGAGAACGGCAGCAGCAGCGGCGGCTCGCCGACGGCCTTGCTGCGGTGGATGCTGTCGTGCACGTTCGCCGACTCGAACAGCTTCACGTTGAAGACCGGCGGGCAGTCGTTGGCGGTCGGAATCTTGTAGGTGCTGGGCGCGTGCGTGCTGAGCGCGCCACTCTGCGAGTGCCACACCAGTTCTTCCATCGTCAGCCAGCCCATGCCTTGAATGAAGGCGCCCTCGACCTGGCCGATGTCCACCGCAGGGTTCAGCGACTGACCGGCGTCGTGCAGCACGTCGGCGCGCAGCAATTTCCATTCGCCGGTCAGCGTGTCCACCACCACCTCGCTGACGGCCGCGCCGTAGGCGAAGTAATAGAACGGGCGGCCGAACATCTTCTCCTTGTCCCAGCTCAAACCGGGCGTGGCGTAGAAGCCGTCGGACCAGAGCTGCACGCTGTCCAGGTAGGCCAAGGTCACCACGGCGCTGAAGCCGAGCGTGACGCCGTTGACGCGCACCTCGTCGTTGGCGAAGCGCACCTCGGCCGCCGTGCCGCCGTGGTGGCGCGCCACGCAGGCGGCCAGCCGCTCGCGAATTTGCCGCGCCGCGTCTTGCGCCGCCTTGCCGTTCAGGTCGGCCCCGGTGCTGGCCGCGGTGGCCGAGGTGTTGGCGACCTTCTGCGTGTCGGTGGCGGTGACGCGCACGCGCTCGAAGCCCACGCCCAGTTCGTGCGCCACCACCTGCGCCACCTTGGTGTGCAGGCCCTGGCCCATCTCGGTGCCGCCGTGGTTGACCAGAATCGAGCCGTCGCCGTAGACATGCACCAGCGCGCCGGCCTGGTTCAGGTGCTTGACGTTGAACGAGATGCCGAACTTCACCGGCGTGAACGCGATGCCGCGCTTGAGCACCGGGCTGCCGGCATTGAACGCGGCGAGGGCGGTGCGGCGTGCGCGGTAGTCGCTGCTGGCCTCCAGCTCGGCGCTCAGCGCGTGGATGATGTTGTCGTCCACCGTCTGACCATAAGGTGTGACGTTGTTTAAGTCGGTGCCGTAGAAATTGGTACGCCGCACATCAAGCGGGTCCAACTGCAAGCGGCGCGCAATCGTGTCGAGAATGTTCTCGATCACGATGGCGCCCTGCGGCCCGCCGAAGCCGCGGAAGGCGGTGTTGCTCTGCGTGTTGGTGCGAGCGGAGTAGCCGTGCAGCGCCACGTCGGGCAGCCAGTAGGCGTTGTCGACATGGCACAGCGCGCGTGTCATCACCGGCCCCGACAGATCGGCCGAATGACCGGCGCGCGACACCAGCGTGATCTCGACGCCGAGCACGTGGCCCGCGTCGTCGAAGCCCGCTTCGTACTCGTACCAGAAGCAGTGGCGCCGGCCGGTGATCAAGAAGTCGTCGTCGCGGTCGAGCCGCAGCTTCACCGGCTTGTTCAACTTGCGCGCCGCGATGGCCGCGATGCAGGCGAACGGTGCCGACTGCGACTCCTTGCCGCCGAAGCCGCCGCCCATGCGCCGGCACTCGACCTGCACCTGGTGCGACCGCAACTTCAGCACGTTCGCCACCAGGTGCTGCATTTCGCTGGGGTGCTGCGTGGAGCAATGCACCAGCATGCCGTCGTCTTCTTTCGGCACCGCATAGCTGATCTGGCCTTCGAGGTAGAACTGCTCTTGCCCGCCCACGCCCAGCGTGCCGGCCAAGCGGTGTGGCGCGGCGCTGATGGCGGCGCGCGCGCCGCCTTCGACCGTGCTGCGGTTCAGGTGCATCGGGGGCAGCACGTACTGCTGCGCCGCGTGCGCTTGCGCGATGGTCAGCACGGCGGGCAGAGGCTCGAACTGGATCACCTCTTTCGCCAGCGCACAGGCACGCCGAGCGGCGTCGCGCGTGCGTGCGATCACCGCGAACACCGGCTGGCCCAGATAGCGCAGCTCGCCTTCGGCCAGGATGGGTTCGTCGTGCACGATGGCGCCGCAGTCGTTGGGGCCGGGAATGTCGGCCGCCGTCATCACCCACACCACGCCGGGCAGGCCGCGAAGGCGCTCCAGCGCCATGCCGGTCAGGCGGCCGTGCGCCACGGGCGACAGCCCCAGCGCCGCGTGCAGCGTGCCCGCCAGCTCGGGCAGGTCGTCGATGTAGGCGGCCTCGCCGGCCACGTGCAGGTGGGCCGATTCGTGCGGGCGGCTGACACCCACGCGCGCGCCTTGGCGCAGGGCTTCGGCGTCGGTGGGCTGCAACAGCTTTGCGTTGATGGACTGGTTCATGCCGTGCTCCAGACGCGGGTCATCTCCACCGGCAGCGGGTCGACGCGGCGTGTCTCCAGCCAGAAGCGCTGCAGCAGGTTCTGCGCCACCTGCATGCGATACGCCGCGCTGGCGCGCATGTCGGTCAGCGGCGTGAAGTCCTCAGCCAGCGCCGCCTTCGCAGCAGCCACTGCCGCCTGCGACCACGGCTGGCCGAGCAGCGCGGCCTCGGCGCGCGCGGCGCGTTGCACCGTGGCCGCCATGCCACCGAACGCGAGCCGCACCTTGCGCACCGTATCGTCCTTCAGCTCGATGGAAAAGCCGGCGCACACGGCCGAAATGTCGCAGTCGAAACGCTTGCTGATCTTGTAGGCGCGCAGCTGTCGATCCATCGCTGCCAATGGCACCGCCAGGCCCAGCACGAACTCGCCCGACGCCATGCGGTTGCGCATGTAGCCGGTGTAGAAATCACTCAGCGGCAGGCGGCGCACGCGCTCGCCGCCACGCAGTTCGACCTGCGCGTCGAGCGCCATCAGCACCGGCGCGGCGTCGCCAATGGGCGAGCCGTTGGCAATGTTGCCGCCCAGCGTGCCGGCGTTGCGGATGGGCGGCAACGCGAAGCGCAGCCACACCTCGGTCAGCGCGGGCACCTGCTTCGCCAGCGCACGCCAGCCGGCTTCGAGCGACGCGCCGGCGCCGATGAACAATTCATCGGCGCGCAGTTCGATGCGCTTCAGCGCGGCCACGTCGCCGAGGTAGACGATGTCGCCGACATCGCGAAACTGCTTGTTGACCCACAGGCCCACGTCGGTGCAGCCGGCCAGCAGTTGCGCGCCGGGGTACGCCGTGCGCAGTGCGGCCAGCGCGTCGACGGTTTTCGGCGCGTGGAAGCGGTCGACGCGGCCGCCTTGCTGCGGGTTCGGCGCGCTGTACGCGAAGCCGTCATCGGAGCCCAGGCTTCGCAACGCGGCCAGCGCTGGCGCGGTGTCCAGCCGTGCGGCGGGCAGCTCGAACATGCGCTCGCCGGCGTCCAGGATCGGCCGGTAGCCGGTGCAGCGGCACAGGTTGCCCGACAGCTCGTCGGCCAGTTGCTGGCGGGTCGGCTGTGTGCCGGCGGCAGCGTGTTGCTGGTACGCGGCCCACAGCGACATCACGAAGCCCGGCGTGCAAAAGCCGCACTGCGAGCCATGGCAGTCGACCATCGCCTGCTGCACCGGGTGCAGCTCGCGGCGGCCCTCGGCCTTGAGGTCTTCAACCGTGAACAGCGCCTTGCCGTGCAGCGTGGGCAGGAACTGGATGCAGGCGTTGACGGTGCGCAGCGTCAAGCCACCGACCGCCGCTGCGGCTGTGTCTGCGGCGTTCGAAAGTTCGCCGATCACCACCGTGCAGGCGCCGCAGTCGCCCTCGTTGCAGCCTTCCTTGGTGCCGGTGCAGTGCGCGTCTTCGCGCAGCCAGTCGAGCACCGAGCGGGTCGGGTGCGCGCTGGCTGCGCTGACGATGCGACCCCGGTGGAAAAATCGAACCGGCTGCGCTTCGCTGTGGGTGCCAATCTGGGTGCTGATGCTCATGGCCGGACTTTCGCATGGCATGCTGCACCCTGCCAATACCCTTGCGGCCCGCCAGAAAAATGACCCCCTCCGTTTCGACCCGACTCGCCATTCGCGGCGACCTGCTCGACTTCATCGCCGCCCCGGCGTGGGGTGCGATCGACGTTGTTGGCGACGACTCTGCGGTCCGCTTCCGCCCCGACCACTGGCTGCTGGTCGAGGCCGGCCGCATCGTCGGCGCGCAGCCTGCCGCCCAGCCGCTGGACGCCAGCTGGCAGCGCCACGACCACGCCGGCCGCTTGCTGCTGCCCGGCTTCATCGACACCCATGTGCACAGCCCGCAGATCGATGTCATTGCCAGCCACGGCGCGGCCCTGCTCGACTGGCTGACGGACCACACCTTCCCGGCCGAACTGCGCCACGCCGACCCGTCCCACGCGCACGCCGCCGCCGCGCATTTTCTGGACGCGCTGCTGGCACACGGCAGCACCAGCGCGGTGGTCTACCCGACCGTCCACAAGGTCAGCGCCGACGCGCTGTTCGCGGCCGCCGCCGAGCGCGGCATGCGGCTGA
>JANNBZ010000328.1:0-2278 GCA_031386065.1 Burkholderiales bacterium
AGCTCGAAGAACGCCTCGGCCCGTACCGGCGACGGCGCGGCCTGGTCGGTGACTGTGACGCGGGGCTGGGCCTGTTCCTGCAGGCCGCGCCGCCGCGGGATCTGCTGGCGCGGTTGCTGCGCAACCTGAAAGATATACACCGCACGGCGCAGGACTGGCGCCGCCTGCTCGCCGTCCAGCAGCGCCTGGTGATCCTGCTGCCGCACGCGTGGGAAGAGCGTCGCGACCGCGGCCTGGCGTTCGCCGAACTGGATCGCTTCGCCGAGGCCTTGGCCGACCTGGAGGCCTACCTGGAAAGCGGGGCCGGGGCGGTCGACCATGCGGCCGTCCGCAGGCGCACGGCCGAGTTGCGTCAGGCGGGCCGGCCGCGCCTGCACTGATTGCGCCTTGCCGCTTTTAATGAACCTTTCCACCACCCAACGGCGCACGCTGACGTGGCTGATATTCGCCGCTGCAGGGTTTGCCTTGCTGTGGCTGCTGGCACCGGTGCTGACACCCTTCATCGTCGGCGCCGTGATCGCCTATGCCTTGCATCCTGCGGTCGAGCGCCTCGCCACCCGGCGCGTGCCGCGCTTGCTGGCGGTGTTGCTGGTCGAGGTGCTGTTCCTGATTGCATTGCTCGCGGTGATGCTGCTGATCGTGCCGATTCTGTCGAAGGAACTGCCGCTGCTGCGAGAGCAGATTCCCACGCTGGCCGAGACCTTGAACACCCGGCTCGCGCCGTGGTTGGCGCAGTACGGCATCAACGTCGCGCTCGACACCGGCAGCATCAAGGCCTTCGTGCTGAAGTACCTCAGCGCCAACGTCGAAGACTGGCTCGCGACGGTGCTCAGTTCGGCGCGCATCGGCGGCAGCATCGTGCTGGCCGTGGTTGGTATCGCGGTGCTGGTGCCGGTGGTGCTGTTCTACCTTCTGATGGACTGGCCGGCGCTGATTCAGCGCATCCGTCAGATGGTGCCGCCGCGCTCGTTGCCCGCGTTCCAGGGCTTCGTCGACGAGTGCGACCAGGTGCTGGGCCAGTACCTGCGCGGCCAGCTGCTGGTGATGGGCATCCTGGCCGTCTTCTACAGCGTCGGGCTCGCCCTGTTCCGCTTCGACCTGGCGGTGCCGGTGGGAGTGTTCACCGGGCTGGCGATCTTCATTCCCTACCTCGGCTTCGGGCTGGGCCTGCTGCTGGCCTTGTTGGCGGCCGTGCTTCAGTTTGCGAGCTGGTACGGGCTGATCGCGGTAGCCGTGGTCTACGGCGTCGGGCAGTTGGTGGAAAGCCTGTTCCTGACCCCGAAGCTGGTCGGTGAACGCATCGGCATGAATCCGTTGATGGTCATCTTCGCGCTGCTCGCGTTCGGCCACCTGTTTGGCTTTGTCGGCGTGCTGATCGCGCTGCCGGTCAGCGCGGTGTTGGTGGTGGCCTGGCGCCGCGCTCAGCAAAGCTATCTCGCCAGCCGGCTCTACCAGGGCTGACCGTCGAGTGCGCGACGCTGCCCCGTTGCCGATGAAGCAGATCCCGCTCGCGATCGCGCTCGACACCGAGCAAAGTTTTGCCAACTTCGTGATCGGCTCGAACACGCTGACGTTCCAGCATGTCCGCGACCTTTCCCCGGGCAGCGCGCCACTCTACCTTTGGGGGCCTACCGGCTGCGGCAAGACGCATCTGCTGCACGCGCTGGTGCAGCAGCAGCAACGCCGCGGCGCGCGGGTGGGCTGGTTCGGCATCGCCGACGCCTTGCCCTGGACGCATGACCCAGCCTGGTCGCTGATCGTGCTGGACGACTGCGACCGCTTTGACGCCGACCAGCAGCAGGCTGCCTTCGCGCTGTTCGTCGAAGCCAGCTCGCACGGCACCGCCATCGCGGCTGCGGGCCGGCTGCCGCCGGTGGACCTGGCGCTGCGCGACGACCTGCGAACCCGGCTCGGCTGGGGCGTGGTGCTGGCGCTGCAGCCGTTGAGCGAGGCCGACTCGCGGGCCGCGCTGCGCCGCGAGGCCGACCGGCGCGGGCTGTTCCTGTCCGACGAAGTGATGGACTACCTGCTGAATCGTTTCGCGCGTGACCTGAAGCACCTGATGGCCTGGCTCGACCGGCTCGACGACTTCGCTCTGGTCAGCAAGCGCGCCATCAGCGTGCCCCTGCTGCGCCAGATGCTGGCCGAAAAAGGCGTCGAATGAGACATTCCGTGTCAACCTGTTCGCGACGGGCCGCCGCGCCGGGCCGCCCCAAGCAAGGCACGACCCGCCCGGCGGGTCGATTGGCGTACTCGGCAATCGGGGTGCACCAGTCGC
>JANNBZ010000332.1:0-15559 GCA_031386065.1 Burkholderiales bacterium
GGAGGCCTACAAGGCCAAGACCATCATCGTCAACAAGCGCTCGATGGCCGCAGGCTACGCCGGCCTGGACAACGAACTGTTCTACATGGACAAGACCATGATGGTGTTCGGCGACGCGAAGAAGGTGATCGAGGACATGGTCAAAGCGGTGGAGTGAGAGTGCGGGTTCTCTGCGCGTGGCTGTTGTAATACAATCTGCAAACTTGTATTCTCAAGCGCCCGCTATGACCCTGACCGTTCGCCTCGACTCAGCCGTTGAATCCGCGCTCGAACGCTATTGCACCGATCACGGTGTGAACAAAAGCCTGGTTGTCCGCGAATCGCTGGCGGTCTACTTGCTGGCCAAGCAGGCCGAGCCAGCGCGGTCGGCTGCACAGCCTCGCACCCACGTCAGCGCCAACTACAAGGCTTTTGTCGATGCCGGATTCATCGGTGGCGGTGAGCTGGGCGGTGGATCGGCTGACAAAGCGGCCGTTCGCGAGCGCGCGATGCAGCGCATTCGCCGCAACGAAAAGTGACAGCCAAGGTGCCGCCTCCCGGCGGCCGGGCGCAGGGTGTTGCGGTTCCGCGCTCGAGAACGGCTGCAGGGGGCGTCTTGCTCGACACAGGTGTGCTCGTCGCCATGTATGCGCGCGACGATCCGAAGCACGCTGGCGTTGCGCGCTGGTTGGCCACGTTTCGCGGCGAGCTGCACACCGTCGCGTCGGTATTGACCGAGGCTGCCTACTTCCTGCCGGTGCGCATGCGGGCCGTGCTGGCGGAGTTGGTCATGAGCGGCAACCTGCAGTTGCACCAGCCTGACGCGGACGGCTATGCCCGTATCGCCAGCTTGCTTCGCAAGTACGCTGACATCGACCCCGACTGGGCCGACATCGAACTCATCTGGCTCGCCGAAAGCACCGGCATCACACGCATCGCCACGCTGGACGTGGCGGACTTCAGCGTCTACCGCGTCCACGGGCGCAAGCGCTTCGAGCTCGAGTTGCTGCGGTGAACGCGGGCCCGCCCGCGATGGCGGCGCGCCGAGGCCTGTTTCATAGGGGAAGCCCTCCATAAATCGCTATCGAATCCCCTGATGCGTTGGGCGTCAGCCATCCGTCAGAATCCGCGACGGGCACTCTTATCGCCTGCGAATCGATCACGGAGCCCACCATGGAAAAGACTTGGCTGAAGCAGTACCCAAAAGGGGTGCCAGCGAACATCGACGTTGAACAGTACCCGTCGCTGGTGGCACTGCTGGAAGAGAGTTTCAAGAAGTACCGCGATCTGCCGGCCTACCGCTTCATGGGCAAGATGGTCACCTTCGGTCAGGTCGACGACCTGTCGCGCGCCTTCGCTGCCTACTTGCAGGGCCAGGGCTTCGCCAAGGGCGACCGCATCGCCATCATGATGCCCAACGTGCCGCAGTACCCGGTCGCGGTGGCGGCCATCCTGCGGGCCGGCTACGTGGTGGTCAACGTGAACCCGCTCTACACGCCGCGCGAACTCGAACACCAGCTGAAAGACTCGGGCGCCAAGGCCATCGTGATGGTCGAGAACTTCGCCACCACGTTGCAGCAGGTGCTGTCGGCCGTGCCGACCAAGAAGGTCATCCTGACAGCGCTGGGCGACATGCTGGGCTTCCCGAAAAGCCTGATCGTCAACTACGTCGTGCGCAACGTGAAGAAGATGGTGCCGGCGTTCGACCTGCCCGGCGCGGTGCGCTTCAACGACGCGGTGGCGCAGGGCCGCAGCATGAGTTTCAAGGCCGCGCAGGTCGGGCCCGACGACATCGCCGTGCTGCAGTACACCGGCGGCACCACCGGCGTCAGCAAGGGCGCGGTGCTGCTGCACCGAAACCTGGTGGCCAACATTCTTCAAGCCGAAGCCTGGTACCAACCGGCGCTGAAAAAGATCCCGGCCGGCGAGCAGATCGTGACCATCTGCGCGCTGCCGATCTATCACATCTTCGGCTTCAACACGAACATGATGCTGGCCATGCGCATGGGCGGCTGCAACATCCTGGTCGCCAACCCGCGCGACTTGCCCAGCGTGTTCAAGGAACTCAAGGGCCAGAAGTTCCACAGCTTCCCGGCCGTCAACACGCTGTTCAACGCGATGGCGCACCACCCCGAATTCAGCAGCGTCGACTGGAGCGGCCTGGTCATTTCAGTCGGCGGCGGCATGGCCGTGCAAAGCGCCACCGCGAAGCTGTGGCTTGAGAAAACAGGCTGCCCGATCGTCGAGGGTTACGGCCTCAGCGAGACCTCGCCGTCGGCCACCTGCAATGCGGTCGACAGCGCTGCCTACAGCGGCAACATCGGGCTGCCGATGCCCAACACCGAGTTGACCCTGCTGGACGACGACGGCGCCGAGGTGCCGCTGGGCACCCCCGGCGAGATCGCCATCAAGGGCCCGCAAGTGATGGCCGGCTACTGGCAGCGGCCCGACGAGACCGCCAAGGTCATGACGGCCGACGGCTTCTTCCGCACCGGCGACATCGGTGTGGTCGACGAGCGCGGCTTCTTCAGAATCGTCGACCGCAAGAAGGACATGATTCTGGTCAGCGGTTTCAACGTCTACCCGAACGAGGTCGAAGACGTGGTCGGGCAGATGCCCGGCATCCTCGAATGCGCGGCGGTGGGCGTGGTCGATGCCAAGGCCGGCGAGGCGGTGAAACTGGTGATCGTGCGCAGCGATCCGAACGTCACCGAAGCGCAGGTACGCGCCTATTGCGAAACGCAGCTGACCGGCTACAAGCGGCCCAAGATCGTCGAGTTCCGCACCGACCTGCCGAAGACCAACGTCGGCAAGATCCTGCGCCGCGAGTTGCGCGACAAAGCCTGAACCGGCCGACCAACCGATCAACACCGTGCGCGTCGCAAACGTGACGCATGCCTCGGCGCGCAGTAGAAAATGACGCCTCGCCCCAACGCCTTGTAGCAAAATGGAACAATGCTCAAGGGCGTCGATATCCGAAGACGCCATTCCATGCCACAAGCGGGGAACTCACGGTGATCTGGACCAAAACGGATGCGGGACGAACGGAGATACAGACCCGGTTGCTGGTCAAGGAGCGGGCTCAGCGCAATCTGCTGCTGCTGATCGACGGCAATCGGTCCGAGCAAACCCTGCTGACCAGCGTTGCCGGCATCGCCCCCGACGCCTTCGTCATGCTGCAAGCCCTCGGCTTGATCGAAGTGGCCACCGCATCACCCGCGAAGACCGCCTCGACGCGTATCGATGCGGCAAAGCCCGCCGTCGCCATCGAGCCGGACGAACCCGCGGCCCCGCTCGACTACGCGCAGTTCACGACCACACTGACCCAGCTCATTTCCAACGAACTGGGTCTGCGTGGCTTCACGCTCACGCTGGCGGTCGACAAGGCGAGCAGCATCGACGAGTTGCGTGCGGTGGCCGACAGGGCGCTCATCCAGATTCGCGATCGCAAGGGACCCGCAGCCGCCGACAAGGCGAGCCGAGCGCTGTACGGTCGTTGATCCGCGCCGCGCGGCCGCCGCAGGCCGCCCACGCATGAGGATCGTGCGGCGCCTGTGGCGCCCGCTGCGGCTGCCCTTCCTGGCGCTGGCCGCCCTCGTGATGTGGATCGAGGAGTGGGGCTGGGCGCCGCTCACCGCCTGGGCGGGCCGCCTCGCCCGGTGGCCGCCGCTGGCGCGCCTCGAAGCGCGCATCTGCACGCTGTCTCCGGGTGTCGCGCTGGCGCTGTTTCTGGTGCCGGCGGTGCTGCTGGTTCCGGTCAAGCTGCTCGCGCTGTGGTTCATCCACCTCGGCCACACCGCGCTCGGCGTCGGTGTCATCGTCGCCGCCAAGTTGCTTGGCACCGCGCTGGTCGGTCGGCTGTTCACCATCACCGAGCCGCAGTTGATTCGATTCCGCTGGTTCGCCCGCGCATTGCGCTGGTGGCGCTTCACCAAGCTGCGCGTCAAGGCGGCTGTGAAGCGCGTGTTTCGCTGAGCTGAGCCGACGCAGCGAAGCACCTGCGAAGCTGTGCAGCGCAGTCGGCTCAGCTCAGGCCTGCTCTGCGCAGTTGGCACAGGCGCTTCGTTCCGGCCTGAGCCGACGCAGCGAAGCACCTGCGAAGCTGTGCAGCGAAGTCGGCTCAGCTCAGGCCTGCTCTGCGCAGTTGACACAGGCGCTTCGTTCCGGCCTGAGCCCCGGCCTGCGAAGCCGGGACGCACAGCCCCCTCAGGCACACTTCGATGATGCCGCCACGCCTGTTCGTAGACCTGCCGCTTCGCAGCGAATCACGCCTTGCATTGCCCGAATCGGCCGCGCGTCATGTGCAGGTGCTGCGACTGCAACCGGGTGCGGCGTTGACCTTGTTCGACGGTCGGGGCGGCGAGTGGAATGCCTCCGTGCTGCGCATGGGCCGGCGCGATGTGGACGTGCAGGTTCTCGACCATGTGCCGGCGAACCGCGAACTGGCCTGCGCTGTCACGCTGGCGCTCGGCATGCCGGCCAACGACCGCATGGACGACCTGGTCGAGAAAGCCACCGAATTGGGTGTCGCGCGGATCCAGCCGCTGTTGTGCGAGCGCTCGGTGCTGCGCCTGAGCGGCGAGCGGGCTGACAAGCGCGTGGCTCATTGGCAAGCGGTGGCCATCGCCGCGTGCGAGCAGAGCGGACGCACCCAAGTGCCGCGCATCTCGCCGGTGCTGACCGTGTCGGCGTGGTTGCAAACGCTGGCGACCCGCGCCGACGAATCTCGATGGCTGTTGAGTCTGCGCGTTGCGCCGCCTTTGCAAGCCGCAACAGCCGCGATGGCCGCAACACCGGCTGCGGTGCTGTGCCTGAGCGGTCCCGAAGGCGGCCTTTCCGAGGCGGAAGAAGCGGCTGCGCTGGCGCAGGGCTTCACGCCCGTTTCCCTCGGCGCGCGCGTGCTGCGTGCCGACACCGCGCCGCTCGCGCTGCTGGCGCACCTGGCCCTCACCGGTGGACCCTGCCGATGAATTCGCAACTGCTGCTGTTGACCCTGTGCCAGGGCTTTTTCCTGATCAACAACGTCACCTTCATCGCCATCAACGGGCTGGTCGGCTTGAACCTCGCGCCGAGTGCCTGGATGGCCACCTTGCCGGTCACCGGCTTCGTGGCCGGCGGCGCGCTGAGCACGGCACTGGTCGCGCGAACCCAGCGCGCGTGGGGGCGGCAGCGCAGCTTCCAGGCCGGCCTGCTGGTGGCCATCGCGTCGACCGGCTTGTGCGCCTACGCGGCCGCGACACGCAACTTCTGGCTGCTGGTGGCGGCCACGCTGATTGCCGGCTACTACAACGCGAACGCGGGGCTGTACCGTTTTGCGGCCACCGAGATCGTCGACGCCTCGTTCAAGGAGCGCGCGATTTCGTGGGTGCTGGCCGGCGGCATCATCGGCGCGGTGGTCGGACCGAACCTGGCCTCGGCCACCCGCGACACACTGCCAGTGCCGTTCGCCGGCGCGTATGCGGCGCTCGCGCTGGTGGCGTTGATGTCGTTCGTGGTGATGTCGTTCATCAAGTTTCCGCCGCTGCCGCTGCCCAGTGCGGCGCGTCCCGGTCGGCCGCTGAGTGAAATTGCGCGACAGCCGGTGTTCATCGTGTCGGTGCTGGCCTGCTCGCTCGGCTACGGCGTGATGAACCTGTTGATGGCGGCCACACCGATCGCCATGGCGCAGTGCTCGCACCCGTTCAAGAGCGCCGCGCTGGTGCTCGAATGGCACGTGCTGGGCATGTTCGTGCCGAGCTTTTTCACCGGCAGCCTGATCAAGCGGTTCGGTGCACTGCCGGTGATGGGCGTGGGTGTGCTGCTCAACCTGGTGTGCATCGTCGTGGCGCTGTCGGGCGTCGAGCTGATGCAGTTCCTGGTCGCACTGGCGGCGCTCGGGCTGGGCTGGAATTTCCTCTTCATCGGTGGCACCACGTTGTTCACCGAGGCCTACCGGCCAGAAGAAAAAACCACCGCGCAGGCGGCCATGGACTTCTGCGTTTTAAGCACCATGACCGTGACTTCGTTCTTCTCTGGTGCCCTGGTCACCACACAAGGCTGGACTTGGTTGAACTGGGGCTCGTTGTTCCCGATTTCGCTGACCGCAGCAGCTTTGCTGTGGCTTACGATGCAGCGGCGAGCGACCCGCCTTCGGGCGCTCGCCTAACGCCAAAGGAGCACATCATGGGTTTGCTGGATTCGGTGATCGGAGCGATCACGGGCGGTCAAGGCGGCGCGGGTCAGCAAGGCGGTGGGCAGAGCGCCTTGATCAACATCGTGATGGGCATGCTGGCCAACAAGGCCGGCGCATCGCAGGGCGGAGCGGCAGGCGGCGGGCTGGGTGATTTGATGGCCAGGTTGCAGCAAGGCGGCCTTGGCGATGTGCTGGGTTCATGGATAGGCAGCGGTCAGAACCTGCCGGTCTCGGCCGACCAACTCAGCAACGTGCTGGGCTCGGACATGCTGGCCAAGATCGCTCAGCAGCTGGGTGTCTCGCACGGCGAGGCGGCCAGCCAGTTGTCCGAAGTGCTGCCGCAGGTGGTCGACCAGCTGACGCCAGACGGTCGGGTGCCGGACGGCGGACTCGGCGACATCGGCGCGATGCTGAATCGTTTCGGCCTGAAGTAATCCGCCCCGGCGTCACTCGGCGGGCGGTCGCTGCGCACCACTGCGCATCGAGCCGGCGACCAGGTCGAAGCGGAACAGCCGGCATTCGATCGGACCGTTCCACATCGGCACCCGGCGCGCTTCTTTCAGCCGCATGGCGCCCGGCAGTTTCATGTCGGGGCTGAGGATGTGCGCCGTCCAGCCGGCCGGGTGGTGCGTGTAGGCGCGCTTCCAGTGCGCAGCCAGGCGCGGGAAGAAGTCGCTCGGCGCGCCGCGGTTGTCCAGCACGGGGTCGGTGCCGGGTCGGCGCGCCGACTTGCCGGCCACCTCGATCCGTTCGCCGTACGGCGGGTTCAGCATCAAGGTGCCGTGCAGGTCGTCCGGCAGCGCCGGCGCGCTGCGCTCGAGCGCATCGCCCCCGTTGAACACGATGCTGGCTTCGACGCCGGCGCGCTGCGCATTGCGGCGCGCGAAGTCGACCATGCGGAACGACACGTCGCTGGCGAAAATCGGCACCGCGCTGGCGTGAATGCGCGACTGCGCATGGCTCTTCAGGCGCTGCCATTCGGCGCGCATCTCGGGGTTCGCAAACGGTAGCAGCCGCTCGAACGCGAAGCGTCGCTTCAGGCCGGGTGCGATGCCGCAGGCGATCTGCGCGGCCTCGATGGCGATGGTGCCCGAGCCGCACACTGGGTCGTGCAGCGCGCCGCCGTGGTCGGGCGTGCCGCGCCAGTCGGCGGCCGCCAGCATCGCAGCCGCCAGCGTCTCTTTCAGCGGCGCATCGCCCTTGTCTTCGCGCCAGCCGCGCTTGAACAGCGGCTCGCCCGAAGTGTCCACGTACAGCACCGCGCGCTCGGGCGTGAGGTGCAGCACCAGTTGCAGGTCGGGATGCTGGGTGTCGACATTGGGGCGCTCGCCGGTGGCGTCGCGCAGCGCGTCGCAGACGGCGTCCTTGATGCGCAGTGCGGCGAAATTCAGGCTGCGCAGTGGGCTGCGGTGCGAGGTGGTGTCGACGCGCAAGGTGTGCGCCGGGGTGATCCACTGTGTCCAGTCGACCGTGCGAGCCAGCAGATAGAGATCGGTCTCGTCGCGGTAGGCGCCTTCGGCCACCTCGACCAACACGCGCTGCGCCAGGCGGCACTCGAGGTTCAGCACCATCACCTGCAGCGGGTCGCCGTCCAGCGCCACGCCGCCGCGCGACTCGTGGATGGGCGTGCCCGGCAACAGGCGCTGAAGTTCGGTCGCGAGCAGGCTTTCGACACCGGCGGCGCAGGGCAGGAAGAGCGGGGCGGTCATGGTGTGTGCGCTGTGGATGGGGCCGGGCTACATCGCGCGGCGCAGGTTGGCCGGCGCGATCTTCAGGGCTTCACGGTACTTCGCCACCGTGCGGCGCGCCACCTGGATGCCTTGCTCTTCGAGCATGTGGCTGATCTGGCTGTCGGACAGCGGCTTGGCATTGTCTTCTGCCGCCACCAGTTGCTTGATCAACGCACGCACGGCAGTGCTCGATGCATTGCCGCCGGCCTCGGTGTGCAGTGACGAGCCGAAGAAATACTTCAGCTCGAAGGTGCCGAAGACGGTCGCCATGTACTTGGCGGTGGTGACGCGCGAGATGGTCGATTCGTGCAGGCCGAGTTCGTCGGCAATCTCGCGCAGCACCAGCGGCTTCATCGCGATGGCGCCGTGCGTGAAGAAGCTCTTTTGTCGCTCGACGATGGCCTGCGAAACGCGCTGGATGGTGTCGAACCGCTGCTGGATGTTCTTCATGAACCAGCGCGCTTCCTGCAGCCGCGAACTCAGTCCCGAGCCCGCGCCGCCCGACCCGCGCCCCTGTTTGATGGCCTGCGCGTACAGGTCGTTGATGCGCAGCTTGGGCATCACGTCGGGGTTCAGCACGACCTTCCAGTTGCGGCCCGATTTCTGCACGATCACGTCGGGCACGATGATGTTGGCCTCGGCGCGCGTGAACGGCCGGCCGGGCTTCGGTTCGGTGGCGACGATCAGCGCCTGCGCCTGCTTGATCAGCTCTTCGTCGGCACCGGTCGCGGCCATCAGCTTCTTCATGTCGCGTCGCGCCAGCAGTTCGAGGTGCTGCTTGCAAATCATGATGGCGATCATCTGCGCCTCGCTGCGTGGCAGGTTGCGCAGCTGCAAGGTCAGGCACTCCGACAGGTTGCGCGCGCCAACGCCGGGCGGCTCCATGTTCTGCAGCCATTTCAGGCCGCAGTGAAGGTGTTCGAGCAGCCGCTCGCGGTCGTGTTCGTCTTCGGCCAACTGCGCCGCAATGTCCTCCAGCGTGTCGCCCAGGTAGCCGTCGTCGTTCAGCGATTCGATCAGCACGTTCAGCGCGGCCGAGTCTTCTGCCGACAGCCGCATGCACAACATCTGGTCGCGCAGATGGTCCTGCAGGCTGGCGGCGATGGGGTTGCGGTCTTGCGACTCGAAGTCTTCGTTGTCGGTGCCGCTGCTGCCTGCGCCGCTGGGCAACTCGCGGATGCCGTCGAAGTCTTCGCGCTCGGTGCCGTTCTCCCAGTCGTCGCGCGACGTGGTGCCGAAGTCGGCGTTGTCGAGGCCGGGGGCTTCGTCCGAACCCTCACTCGCAGTCTCGCTGGTCGATTCGGCGGCGCGCTCGGTTTCCCGTTCGCCCACACGCTCGGCGGCGCTGGTGCGCTCGGCCAGCGGCTCGAACACGGGGCCGCTGTCTTCCTCGGCTTCGAGAAAGGGGTTCGCGTCGAGCATCTGCTCGACTTCCTGGTGCAGCTCCAGCGTCGACAGTTGCAGCAGGCGTATCGACTGCTGCAACTGCGGTGTCAACGCAAGATGCTGCGACAGGCGTTCCAGCAGAGAAGGCTTCATTCCGGCCATCAGATCTACATGCGAAAGTGTTCGCCGAGGTATACCTTGCGCACATCGGCGTTCGCCACGATCTCGGCCGGTGTGCCTTCGGCCAGCACCCGGCCCTCGCTGATGATGTAGGCGCGGTCGCAGATGCCCAGCGTCTCGCGCACGTTGTGGTCGGTGATCAGCACGCCGATGCCACGGCCCTTCAGGAAGCTGATGATTCGCTGGATCTCGATCACCGCAATCGGGTCGACGCCGGCAAACGGCTCGTCCAGCAGGATGAAGCGCGGCTGCGTGGCCAGGGCGCGCGCAATCTCGACCCGGCGCCGCTCGCCGCCCGAGAGTGCCGGCGCCGGCGAGTCGCGCAGCTTGTCGATGCCCAGGTCGTTCAACAGCCCGTTCAGCAAGCCGTCGATCACCGCCGTGGTCAGCGGTTGGCCGTCTGGGCCCTGCTGCAGTTCGAGAACCGCGCGGATGTTCTCTTCGACGTTGAGCCGGCGAAAGATCGACGCCTCCTGCGGCAGGTACGACAGCCCCAGCCGCGAACGGCGGTGGATCGGCATGCGCTCGACCCGCTGGCCGTCGATGGTGATCTCTCCGGCGTCGGCCCGCACCAGGCCCACGAGCATGTAGAAACTGGTCGTCTTGCCGGCGCCGTTCGGGCCCAGCAGGCCCACCACCTCGCCAGCGTTGACCGCCAGGTGAACGTCCTTCACGACCTTGCGCGCGCCGTAGCTCTTTTGAAGACCCTGCGCGGTCAGGCGTCCGTCGCTGCCAACGGTGGATGCCGGAGCGGTGTTCAACGAGGCGTTCCCAGCGACGTGCTGGGCTTCAACGCGGGGGCCGACTGGCTGGCCGCTTCGGCAGCGGCGGCTGTGCCTTCGCGCGGCGTCAGCACGGCCCGCACCCGGCCGCCCGGGTTGCCCGGGGTGACGGCCGCGGCGCCACCGGACACGCTGAACACTTCGGTGGTGTTGTCATAGCTCACCACGCTGCCGGTCACTTCGTCGGCCACCACGCCGCCACGCATCCGGCGCACCACGGCCGCGTTGACGAAGCGCACGGTGTCGGCCTTGCTGTCGTACTCCAGCCGTTCGGCCTGACCTTCGATGAACTCGTCGACCCCGTCGCGCTTCTGCCGAAATGTGGCCGGTTTGCCCGAGCCACCGGTGGCCACGGCGGCCTGGTAGCCATCCGGCGTTTCACGCACCTCGACGCGGGCAGCACGGATCGCCAGCGTGCCCTTGGTGACCACCACGTTGCCGTTGAACACCACCACCCGCTTCAGCAGATCGATGTTGCTCGGTTGATCCGCTTCGACGTTCAGCGGCTTCAGGCGGTCGGCCTTTTCGGCCTGCGCGGGCGTGTTCGAAATCACGCCGACGAGCAGCGCGACGGCGAGCGAAAGTGAGGCGGGGGAACGGAAATTCATAGGGGCACGAAACTTGCAGAATTCTAGCTGCAAGACACCGTGCCCCGTTTGCGAAGACCGCTTGAAACGCGGCTGACGCGCATGAACCTACAGCAAAGCTCAGCCTTTGCGCGCGCGCAAGATCAACTGATCGGCCACCGCCAGCGCGCGGTCGGTGCTGCCGGCCACCGAGCCTGAGGTGTAGTAGCGGCCTTGGATGCCCAGCGCCGGAACGCCGTCGATCTTGTAAGCGTCGGTGATCTGCTTGGCCTGACGCGCCTTGGTCTGAACCGAGAACGAGTTCATCACCTCCAGGAACTTGGCGCCATCGAGGCCGTTCTTCGTCATGAAGTCACTCACTTCGGCCGGTTTGGCCAGCGCAGCACGTTCGTTGTGGATGGCGGAGAACACCTTGCGGTGCATCGCGTCGATCTGACCCAGCGATTCCAGCGCGTAGTAAATGCGCGCATGGGTGCCGAAAGGCTCGTCGCGAAAGCTCACCGGCACGCGGCGAAACGCCACGTCGGCTGGCAGCCTCTTGGCCCAGGCATCGAGCGCGGGCTCGAACGAAAAGCAGTGCGGGCAGCCGTACCAGAAGAAGTCGACCACCTCGATCTTGCCCGGCGCCACGGCTTGCGGCTGGCTCAAACGAATGTAGTCCTTGCCCTCCACCGGGCCGGCTTGCGCGAACGCAGCGGGTGCGGTGGCGATGCCGGCGGCGCCCAGGCCCACACCCAAGCCTGTGCCCAGCAACTGGGCCGAAAAGTCACGTCGTTTCATCTTCAATCGATCCTTGGAAGGTGGAGGTGGCGAACGGAGGGCAGACCCTGGATTCACACGTTAAGTTCAGCCGTGCTCATTTTTGAACCCTGACCAGGGCCGACTCCATGCCGGCGCTGTCGAGCTTTTCCTTGGCTGCGTCGGCCTCGTCCTTCTTGTCGAACGGGCCGACACGCACCCGGTACACCGTGCGCCCGGCCTGTTCGCGTTCGGTCACTTTCGCAGTGAAGCCCTGGATCGCCAGCTTGGCGCGCTGTTGATCCGCGTCTTCGCTGCGACCGTAGGCGCCGGCCTGCACGAAATACATGAACGGATCAGCGCCGCTTCTGGCTGACGCCGACGCGGCGGTCGCGGGCAGCGGCCGATCCGCCAGCAGGGCCGCCGGATCGCGTGTGCTGCTGGGCGCCGACGCCTTGGGCGGGCGCGTGCCTTGCGCCACCACGCCGCTGGCTGCGGGCTTCCCGGCCGCTGCACTCGCCGGCGCCTGCGTCACCACGCCCGTCGACACGTTGGACGGCGCGCCGGGCTTGGCGGGGTTCTTGCCGTAGAGCGGGCTGTTCGGGTCCCAGTTCTTGTTCTTCTCGAGCTCGGCCGCGTCTTGTTCGGCCGTGCGTTGCGGCACCTTGTTGACGAACGGGACCGGCACCTTGGTGACGTACAGCGCCACCCCCAGCGCCAGGGCCAGACCGACCAGCAGGCCGATGATCAGGCCCACGGCAAAGCCGCCGCGTTGATTCGCAAAGCCGCCTCGTTGGTTCGCAAAGCCGCCCCGTTGGCCCACTGCGCCAGCGCGTTCAAAGTTCATGCGTTCTCCCGCTCGGGGTCCGTGTTCTGGGTCATTTCCGGGGCCGCGTCGC
This sequence comes from Burkholderiales bacterium, assembly GCA_031386065.1. GTDB lineage: Bacteria > Pseudomonadota > Gammaproteobacteria > Burkholderiales > Burkholderiaceae_C > JANYJJ01. The sequence goes on from JANNBZ010000332.1 coordinate 12,454, forward strand.
GGTCCATGCGCTGCGGGGCGCTGACGCCCAGCACTGCCAGCGCGTTGCGAATGACCTGCCGCGTGGCCGTCAGCAGCGCGAGCCGCGCACGCGTCAGGGCCCCGTCGTCGACCAGGAAGCGCTCGGCGCCGTAGTAGCTGTGAAAGCTGCCGGCCACGTCGCGCAGGTAGAAGGTCACGTCGTGCGGCGACAGGCTGGCCGCCGCGTTCGACAGCAGCTGCGGGTACTCGGCCAGCTTCAGCATCAACGCGGCTTCGCTGGGCGCCGTCAACAGTGACAGATCGGCTTCGGCCAGTGACGCGGTGTCGCCGCCCTTGTCGACGAACTGTTGAATCACCGAGCAAATGCGCGCATGCGCGTACTGCACGTAGAAGACCGGGTTCTCGTCGTTCTGCTTCAGTGCCAGGTCGACATCGAAGGTGAATTCGGTGTCGGCCTTGCGGCTGAGCAGGAAAAATCGCACCGCGTCGCGGCTGGTCCAGTCGATCAGATCGCGCAGCGTCACGTAGCTGCCGGCGCGCTTGCTGATCTTCACTTCCTGGCCGCCCTTCATCACGGTGACCATCTTGTTCAGCACGTAGTCCGGGAAGCTGGCGGGCACGCCCCTGTCGGCCGCCTGCAAGCCGGCGCGCACGCGGGCGATGGTGCCGTGGTGGTCGCCGCCCTGCAGGTTGATGGCCTTGCTGAAGCCGCGCTCGAACTTGGCCAGGTGGTAGGCCACGTCGGGCAGGAAGTAGGTGTAGCTGCCGTCGGACTTGCGCATCACGCGGTCCTTGTCGTCGCCGTAGTCGGTGGTGCGCAACCACAGCGCGCCGCCTTCTTCGAAGGTCTTGCCGGAGGCGACCAGGCGCTTCACGGTGTCTTCGACCCGGCCGCTGGAATACAGGCTGGATTCGAGGAAGTAATTGTCGAAGTGCACCCCGAAGGCCTGCAGGTCGAGGTCTTGCTCGTGACGCAGGTACGCCACGGCGAACTGGCGAATGCCGTCAACGTCGTCGATGCGGCCCGACGCAGTGAACTCGCGGTCGTCAGCCTGCACCGTTTTCCGTGCGGAGAAGTCGGTTGCAATGTCGGCGATGTAGTCGCCGTTATAGGCCGTCTCGGGCCACTGCGCGTCGCCCGGCTTGAAGCCGTGCAGGCGGGCCTGCACCGACGCGATGAGGGTCGCAATCTGTACCCCGGCGTCGTTGTAATAGAACTCGCGCGTCACCTGCCAGCCCTGGCTCTCGAACAGCTTGCAGATGCCGTCGCCCAGTGCGGCCTGGCGCGCATGGCCCAGATGCAGCGGCCCGGTCGGGTTGGCCGACACGAACTCGACCAGCACGCGGTCCGCCTTTGCCGGCTGGCAGCCGAAGCGGTCTGCCGCCGCCAGCACCTCGGCCACCACCGCCTGCCGCGTGGCGGCGCTCAGGCGCAGGTTGATGAAGCCGGGGCCGGCGATCTCCATCGACTGCACCGCGCGCTGCACGGCGGGCTGCCGCTGCAAGGCGTCGATCAGCGCCTGTGCGACCTCGCGCGGGTTCTTGCGCAGCGGCTTCGCCAGCTGCATGGCGGCCGTGCACGCCAGGTCGCCGTGCGCGGCCTGGCGGGGCGACTCGAAAGCCGCCGCCAGCGTGGCGCCGGGGCTGACCTCCTGAATCGCTGCGGCGAGTGCCGCCAGCAGCTCCTGTTTGGCTTGAATCATCGAGGCATTTTACGGGCCGCCTCGTTGACGAACGGCATGCGCGGGACAACACTGCGATTGCCGGCTTGTTTCGCGCGCTGCCAAGGTCGCAGCAATGAAAGGATGGGAGTTCGGCATTCGCTGATCACCCGAACATGTCCACTCGCCTTCCGCCCACCGCGCTCGACCTGAGCCTCGACACGCCGCCTGCGTCGTGCGTTAGCCCCGCTGCGCTGCCGACCCACATCGGCAAGTACCGCGTGCTGGGCAAGCTGGGCGAGGGCGCGACCAGCGACGTCTACTTGTGTCACGACGACTTTCACGACCGCGACGTGGCGGTCAAGCGGTTGCGCGCCAACCCGGGCGGCGACGCCAGCGACCAGCGCTACGGCGAGCGCTTCTTCGCGGCCGAGGCGGCGCTCGTGGGCCGACTGCAGCACCCGAACGTGGTGCAGATCTTCGACGCGGTGGCCGACCCCGTGGCGCCCTACATCGTGATGGAACACGTGGCGGGCAGCACGCTGCGGCCGTACTGCCGGTCCGACCAGTTGCTGTCGCTGGAGCTGATCGTCGAGATCGGTTTCAAGTGCGCCATGGCGCTGGGCTATGTGTTTCGCCAGGGGCTGATCCACCGTGACGTGAAGCCGGCCAACCTGCTGGCGGTGCTGACCCACGGTGTCATCACCGACGTGAAGATCACCGACTTCGGCAGCGTGCTCAACCTCGACTCCGACGTGACGCAGATCTACCGCGTTGGCTCACTGGCCTACATGTCGCCCGAGCAGCTCGACGGCAGCACGCTCGACTGCCGATCCGACATGTACGGCCTGGGCGCCGTGCTGTACCACCTGATTGCCGGGCGGCCGCCGTTCGACGCGCCGGTGCAGGCCGCCATGGTGCACCAGGTCTACAACGCCCGTCCAGCCACGCTGTGCGGTCTGCGCGCCGGCCTGTCGACCACGGTGGACGCGGTGATCCAGCGCGCCCTGGCCAAGAACCCGGCCGACCGGTTCGACAGTTGGGATCAGTTCGCGCAGGCGCTGTCCGACCTCATCCTGCAGCGCCAGGTGCCGCGCGGACAGTTGCAAGGCGTGCTCGATTCCGAGCGCTTCAACCTGTTGCGAAGCCTTGATTTTTTCACCAGCTTCGGCGACGTGGAGCTGTGGGAGGTGGTGCACCGTGCCAAGTGGCAACGCTTCAACTTCGGCCATGCGCTGTACCGCAAAGGCGACGAAGGGCGCACCTTTCACATCATTGCGCAGGGCGCGCTCGAGGTTTTTCGAGACGGGCAGAAAGTGGCTCAACTGGGGGCCGGCACGTCGGTGGGCGAGATGGCCTACCTGGCGCCCAACCCCGAGCTGCGCCGCCACAGCGCCGACGTGATCGTGACCCAGCCTGCCACCACCATCTCGTTCACGCCCGACACCCTGACCCAGCTCGCCC
>JANNBZ010000337.1:0-1968 GCA_031386065.1 Burkholderiales bacterium
CGCTGGACCAACGACGTCTTCCTGTCGACCGTGCACCGGGTGATCAACACCAGTGGCGGCAAGCGCTTCTCGATGCCGTTCTTCTTCGGCGCCAACCACAGTGCCGAGGTGCGCTGCCTAGACTCGTGCCGCAGCGACGACCGCCCAGCACGCTATCCGCCGATCACCGCCGGCGAATGGACGGTGTCGAACATCACCGCCGCGTACGGCTACCGCAAGTAACCGGTCATCGGCCGCGGATTCGACACGGTGCCGGCAATCCGGCGCGATCATCGGACCACCATTCAAGTTTCCCGCACAGGCAATCGATCGATGCACAGCACCTTCAGGCAGTTGCTTTCCGTCGGCGCGGACACCGCGGTGGCGATCTCCGCACCCGGCCGTGCCCCCTTGTCGTATCGCGGCCTGCGGGCGCAGGTCGACGCCACGCTCACCAGCCTCAACGCGCTGGGCGTGGGGCGCAACGACCGCGTGGCCATCGTGCTGGCCAATGGCCCGGAGATGGCCGCCTGCTACACGGCCTGCGCCTCCGGCACCACCAGCGCGCCGCTGAACCCGGCGTACCGCGCCGATGAATTCGAGTTCTACCTGTCCGACCTGAACGCGAAGGTGCTGATCGTCGAGCGCGGCAGCGCGTCGCCCGCCATCGAGGTGGCGCACACGCTGGGCGTGCGGGTCGTCGACCTGCTGGTGGCGGACAGCGCCCCCGCCGGCAGCTTCACCCTGGTGCCGCGCGACGGCGACGCCGCGGCACCGTCGGCCACGCCGTCCGGCGGCTATGGCGAGCCCGACGACATCGGCATGGTCCTGCACACCTCCGGCACCACCTCGCGGCCGAAGATCGTGCCGCTGTCGGTGCGCAACCTGTGCGCCTCGGCGGCCAACATCCGCGCCACGCTGCAGTTCACGCCGGCCGACATCGGGCTCAACATCATGCCGCTGTTCCACATTCACGGCCTGATCGCCGGCGTGCTGGCGCCGCTGTCGGCGGGCTCGCAGGTGTTCTGCACGCCGGGCTTCAACGCGCTGAAATTCTTCGGCTGGATGGACGAGGCGAAGCCGACCTGGTACACGGCGGTGCCCACGATGCACCAGGCCATCGTCACCCGCGCCAAGGGCAACGTCGACGTCATCCGGCGCAACCCGCTGCGCTTCCTGCGCTCGTCGTCGTCGTCGATGCCGCCGCAGGTGATCGGCGAACTCGAAGCCATCTTCGGCTCGCCGCTGATCGAGTCGTACGGCATGACCGAGGCGACGCACCAGATGGCGTCCAACCCGCTGCCGCCGCAAGCGCGCAAGCCCGGCACGGTGGGCGTGGCGGCCGGGCCCGAGGTGGCCATCATGGGCGGCGACGGCAGCCTGCTGGGCGCCGACGCGGTGGGTGAAATCGTGATCCGCGGCGCCAACGTCACCGCCGGCTACGAAAACAACCCCCAGGCCAACGAAGAAGGCTTCCTGAACGGCTGGTTCCGCACCGGCGACCAGGGCACGAAAGATGCTGACGGCTACCTCAGCATCACCGGCCGGCTGAAGGAAATCATCAACCGGGGCGGTGAAAAGGTCAGCCCGCGCGAGGTCGATGAAATCCTGATGGACCACCCGGCCGTGGCGCAGGTGGTGTGCTTCGGCATGCCGCACCCCAAGCTTGGCGAAGAGGTCGCGGCCGTGGTGGTGCTGAAGGAGGGCGCTGCGGCCACCGAGCGCGAGATCCAGGCCTTCGTGGCCACGCGGGCGGCCGACTACAAGGTGCCGAAGAAGATCCTCTTCATGGACGAGATTCCCAAAGGCGCCACCGGCAAGCTGCAGCGCATCGGGCTGGCGCAGAAGCTCGGGCTGGGCGGCTGACGCGCCTTCGGTCCGGTCGGCGGCTGGCTGAACGGATACAGACAAAATTTTCATTCACTTTCAGGAGTTCACCATGCTGTCAACCCGACTCACGTTTCGCGCCAGCGCGCTGGCCCTCGCGGC
>JANNBZ010000299.1:0-7379 GCA_031386065.1 Burkholderiales bacterium
CCGATCTTCTCGCCGCCGACATTCGGGTCTTTGTAGAGCCCGGGGAAGAAGGCGAACCAGTTCATCATCATCGCGACCTGGCCCGACTTGAAGGCGTCGAGCCCCTCGCCCATGTACGAGTTGGTCAGCCCCGGCGGGGTGCAGCACTTGTAGAGCGACTTGTAGAACTCCAGGCCCTTGATGGCGTCGGCGCTGTTGACGAAGCCGTCCATCGCGTAGGCCTTCTTCGGGTCCTGGTATTTGAAGCCCATCGGGTAGAGCACGTTGCTCACGCCCATCGTGATGCCTTCGGAGCCGCGCTCGGTGAACAGGTAGGTGCCGTAGACCTTCTTGCCGTCGATCTGGCGGCCCGAGAAAAATTCGGCCACCTGCTTGAACTCGGTCCAGGTCTTGGGCGCCTCCAGTTCGTGGCCGTGCTTCTTCTTGAACTCGGCGCGCAGCTCGGGCTTGGCGAACCAGTCTTTCCGGTAGGTCCAGCCCAGCGCGTCGCCCATCGCCGGCAGCGCCCAGTAGTTCGGCGTGCCCTTGGGCCACTCGGCGTAGCCGGTGACGGTGGCCGGCGCGAAGTCGGTGATCTTGATGCCTTCTTTCGCGAAGAAGTCGTTCAGCTTCACGTAGTGGCCGCTCTCGGCCGCGCCGCCGATCCACTGGCTGTCGCCGATGATCAGGTCACACAGCTTGCCCTTGCTGTTCAGCTCGTTGAGCATGCGGTCGGCAAAGTTGGGCCAGGGCACGAACTCGAACTTCATCTTCACGCCGCTCTTGGCGGTGAAGTCCTTGCTCAATTCCACCAGCGCGTTCGCCGGGTCCCAGGCGGCCCAGCACAGGGTGATGGTCTTGTCTTGCGCGTAGGCGCCGGTGCTGCCCAAAGCCAGGGCTGCGGTGGCCGCGAGGGCAGCAACCCTCGGCAGCATTTTCAACGTGGAATCCATGAAAGTGTCTCCTTCAAAGGGTTGGTCTCGCTCACACATCCGGCCGCCGCGCCGTGCATCAGTGAAGGTTCTCGGCGGTCAGGATTTCGATTCGCGGCTGCACCACACTGAGGGCGCCGCGAACGTTCTCGCACAGCGCGCGCAACACGCGCGCTGCGGTCAACACGCAGTAGTGAATGTCCTGGTGCAGCACGTACGACAGGCCGCCGTTGCCCAGCAGCGCGCGGTGCGCGTCGGTGAAGTCGTGCGCCACCACGGCCGATGTGCCGGCCAGCCCGGCGGTGGCCAGCGCGCGCACCACGCCCGCGCTGCCGCTGCCCACGTTGTAGATGCCTGCCACGCGCGCCGGATCGACGCCTTTTTTCAGGAAGCGCAGCAGCGCCTTGCCGGCGCCGTCGTCGTCGGCCGGCAGGTCGGGCGTGCGCAGCAGGCGCAGGCCGGGAAAGCGTTCCTCGATCACCTGCGCGCAGCCGATGCGCCGCTCGATCTCGGCCGACAGCCGCGTGGCCTGCGACGACAGCAGCACGGTGTCGCGCGCCGAACCGGGGGCGGCCATGCGCGCCAGCAGCAGCCCTGCCGTGCGGCCGGCGGCGCGGTTGTCGGCGCCGATGTGGGTCTCGCGCATCGAGCCGGCCACGTCGGAGAACAGCGTCACCACGTGCACGCCCGAGCGCACCAGTTCGTTGATGGCCAGCTTCACCGCCGGCAGGTCGGGCGCCATCAGCGCCACGCCTTCGCAGTCGGCCACCTGGGCCAGGCTGGCCGCGAACTGCGCCGGGTCGCGAGCGTCGAGCCGGTGCGTGACCTCGGTGATGTGCTGGTGGCGGAAGTCGCCGGCGGCCTGCGCGATTTGCCGGTCGACCAGGCCCAGGAAGGGCGACGCGTCGGCCGGCAGCACGTAGGCAAAGCGGAAGTTGTCGCCGCGCCGAGGCCGGCCGCGCAGCGGCGGCGAGCCCAGCTCGGCCACCACCTGCATCACCCGCTGCATGGTGTCGGCGTTGACGCCGGGGCGCTTGTTCAGCACCCGGTCGACCGTGGCCGTGCCCACGCCGGCACGGGCGGCGATGTCGGCGATGGTGGAGGTGCTGCTCATGCGTTTCAGGTCGGTGTGGAACGCGATTCTGTTCCCATCAATAAATAAATCAATCAGGGTTTCAAGGGATGTCGTCGGCCTCTTCAGCCCAACGACCCAGCCAAACCACCCAGCTCATCGACCCAGCTTGACCCAGCGCCCGCCTTTCGCCGAAGACGCCACCACCGCGTCGAGAAACTGCATGCCTTTCACGCCGTCGACGATGGTCGGGAAGTGCGCTGCGGGGTCGGCTACGGCGTCGGCCGGCGCGCCGCCAGGTCGCGCGGCGCGAATGGCCTGCGCGATCTCGGAATACAGCGTGGCGAAGCCTTCGAGGTAGCCCTCGGGGTGGCCGGCCGGAATGCGCGTGACGCGGGCGGCCGACGCGTTGGCGGCCGGTGTGCCGCGCGACACGATGCGCGTCGCCTCGCCGAACGGCGACCACAGCAACTGGTTCGGGTGCTCCTGCCGCCACTCGATGCCGCCTTGGCTGCCGTAGACGCGGATACGCAGCGCGTTCTCGTTGCCCGGCGCCACTTGGCTGGACCACAACGCGCCGCGTGCGCCGTTGGCGTAGCGCAGCATCACCTGCGCGTTGTCGTCGAGCCGGCGGCCGGGCACGAAGCGGCTCAGCTCGGCGCACAGCTCGCGCAGGTCGAGGCCGGTGATGTAGTCGGCCAGGTTGTAGGCATGCGTACCGACGTCGCCAATGCAGCCGCCCGCACCCGACTGCGCCGGGTCGACGCGCCACGCCGCCTGCTTCTGGCCGCTGGTTTCCAGCGGCTCGGTCAGCCACTCTTGCGGGTACTCGACCTGCACCACGCGAATGTCGCCCAGCGCGCCGTCACGCACCATTTGCCGCGCGTGCCGCACCATCGGGTAGCCGGTGTAGTTGTGCGTCAGCGCGAAGATGCGGCCGCACCTGGCGGCAAGCCGCTGCAGGTCTTTGGCATCGCGCGTGGTGGTGGTCACGGGCTTGTCGCAAATGACGTGGATGCCGGCCTTCAGGAAGGCGCGCGCCACCGGCGCATGCAGGTGGTTGGGCGTGACGATGGCGACCGCCTCGATGCCGTCGCTGCGTTCGGCTTCGGCCTGCGCCATGGTTTCGAAGTCGGCGTAGTTTCGGTCGTCAGGCAAGCCCAGTAGCCGGCCCGAGCGCAGCGCCTTGGCCGGCGTGGACGCCAGCGCCCCGGCAACGAAGTTGAAGTGGTCGTCCAGGCGCGCCGCCATGCGGTGAACGCCGCCGATGAAGGCCCCTTCGCCGCCACCCACCATGCCCAGGCGGATGCGTTCGGGTGGCGCTGCAAGCGGTGGCGGCGGTGAACTGCGGTCTTTGCGGGTGGCCATGCGCTGCCCTCAATCCGTGCCGAGCATGCGGCGCAGCTGGGCCGGGTCGGTGCTGCCTCCGGCGAAGTCGTCGAAGGCTTTTTCGGTTACGCGGATGATGTGCTTGCGGATGAACTCGGCGCCCTCGCGTGCACCGTCTTCCGGGTGCTTCAGGCAGCACTCCCATTCGAGCACCGCCCAGCCTTGGTAGTCGTACTGCGCCATCTTCGAGAAGATCGCGCCGAAGTCGATCTGCCCGTCGCCGAGCGAGCGAAAACGCCCGGCCCGGTTCAGCCACGGCTGGTAGCCGCTGTACACGCCCTGGCGTCCGTTGGGCCGGAACTCGGCGTCCTTGATGTGCAGCGCCTTGATGCGCGAGTGGTAGATGTCGATGAACGCCAGGTAGTCGAGCTGCTGCAGCAGGAAGTGCGACGGGTCGTAGTTGATGCAGCAGCGCGGGTGGTCGTGCAGCCGGGCCAGGAACATCTCGAAGGTGATGCCGTCGAACACGTCTTCACCGGGGTGGATCTCGAACGACACGTCGACGCCGTTCTCGTCGAACACATCGAGGATGGGCTTCCAGCGCCGCGCCAGCTCGGTGAAGGCCTCGTCGATCAACCCCGCCGGACGCTGCGGCCACGGGTACAAAAACGGCCACGCCAGCGCGCCGGGAAACGACACCGTGCTGGGCAGCCCGAGGTGGCGCGAGGCACGTGCCACATGTTGCATCTGCTGCACCGCCCAGGCCTGCCGCGCCTTCGGGTTGCCGCGAACCGGCTCGGGCGCAAAGCCGTCGAACGCTTCGTCGTACGCCGGGTGCACCGCCACCAGCTGGCCCTGCAGGTGCGAGCCGAGTTCGGTCAGCGTGATGCCGTGCTGCGCGGCGGTGCCGGCCACCTCGTCGCAGTAGGTTTTCGACTCGGCGGCGCGTGCCAGGTCGAACAGCCGCGCATCCCACGACGGCAACTGCACGCCCTTGAAACCGCACGAGGCGGCCCAGGCGCAGATTTCGCCCAGCGAGTTGAACGGGGCGCTGTCGCCGGCGAACTGCGCCAAGTAGATGGCGGGGCCCTGGATGATGGTCGGCATGTGCATTGCTCCTGAGTCGGGTCAGGAAAGATTGCACCGCCGGCCGCGCCGGTGGCTATGCGGATTTGCCCGTTGTTTGCGACTGCACCAGGCCCTGCGCCGTCAGGCCTCCGGATCGACGATGCGGTCGTGCTCGGGGTCGTCGGGAATCACCGGCGGCACCATGCCGTCGGGTTCGATGGGCATCGGCCCGGGCACCCGGTCGTCGGGCTCGTCGATGGGCGCGTGATGCGGCTTGTGGGTGGCGGCGTTGTGCATGCGTTCTCCGGTGCGTGCGGCTGGGCCCCCATCGTCGACCTTGCGACCTCAGCCGTCACCCGGAGAGGCGGCCGTGCGGCTGTCAGACCGCGCCCACAGGGTCGCCTTCCGACACATGGCCACGAGGCTCACTGCGGCTGGGCAGCGCGTTCAGCGGCGGCGACGCCTGACGACCCAGCCCACCGCGCCCAGCCCGGCCAGCAGCACGGCATAGGTTTGCGGCTCGGGAACCGCCGCCACACTCAGTGCGACGAACTGGGTGAACTGCGTGCCGGAAAAGTTGTTGTCCGACACCAGGATCAGCGTCTGCTGTCCGTTGAATTGCGGACCGAAGGTAAGGCCTTCGATGTTGTCCAGCGCCAGCGCGCTGCCGTCGTCGTTCTTCACCGCCGAAAGGTCGAGCAGCAGCGTCTTTTTCACCGTCTGCAGGGTGGCCACGCCGGCGATGCTGTCGAGCCCGGACACGTCGGTGGCGTTGCGCGCATCCAGCTGATACAGACGAATGGTGTTGCCCGTGACCGGGCTGCCCGGCGTGGCGGCGCCGACCGCGAACGAGCGCTCGATGGCGATGAACTGGCGGTCGCCGATGGCCAGCAGGTCGGTCAGGCCGTTGGTCGCAAAGCCGCCCGGCGGGTTCGGCGGCAAGGCCACCTTTTCGACCTCGACCACGTACTCGGCACCGCTCGCGCCACTGGCCACGTCGAACGACAGCAGCCGCGACGACGTGCCATGCGCCAGCGTGCTGACCGGGCCGTCTTGCGTGAGCGCATTTTCGGTCGCGGTGTACAGCGTCTTGCCGTCGGCAGACAGCGTGAGGCTCTCGAACGCGAGGTTGTTGTAGATGCCGCGATCCCCCGCCGCCGTGCCGGCGGCAGAGCCGAACGGCAGGTAGCGCGTGGGCACCGCGAAGTCGCGCAGGTGGCTGCCGTCGATCTTCATTTCGCGCACCGTGGGCGCCTGGAAACCGGCTGCGTTGCGCTGGCCTTCGTTGGTCCAGAACACAGTGCCGGTGGCACGGTTCAGGCGCAGGCTTTCCGGGTCGACGGTGTTGGTGGCGAAGGCGCCGCCGCCGGGTTTTTGAATCGTCGTGACGGCATTGAAGTTCACGCCCGCCATGCCCGGAGTTGCAGCACGCGCGAACTCCGCCAGGTCCAGCGACAGCTCGTAGAAGCGGGCCGGATTGACCGCGCTGCGGTCGTCGCTGATGGCCAGAAAGTGGCCGTTGGCGGGGTTGAAGTCGATGCCGGACAGGCCACCCACGGTGGTGCCTGAGAACTGGGTTCCGCTGGGCACGATTTGCTGGCCCAGGTAGCCAAGCGAGATCGAAGCTGTGGCGTGAACAGGGGCTGCGAATGTGGCAGCGCACAGCAGCGCGGCGGCTGCAACGGGACGGCGAAACGTCATGGCGGTAACTCCGGTGTGCACAAGATGCAGCAGAGCTTGCCGCGCGCGCATGACACTGCGGTGAACCGCGGTGAACTGCGGCACGGCGCCGGCCCAAAAAAACAAAGCCCGGCCCGCGAGGGCCAGGCTTGTCCTGGTAGGCCGCCCGTGAGTCGAACACGGCACCAACAGATTATGAGTCTGCTGCTCTAACCAATCATGAGCTAGCGGCCCGAAGCGCGGATTGTAGTTAGCGAGCCGGCGGCTACTTCGCGCTCAGCGCATTGCTGACCAACCGCGACGTGATGTCGACGATCTGGATCATGCGGTCGTAGGCCATTCGCGTGGGGCCGATGACGCCCAGCGTGCCCACCACCTGGCCGTCGACTTCGTACGGTGCCGACACGATGGACAGTTCCTCGAACGGCACCACCATGCTCTCGCCGCCGATGTAGATGCGCACGCCTTCGGCGCGGCTGCTCACTTCGAGCAGGCGCATCAGTTGCGTCTTCTGCTCGAACAGGTCGAACAGCTTGCGCAGGCTGCCCATGTCGCTGGAAAAATCCTGCACCGCGAGCAGGTTGCGTTCGCCGGAGATGACGACCTGGTCCTGGCTGTCGGTCAAGGCGTCGCTGCCGGCCTGCACCGCCGCCTGCATCAGCGTGGCGATCTCGCCGCGCAGCGCGTCGACCTCGGTCTTCAGGCGCTCGCGCACGTCTTCTATGGTCAGGCCGCCGTAGTGCGCGGTGAGGTAGTTGCTGGCTTCGATGAGCTGGCTCTGGCTGTAGTCCTGCGCGGTGAATATCACGCGGTTCTGCACGTCGCCGTCGGGCGACACCAAGATGACCAGCACCCGGCGTTCGCTGAGCCGCATGAACTCGATGTGGTGAATCACGCTGGCCTTGCGCGGCGCCGTCACGACGCCGACGAAGCTGGACAGGCTGGACAGCAGCTGCGCCGCGTTGGCGATCACGCGCTGTGGCTGGTCGTGCGCCAGTTGCGGTTCGACGTGCGTCGGCGATGCGAACTGCAAAGGTTGGGCTGTGAGCATGGTGTCGACGAACAGCCGGTAGCCGCGTGCGGTGGGAATGCGCCCGGCGCTGGTGTGCGGGCTGGCGATCAGGCCCAGGTCTTCCAGGTCGGCCATCACGTTGCGGATGGTGGCGGGCGACAGGTCGAGCCCCGAGGCGCGCGACAGCGTGCGCGAACCCACCGGCTGGCCGTCGGCGATGTAGCGCTCGACCAGGGTTTTCAGAAGGGTTCTTGCGCGCTCGTCCATGCTCGATTTCATTGTAGGTTGCGCCGCGCGCACAGCCCGG
>JANNBZ010000398.1:0-15056 GCA_031386065.1 Burkholderiales bacterium
TTGCCACTGCCAACGTAGTTGAACGCCTGCATCTGGAAGCGGTTGCGTACCTGGCTGCGCAGCAGCCCGACCGACGTGGCGTGAGTCAGGCCGCCGGTGCTGAAGGCACCATGCAGCGCCAGTTCAAGCGCGTCGGTGCGCCGACGCTCGTTCTCGCTGCGAAAGTCGTACAGGTCGAACTCACCCGCAGGGCTGTAGCGGTCGCAGAGGGTGAAGTTGCTGCTGGGATGACAGTCAAATCCATACGGGAATGCCACACGGTCTTGCGACTTCAACTGTTGGGTTGCCGCATGCGCGGTCCAGCGCCAGCCTGCGCCCAGCGCCTGGCTGAATCGCAGCGATGCAGTATTGCCGTCCAGCACCACCGGCAGCGACCAGGGCTGGTTGTTCAGGTTGATGCGTGGGTCCGCAGGCGAGGGCAGTACCGGGCCGAGAAGGCTGAAGCCGGGCACGCTGGGCTGGCTGCGGTGGCTGCTTTCGAACTCGACTTCCAGCAGTGTGTCAGTCGACAGTTTCCAGTCGCCCGCCAGTGCCAGCAGATGCCGCTCGCCCTTGGCGTTACGCGCCTGTGGGTCCAGGTGCTCTGCGGCGGCGTTCAAGCGGAGGCCGAATGCATCGCCGGCGCCGAAGCGCTGGTTGATGTCGGCTGCGGCCGACACCGAGCCGCGTTGTGTCAGACCCAGTTGCACGCTGCGCAGCGGCGCTTGCAGTGGTCGCTTGACCACGAAGTTCATCAGCCCGCCCGGCGCGCTGGTTCCCGCCTGCAGACCACTGGCGCCCTTCAGCAATTCGATGCGCTCCTTGTTGTCGAGCGCGATCGACGTTTCAGCGTTGATGGGCAAGCCGTCGCGACGGTAGTTGAAGCGGTTGTCGATGACGAATCCGCGCAGCGTCAGATAGTCCCAATAGCCCACGGTGTTGTAGGCGTCGCTGGCCGAAGGGTCGAACCGCACCACGTCGGCCAGGCGGGTGATGGCCCGGTCGCGCATTTGTTCTGCCGTGGTGACGCTGGCTGAAAACGGCAACTGTGACAACGGCACGTCGCCCCACCCACCCACTGTGGGCGCAGGGGTCGATCTGCCGGTCACGGTGACCTGTTCCAGCGTGGTGACCTGGGCGCAGGCACCTGTCGTGACCAACAAGGCTGCGCCTGCAATGGCCGTGCTGCGGCCAGGAAAAGTTCTAGAGCGTGTGTGTGCCATCGTGTTGTCCAAAGTGTCGATGGCAGGTCGGCGGGCCAGCACCCACGGAGCGCGGGCTTTCGGCATGCTTCCCTGCGCGAGGATTACCTCAATCAGGTTCAAAGGGACTTTCTCAGTCGAACGGTGTAAAGCGTTCAACACCCCTAGCGAATGCGTTGCAGCAAGCTGCATTGCGAGCAGATTGTCTCAGAGAAAAAAAGGAAAGGGCCTGTGAGGGCCCGCCGTCTCGTAGCGCCTGCGGCATCCCGCCCGCTGTCCTGTCAGCGCCTGCGGCGTTACCGGCAGATCTCAGTCGAAGACTGGTGATTCCACGCCGAGCACCTTGTGCAATTTCGGACTGGTGGTGGTGTATTGCAGGTGGATGCGCTTGTCCGGAAAGATGTACGGCGCTGCGCCGAAGGCCGCCAGCGCGGCCTCGTGAAAGCCCGACAGGATCAGCTTTTTCTTGCCCGGATAAACGTTCACGTCGCCGACCGCAAAGATGCCTGGCGTGCTGGTCTCGAACTTCTCGGTGTCGACCACGATCTGCTTGCGCTCCAGGTTCAAGCCCCATTCGGCGATCGGCCCGAGCTTCGGGCTGAGGCCGAAGAAGACCAGCAGCATGTCCAGCGGCATCAGGCGCGTCACGCCGTCGCCGCCGGTCACCTTGACCTGGCTGAGCTTGCCGCCCGCTTCTTCAAAGCCGGTGATCTGGCCGACCACGAACTGCATTTCGTAGGCGTCGCACAACTCGCGCATCTTCGACACACTGGCCGGCGCCGCCTTGAAGCCGTCTCGGCGGTGCAGCAGGATCACGCTTTCAGCCTTGTTCGCGCCTTCCTGGACGAAGTTGATGGTCCAGTCGAGTGCCGAGTCACCGCCGCCCACGATGACCAAGTTCTTGCCTGCAAACTGCGCCGGGTTCTTGACCCGGTAAAAAAGCTGGCTGTCGTTGAACCGGTCGATCCCGTCAACGCGCAGCAGCCTCGGCTGGAACGAGCCCACACCGCCCGCGACGAAGATGGTTTTGGTCAGCAAGCGCGTGCCCTTCGAGGTCTCGACCCGAAAGCGGCCATCGGCCTGCTTTTCGACCACGGTGACTTCCTGCCCCAGGTGGAACGTGGCCCCGAACGGTTCGATCTGCTTGAGCAGGTTGTCGGTCAGTTCCTTGCCGGTGCACACCGGCACGGCTGGAATGTCGTAGATCGGTTTGTCGGGGTACAGCTCAATGCACTGGCCACCGGGATAGGCCAGCGAATCGATGATGTGGGTCTTGATTTCAAGCAGCCCCAGCTCGAACACCTGGAACAGGCCAACCGGGCCGGCGCCGACGATCACCGCATCGGTTTCGATGGGGCCATCACGCGCGATGGCTGCCGGCGCGTCGTGCAATTCAGCGGTTCTCGAGATCTCCACGTTGGTGTTTGCGTTCATGTTGTCGTTCGGTCAAGCCAGGTTTCAGCGAGCGCGCATCGGCGCATTGAATCAGGCGGGTCAGCGAATCAGCTCTGGCAGCTTGCCGGTCTTGTCTTTCCAGTCGTCGGCGTCGGGCGCGGGCGCCTTGCGCTTGGTGATGCTCGGCCAGCCGCTGCGCGCCAGGTCGGCGTTCAGCTTGATCATGTGCTGCATGTCGCCGGGCACGTCTTCTTCGGGAACGATGGCGTTCACCGGGCATTCGGGAATGCACACTGCGCAGTCGATGCACTCATCGGGATCGATGGTCAGAAAATTCGGTCCCTCGCGGAAGCAGTCGACGGGGCAGACATCGACGCAATCGGTGTACTTGCAACGGATGCACGATTCGAGGACGACGTGGGTCATGGGACGGGCTCGGTGAGATGAAAGTCGGGAGCGCCTTTGCTGCGCAGACTGCCAAGTTTACGAGGTCTGCCGCAGCATTCGCGCCGAATGGCTGTCGCGCGCGGGCGGCGCCTCGGTGGTGAAGGGCGGTTGCCGCAGGGGCAGGGCGCCCGCGCCGACCGTGACGACCGTCGGCCGACCTGCGTGCAGCAGGGCGGCTTGTGCCAGCGCACCCACGCAGTGGTCGCTGTGAAGCTGGTCTGGCCAACCGGCGCGCGATACCACGCTGACCGGCGCGTCCGGCGCCCAGCCGGCCTCGACCAGCCGGCGCGACAAGGCCGCGAGCTGTTTGCCTGCCATGTAGAAAACTTCGGTGTCGGCAGTGCGGGCGGCCTGCAAGGCGCCGCTGCGCGTCATCGCGGTGGTCAGGCTCACGCTGCGTCCGCTGCCGCGGCGGGTCAGCGGGCGCTGTGTGGCCGCCGCGGCCGCCAGTGCGGCGGTGACGCCGGGCACCACCTCGCACGCGATACCGGCCAGCGCCATCGCCTCCAGCTCTTCTTCGAGCCGGCCGAACAGTCCCGGGTCGCCGCCCTTCAGGCGCACCACCACCGCGACTTCGCGCGCGTGTTTGACCAGCAACGCATTGATCGTGGCCTGTCCGGTGCTGTCGGCAAAGCCGCGTTTGCCGACGTGGATCCAGCGGGCCTGCGGCGCGAAGCTGCGCAGTGCCGGGTCGGTCAGCGCGTCGAACAGCACCACATCTGCCTGCGCCAGCCGGCGCGCGCCGCGCAGCGTGATCAGGTCGGCCGCGCCCGGCCCGGCACCGATGAAGACGACGCAGCCTGTCACGACGGCTGCGCTGCGGTCACCAGCAAGGCACCGCTGGTTCGGTTGCTGGCGGGGTCGACCATGATCAACGAACCGCCCACGCGATTGGTGGCGTAGGCCTCGACCGGCAGTGCCTGCTGGGCCTCGATGACCACGTGGCCGATCTCGTTGACGGCCAGCTCGTGCGCGTCGATGGCGGCCAGGGTGTGGATGTCCAGGCGGCTGTCGATGGACGTGATGCGTGCCTGCACCCAGCGGTTGCCGTGGCGCAGCCAGTATTTGCGGCCAACCACGGCCGGCTCGGTGTCCAGCCAGGCCAGGGTGGCCGAAAACCGCTGCGTGGCCGCTATCGTCTGCGGGGTGGCGATCCAGTCGCCGCGCGACACGTCGAGTTGCCGATCGAGCACGATGCCTGCGGACTGACCTGCGGCCACCGAATCGACCACGTCGCCGGCCCGCCGCACCTCGGCCACCACGGCGCGCTGGCCGCTGGGAAACACCTGCACTTCGTCACCGGCCTGCACGCTGCCGTGCGCCACGCGGCCCCACAGCGTGCGCGGCTGGTGGCCGACGCCGGTGTCGCCCTCGTCGGCTGCGGCGTCGCGCGCCACGTACTGCACGGGCAGCAGCAAGGCACCGTCGGTGCGCTCGGTGGCCGCTGGCAGGTCTTCCAGCAGTTGCAGCAGCGAGGGCCCGTCGTACCAGGGCGCGGCCAGCGGCACGGTGACGTTGTCGCCGCGCAATGCCGACACCGGCAGCACGGCCGCCACGGCGATGCCGGCCTGTGCAGCAAATGCCAGCAGCGCCACCCGCGTGGCGTGGAATGCCGCGCCGGGGTCGTCGACCGCGTCGATCTTGTTGACGGCAAACACGATGTTCGGCACGCGTAGCAAGTGCGCCAGCAGCGCATGCCGGCGCGTTTGCGCCAGCAACGGCATCGGTTGCGCCTGCAGGTCGAGCTTGGTGATGTCGACCAGCACCACCGCAGCGTCGCTGCCAGCGGCTGCGGTGACCATGTTGCGTGTGTACTGCTCGTGGCCCGGCGCGTCGGCAATGATGAACTTGCGGCGGCGGGTGGCGAAGTAGCGGTAGGCCACGTCGATGGTGATGCCCTGCTCGCGCTCGGCCTCCAGGCCGTCGGTCAGCAGCGACAGGTCGATGGCTTCGCCGGCGGCTTTCTTCTCTAGCGCGTCGAGCTGGTCGGCAAGGATGGCCTGTGCGTCGAACAGCAGGCGCCCGATCAGCGTGCTCTTGCCGTCGTCCACGCTGCCGGCGGTGAGGAAGCGCAGCGCGCGGTGGTCGGCCGGCTGGGCTGTGGAGTGCGGCGTGTGGATGAAGTTCGCGGGGTGATTCATCAGAAATAGCCTTCCTTCTTGCGCCGCTCCATCGACGCGTCCGACGTGCGGTCGTCCATGCGCGTTGCACCGCGTTCGCTGACCGTCACCTGCAAGGTCTCGGCGACGATCTCGGTCGCATTTGCGGCCGCGCTCTCGACCGGGCAAGTGCAGGTCATGTCGCCCACGGTTCGAAATCGCACCTCGACAGTCTCTGCGCTTTCACCGGCTTCGAGCGGCGTCACGTCGGTCAGCGGCACCAGCAGTCCCTTGCGGCGAATCACCTCGCGCGGGTGCGCGAAGTACAAGCTGGGCAGCGGGATGTTTTCGCGCGCCAGGTACAACCACACGTCCAGTTCGGTCCAGTTGCTGATCGGGAACGCACGCATGTGTTCGCCGGGGCGGATGCGCGTGTTGAACAGCGTCCACAGCTCAGGCCGCTGCTCTTTGGGTTGCCACTGGCCGAAGCTGTCGCGGTGCGAAAAGATACGCTCCTTGGCGCGCGCCTTTTCTTCGTCGCGCCGCGCACCGCCCATCAGCACGTCGAAGCGGTGTTCTTCAATCGCCTCAAGCAGCGCCACGGTCTGGTGGCCGTTGCGCGATTCGAGCGGGTGGCTCAGGCGCACCGTGCCGCGACGGATCGAGTCTTCAAGGTGGCCGACCACCAGCCGCTCGCCCATCTCGGCCACGCGGCGGTCGCGGAAGGCAATCACCTCGGGAAAGTTGTGGCCGGTGTCCACGTGCAGCAGCGGGAACGGCAAGCGGCCATTGAAGCTGCCAACGGCGCTCCGATTCTTGAAGGCTTTCTCGGCCAACCTGAGCACCACGCAAGAGTCCTTGCCGCCCGAGAACAGCAGGGCCGGGCGCTCGAACGCCGCCACGGTTTCGCGCAAGATGAAGATGGCTTCTTCTTCCAGCCAGTCGAGGTGGGTCTGGTCGAGCCCGGGCAGCAACTGCTCGACCTTCAACGGGGCGTTCATGCGCGTTCTCCGATCATCGACACAGCGGGTTCCTTCACATGCAGGCCGCATTCCTTCGCGCCTGCTTCCTCCCACCACCAGCGGCCGGCGCGAAAGTCTTCACCGATGGCAATGGCGCGGGTGCACGGCGCGCAGCCGATGCTGGGCATGAAGGCATCGTGCAGCGGGTTGTAGGGCACGTCATGCAGTGCCACGTAGTGCCACACGTCGCCCCAGGTCCAGTCGGCCAGCGGGTTGAACTTGATGCGGCCGTGGTCATCGGTTTCAGTGAACGGCACGCCGCCCCGGTTCGTCGACTGCTCGCGGCGCAGGCCGGTGACCCAGGCGGTGTTGCCTTCGAGCATGCGCGACAGCGGCTCCATCTTGCGCAGCGCACAGCAGGCCTTGCGCAGTTCGATGCTGTCGTACATGGCGCGTTCGCCGTTTCGGGCCATGAACCGGATCACCGCCTCGGTGACGGGCTCGAACACCTCGACGCCGACCGCGTAGCGGGCTTCGATGCGTGCGATCAATTCGACGGTCTCGGCGTGCAGCATGCCGGTGCTCAGCGTGGCGATGCGAATGCCCAGCCGGTGCCGCGAGATCAGGTCGGTGAGCACCATGTCTTCCACCCCCAGGCTGGTCGACTGAACGATGCGTCCCGGGTGGTCCACCGCAGCGGCCTGCAGTGAAACGATGGCATGCGCCACGCGGGCGGCGAAATCGGCGCTCGGTCTGGCATACAGCGCGATGGCACCGGTGGGGTGCGGCGTCTGGGTGGCGGTCATATCGAAGCGCCCGTCTGAACGAATTCACGCGCCTTGGCCAACACCTCGTCGGCGGGCCGCGCGAACTGCGGGCGGTGCTCGATCACGTCGCCCTGGTAGTGGCCGGGAAAGAAGGTCAGCGCGCGTTCCGCAGACTCGATAGCCTGGTCGGGGCGCAGCGCCGCCGCGTCGAACCCGGTGCGCTGCAGCAGGGCCATCATGTCGACCAGCACCTCGCCGGTGGCCCGAATTTCGCCGTCGAATTTGTAGCGCGACCGCAGCAGGTGCGCCTGGCTGTAGGCGCGGCCGTCGGTCCACTTCGGGAACTGCAGCGCCACCAGCGCGAGGCGAGGCAGGTCGGCGGCCAGGTCTTCGACGGCGGCGTCGTTCGGCAACAGCACGCCGACCGCCATGCCGGCCGGCCACTGGCTGCGAATGCCGTGCCACTGCGTGAACGTCAAAAGCAAATGCGGCGCGGGTGTGATGCTGACCACCGGGCCGTCTTCGCCGGTCACGGTGTGCCAGCGGTCGCGGTGGGCTTGGATGAACTTCATGGTGTTTGCGATCAGGCGAGGGCGGTGGCGTGGCGAACCGCGTTGGCAGCCGTCTTGAACGGGTCGAGGCCGATGCGCTTGACCGTCGCGATGAAGCGTTCGTTGCCGCTGCGCTGGCCGCGGTAGGTGTCAATCACGGCCTCGATCACGTCGGGCACTTCATCGGCCGCGAACGACGGCCCGATCACCTTGCCCGGCACCGGGCCACCACTGATCGCCGAACCGTCGGAGCCGCCCAACGAGACCTGGTACCACTCCTTGCCGTCCTTGTCGACGCCGAGGATGCCGATGTGGCCGCTGTGGTGGTGACCGCAGGAGTTGATGCAGCCGCTGATGTGAAGGTCGATGTCGCCGATGTCGTACAGCTCGTCGATGTCTTCGAAACGCTCGGTGATGGCTTGCGCGATCGGGATCGAACGCGCGTTGGCCAGCGCGCAGAAGTCGCCGCCAGGGCAGGCGATCATGTCGGTCAGCAGGCCGATGTTCGGGGTGGCAAAACTGGCCGCACGCGCGGCCTCCCACAGCGCGAACAGGTCGGTCGCGCGCACCCACGGCAGCACCAGGTTCTGGTCGTGCGAGACGCGCAACTCGCCGTGGCTGAAGCGGTCGGACAGATCGGCTGCGGCGTCCATCTGCGCGTCGGTGGCATCGCCCGGTGGCTGGCCGCTTCGCTTCAGCGACAGCGTGACTGCGCGGTAGCCCGCAAGCTGGTGGTCATGCACGTTGCGCTGCAGCCAGCGCTTGTAGGCCTCGGGCGCATCGGCGGCAACAGCCGTCGATTCCGGCTGCGCCACCACACCTGCAGGGCGTTTGAAGCTGGCCGCCACGCGGTCGAGTTCGGCCTGCGGAATCAGCTGCGCCGTTCCGTCGGTGTCGTGCTCGAGGATGTTGCGAAACTCGGCAGCCACGTCGTCGAGAAAGCGCTGGCCTTCGGCCTTCACCAAAATCTTGATGCGCGCCTTGTAGAGGTTGTCGCGCCGGCCGTAGCGGTTGTAGACGCGCACGATGGCCTCGATGAACACCAGCACCTGCTGCCACGGCAAAAACTCGTGGACAACCGTGCCGACCACCGGCGTACGGCCCATGCCACCACCGACCAGCACCTTGAAGCCGACCTCGCCGGCGCCGTTCTTCAGCAGCTGCAGGCCGATGTCGTGCCAGGCGATGGCCGCGCGGTCTTCGGTGGCGCCGGTGATGGCGATCTTGAATTTGCGCGGCAGGAAGGCGAATTCGGGGTGCAGGGTGCTCCATTGCCGCAGCACTTCGGCGTACGGCCGGGGGTCGACGGCTTCGTCGGGCGCAACCCCCGCGAAGCAATCGCTGGTGGTGTTGCGAATGCAGTTGCCGCTGGTCTGGATGCCGTGCATGTTGACGGCGGCCAGCGCGTCCATCACGTCGGCGCTTTTGTCGAGCGGAATCCAGTTGTATTGCAGGTTCTGGCGCGTCGTGAAGTGACCGTAGCCTCGGTCGAAATCGCGTGCGATGCGGGCCAGCGCGCGCAGTTGATCGGCGCTCAGTTCGCCGTAAGGCACGGCCACCCGCAGCATCGGCGCGTGGCGCTGAACGTACCAGCCGTTCTGCAGGCGCAGCGGGCGGAACTCGTCGTCGCCCAGTTCGCCCGACAGGTTGCGTTGCAGTTGGTCGCGGTACTGCGCCGCGCGCTGGTGGACGAAATGCTTGTCGAAATCGGTGTAGGCGTACATCGTCAGAAAGGAAGTCGGATCAGTGAATGACTTTGAGACCGGCCGTCACCAGCGAGCCGCAAAGCAGCACGCGGATCAGTGTCTCGGGCATCTTGCGGGTCAGTTGCGCGCCGATCCAGATGCCCGGGATCGAGCCGATCAACAGCGCGCCGAGCAGGGACCAGTCGACATGACCCAAGCTGGCGTAGCCGATACCGGCTACCAGGGTCAGCGGAACGGCATGGGCGATGTCGGTGCCGACCACGCGATGCGACTCCAGGCGGGGGTACAGCAGCATGATCAACGTGGCGCCGATGGCGCCCGCACCGATCGAGCTGAGCGACACCAGCACACCCAGAATCAGCCCGCACAGAACCGTCAAGGCAGGCTTGCGTGACTCGGGAATCCAGCGCTCTAGCCGCAGGCCCACCGCATGCCACACCTGTTTGTAGGCCACCGTCAGGGCCGTCAACAACAGCGCGATACCGAGTGAGAAGGTCAGCGCGCTGGCCCAGCCTTTGGTGATGCCGGTGAAATGCATCAGGGCAATCATCGCCAGCGAAGCCGGAATGCTGCCGGCCAGCAGCAGCCCGGTGATGCGCCAATCGACGTGGCCGGACTGGTGGTGTGACACCGAGCCAGCGGTCTTGGTGATGGCAGCGAACCAGAGGTCGGTGCCGATCGCTACCGCCGGGTTCAGCTTGAACACCGTCAGCAGCAGCGGCGTCATCAGCGACCCGCCGCCCACGCCCGTCATCCCAACGATGGCACCGACGCCGAAGCCACTTGCGATCGCGATCCAGTCCATCGGGTCCTTGAGTAAGGCGACCATCGAAATCGATGGCCAGGGGCGCACTTTAAGAATGATCGTTCTGACTGGGAACTACAGAATTGTCGAATACGTATGCTGGTGAAGCATAAGGACGGGTTGAGAACGGCGACTTCTAGAATCACCCATGATTGATTTCTTGAAGCGCGTTGCAGCGCTGGCGGCGGGCGCCGCGCTCGCAATGCTGCTGGTGGCCTGCCAGACCGCCCCGGTCAAGCCGGCGGCAGTGCCTCCTGTCGCAACGCTGCCGCCGCCGGACGTGATCGTGCCGAAGCCGGCGCCGCGCCCGCCGCGCATCGGCCTGGCGCTGGGCGGTGGCGCGGCGCGCGGCTTTGCGCACATCGGAGTGATCCAGGTGCTGGAAGAAGCCGGCATCCAGCCGTCGCTGATCGTCGGCACCTCGGCCGGCAGCGTGGTGGCGGCGCTCTATGCGTCGGGAAAGAACGGCGTGGCGCTGGCGGCGCTGGCCGACGGCATGGACGAATCGACCTTTGCCGACTGGGCGTTTCCGGGGCGCGGTTTGATTCGCGGCGAGGCGCTGGCGAAGTACGTGCGCGACAACACGCTGGGCCGTTCGATCGAACAGATGCGGCTTCCGCTGGGCATCGTCGCGACGGACCTCGACAACGGCCAGCCGATTCTGTTTCAGCGCGGCGATCCTGGCGTGGCGGTGCGCGCATCGAGCGCGGTGCCGGCGGTGTTTCAGCCGGTTCGCATCGGCACGCGGGAGTACGTCGACGGTGGGTTGGTGTCGCCGGTGCCGGTGCGCTTTGCGCGCGAGATGGGTGCCGAACTGGTGATCGCGGTCGACATCAGTGCGCTGCCCGACGGCAACCCCACCGGCGACGCCATGCGCATGCTGCTTCAAACCTTCGCCATCATGGGCCGCAGCATCAACCACTTCGAACTGCGCGATGCCGACGTGCTGCTGAGGCCGAAGCTGCCCGGTGTGTCTGGCGCCGACTTCGCGTCGCGCAAGCGGTCGATCCAGGCGGGTCGTGATGCGATGCTGGCTGCCTTGCCCGAGCTGCGCGCGCGCATTGCGGCCAAGACAAAATAAAACGGCCCGGTGTTGCCACCGGGCCGAAAGATACCTTCGAGGAGAAAATTCTCAGGTACCGAGGAGACAACCTTCAGAGAAAGCTGCAGGCATCACCTGCAGCCCGGGTCGGACAAGCCGAAGCCCCTGAAGTTCAACTCGGCAACAAAAAATTACCCCGTCGCGCGGTGTTTCAGCGCTTTGCCTTGCCGGCTTGCGATGCCTTGACTGCCGTGGCCGAGATGGCCTGGAAGTTGGCTTCGGCCACGTCGGTGGCTTGCTTGGTGGCCTTTTGCACACCGTCGAAAGCGTTGTTGGCAGCGGCCACAGCCGACTTCACCAAGGCAGCCACGTTCTCGGAACCAGCCGGTGCGTTCTTGACGGCGCTGTCGACCATCGACATGAACTTCTTCTGTGCGTCGGCGGTGGTGGCTTCGGCAACCTTGGTGACTTCGGCGCCGGTGGAGGCAGCGATGTCATACAGGTGACGGCTGTAAGCAGCGGCCTTTTCGGCGACCGGTTGCAGCAGGCCGGCTTGCAGGGCCATCAGCTCTTGCGCGTCCTTGACCGACAGGGCGGCCTTGGCGTTGTCGGCGACTTCGCCCATCGCAGCCTTCGCCACTTGCAGGTTCAGTTCGACCAGTTTCTCGACGCCTTCGAAAGCCTTGCCGGTCAGACCGAACAGGATTTCGACGTTGGATTTGTGGGCGGCCATCAGTTGTTCAGCAGTCATCATGTTCGTTCTCCAGTGTGTTGAGGGATTTGTCTGGTGACAGAAATGCTGCACTGCACCATGAAGCGAATTGTACGAGGCTCGTGTGACAAATCAAGCGGTTTTTGCTGCATTGCACCAAATTAGTCGCGATCTTCTAACTCTCCCGCAAAATGGGGCAGCCGGGTCGCCGTTCGCGGAGTGCGCCCCGCTGTCGGCACAATCCAGCGCGATGCAGGCCTTTCACTCCGACCTTTTCGTGCTGCCGCTGCCGGACGGTCACCGGTTTCCGATGAGCAAGTACCGCCTGCTGCGCGAGCGGGTCGAGCGCGAGTTGCCGGCCATCCGCCTGTGCGAAGCGCCGGTGGCCAGCGACGGTGAACTGGCGTTGGCGCACACGCCGGACTACATCGGGCGGGTCTCGCAGGGTTTGCTGGGGGCGGCCCAGCAACGCGAGATCGGCTTCCCGTGGAGCCTGCAGATGGTCGAGCGTGCGCGCCGGTCGGTCGGCGCCACGGTGGCGGCCGCGCGAACGGCGATGGGGCAGGGCGTGTCGGCCAACCTGGCGGGCGGCACGCATCACTCGTATTCGGACAAGGGCGGTGGCTACTGCGTTTTCAACGACGTCGCGGTGGCCGCTCGGCTGATGCAGGCCGAGACGCACCGCCAGCACCGGCGCCTGCTGCGGGTGGCGGTGGTCGACCTCGACGTGCACCAGGGCAACGGCACGGCAACCATCTTCAAGGACGACCCGACGGTGTTCACGCTGTCCATGCACGGCGAGAAGAACTTCCCCTTTCGCAAGGCAGCCAGCGACCTCGACGTCGACCTGCCTGACGGTTGCGACGATGCCCGCTACCTCGCCGCGCTGGACGCCGCGCTGGAACAGATGTGGGCGCGGCATGCCGAGGCGCCGCCGGGGCTGCTGTTCTACCTGGCCGGCGCCGACCCGCACGAAGGAGACCGCCTCGGCCGCCTGAAGCTGACCGCAGCCGGCCTGACTGAGCGTGACCGGCGCGTGTTTGCCGCCGCCTTTGCGCACCGCGTGCCGGTGGCCGTGTCGATGGCGGGTGGTTACGGGCGGGTGGTGGACGACACGGTGGCCGTCCACCTGGCCTCGCTGAACGAAGCACTGCACTGCTGGAACCGCTGGCGCGCGCAGTGACGACTGTCGATGAAACAATCGCTGCCCATGACCTCCCGCGCCCAGCCCTTGTCCCGCGACGCCTTTCGTCACTTCACCGCCATCAGCACCCGCTGGATGGACAACGATGCCTACGGCCACCTGAACAACGTCGTTTACTACAGCCTGTTCGACAGCGTGGTGAACCAGTACCTCATCGCGGCCGGTGCGCTCGACATTCACCACGGCGAGGTGATCGGCCTGGTGGTCGAGTCGCGCTGCCACTATTTCACGCCGATCGAGTTCCCCGCTGCCGTCGACGTGGGCCTGCGTGTCTCGCACACCGGCTCGTCCAGCGTGCACTACCGAATCGGTGTGTTCGCTCACGGCCAGCCGCTCACTGCCGCGCACGGCGAACTGATTCACGTCTACGTGAACCGCGCTTCCCGACGCCCCACCGCACTCCCCCTCACCCTGACCCAAGCCGTACAAGGACTGTTGTGATTTCCCAAGCCGAACAAACCGCTGCGGTCGATGCCGCCATCGCCTCTCGCGCCTCGGTGCGCGCCTTCCTGCCCACGCCGGTGCCGCGCGGTGTGATCGAAGACATTCTTCAGGTGGCTGCGCGCGCCCCCTCGGGCACCAACACCCAACCGTGGCAGGTGTGGGTTCTGACGGGCGAGTCGAAAACCGAGTTGTCGCGCAAGCTCAACGCGGCGCACGACGACCCGGCCGTGGCTGCCACCCATCGCGAAGAGTTCGCCTACTACCCCACCGAATGGCGAACGCCCTTTGTCGAGCGGCGCCGCAAGATCGGCTGGGACCTGTACAGCCTGCTGGGCATCGGCAAGACCGACAAGGCGCGCATGCATGCGCAGCACGGCCGCAACTACCGCTTCTTCGATGCGCCGGTGGGCTTGATGTTCACCATCGACCGCGTCATGCAGCAGGGCAGCTGGCTGGACTACGGAATGTTCATGCAAAGCATCATGGTGGCGGCGCGCGCTCGCGGGCTTGACACCTGCCCGCAGGCCGCCTTCAACCAGTTCCACCGCATCATCCTCGAGCACATCGGCGCGCCCGCCAACGAGATGCTGGTGTGCGGCATGTCGCTCGGCCACGCCGACACCTCGGACATCGCCAACACGCTGGTGACAGAGCGCGAGCCGGTCGCGCGCTTCGCTCACTTTCTGGACTGAAGGCGCCTTCGCATGACTGCGTCTCTTCCTGCCGTGGCCGGCATCCCGGTCGACTTCATCCTGTTCGCGCTGACCCTGCTCGGCGTGGCGCTGTTCCATCACCACACCCTGCGTGTCGCGGTCATCGGGCTGTTCGTCATCACGCTCTACAAGTTGGCCTTCACCGGCATTCAGGGGGTGCCGGGTCTGGCCGGCCTGGCGGCACACCTGGGCCACGAATGGGTCACGATCGCCAACCTGTTCGGGCTGCTGCTGGGCTTCGCGCTGCTGGCACGGCACTTCGAGTTGAGCCAGATTCCGGCCCTGCTGCCGCGCTATTTGCCCGACGACTGGAAGGGCGGTTTCGCGATGCTGGTGCTGGTGTTCGTCATCTCCAGCTTTCTCGACAACATCGCCGCAGCCATCATCGGCGGCACGATGGCGATGACGCTGTTCAAGGGCAAGCTGCACGTGGGCTATCTGGCCGCCATCGTCGCTGCATCGAATGCCGGCGGGGCCGGCAGCGTGGTGGGCGACACCACCACCACGATGATGTGGATCGCCGGCGTGGCGCCCGGCCAGGTGTTCGAGGCCTATGTCGCGGCCGTGCCGGCACTGCTGTTCTTTGGCGTCATTGCCGCCAAACAGCAGCACGCCCTGCAGCCCATCGTCAAGGACGCGCCGTCGGGGGTGCACGTCGACTGGTCGCGGCTGGTGATCGTGGGCCTGATCCTGTTGTCGGCCATCGGCGCGAACGTGTACTTCAACCTGCGCAACCCCGACGTGCTGAACCACTGGCCGGTCATCGGCGCGGCGGTCTGGATCGCCATTCTGTTGACGGCCGTGTGGCGCCGGCCCGACTGGCGTTTGCTGCCCGACGCCACGCGCGGCAGCGTGTTCCTGTTGTCGCTGGTGCTGTGTGCGTCGATGATGCCGGTTGACCGGCTGCCCGCCGCGTCGTGGCAAAGCGCGCTCGGGCTGGGCTTCGTCTCGGCGGTGTTCGACAACATCCCGCTGACCGCCCTGGCCTTGCGCCAGGGTGGCTTCGACTGGGGCTTCCTGGCCTATGC
>JANNBZ010000403.1:0-2090 GCA_031386065.1 Burkholderiales bacterium
GCCAGTGCAATATCGATCCCCAGATGCCCTTCGGAAAGAACAGCACGAAGACCATGAAGATCACGCCGACGGCGGCCATCCAGTGGGTGGTGACGCTGGTGGCCACGTCTTCGAGGTAGAGGAACGCCGCCGCACCGACGAAGGGGCCGAAGAAGGTGCCCATGCCGCCCAGCAGGCACATCATCACCGCCTGGCCCGACTGCAAATAGTGCAGTGAATCGATGGGCACGATCGACAGGTGCAGCGCCCGCAGCGCGCCGGCCAAGCCGCACACTGCGGCCGACAACACGAACACCAGCAGCTTGGCGCGCGCCACGTCGAAGCCGCAGGCCGCCGTGCGTTTTTCGTTTTCGCGAATGGCTTCGATCACGGCGCCGAACGGCGAGTTCAGCACCCGGGACACGAACCACAGCGCGGCGGCCACGAAGACCAGGATCACGTAGTACTTGGTGGTCGGGTTCAGGAAGTCGAGCTTCCATCCCAGCAGGTCGATGGCTTCGACGCGAATACCGCGCAGGCCGTTCTCGCCGCCGGTC
The DNA here is from genome assembly GCA_031386065.1 of Burkholderiales bacterium. GTDB lineage: Bacteria > Pseudomonadota > Gammaproteobacteria > Burkholderiales > Burkholderiaceae_C > JANYJJ01. The sequence continues at coordinate 537 of JANNBZ010000403.1, forward strand.
CAGCGTTCGGCCTTGTAGAAGGCGTAGTAGACGATCTGCGCCAGCGCCAGCGTCACCATCGAGAAGTAGATGCCGCGGGTGCGGATCGCCAGGTAGCCCATCACCACGCCGACCAGGGCGGACGCAGCCACGCCGGCACCGATGGCCGCCCACCAAGGCCAGCCGCCGCTGACGATGGCGATACCGCACAGGTAGCTGCCGGTGCCCAGGAAGGCGGCGTGGCCGAACGACAGCATGCCGGTGTAGCCGAACAGCAGGTTGAAGCCCACCGCGTACAGGCCGAAAATCAGAATGTTGATGGCCAGCGCTTCGTAGGGCATGACCAGCGGGAACACCAGCAGCACCGCGATCACCGCGGCCACGCGGTGGCGAACCACCTGGTTCAGGAAATTGCTTGTCATCGGGTGCGTCAGCTCATCAGCCCGGCCTTGCCGAAGAAGCCCTGCGGCCGGATCAGCAGCACCACGGCCATCAGCACAAAGATCGACAGCTCGGCCAGGTCGGGTGCGAACAGCGAGGTCATGCTGAACACGATGCCCACCAGCAGGCCCGCCACCACCGCGCCGGGCAGCGAGCCCATGCCGCCGACGACGGTGACCACGAACGATTCGGCCAGCACCGAAATGCCCATCTCGGGGTTGACCGCGCGCGTGGGCGCGGCCAGCACGCCCGACAGCCCGGCGATGGCGGTGCCGATGCCGAACACCAGCAGCCAGACGCGGGCGATGTCGATGCCCAGCACGCGCACCATTTCGGGGTCGCGCGAGCCGGCGCGAATGATCAGGCCGAAGCGCGTTTTCTCGATGAACAGCCACAGCCCTAGCACCACCAGCGCCGTCGCGCCGATCAGGAACAGCCGGTACAGCGGGAAGAAGCCGAAGCCCAGGTCGACCGCGCCGCGCAACTCGGCCGGAGTGCTGGTGGGCAGGCCCTCGATGCCGAAGGCCACGCGCATTGCCTCGACCATCACATACGACAAACCGAAGGTCAGCAGCAGCGGGTAGTCGATGCCGCGACCGTACAGCGGGCGCACCAGAAAGCGCTCGGTGACGAGCCCGATCGCGCCGACGGCAATCGGCGTGAGCAGCAGGCTGAACCAGAAGTTGCCGGTCAGCCCGAGGAAGTACACGCCCAGAAACGCGCCCACCATGAAGAACGCGCCGTGCGCGAAATTCACCACCGTCAGCATGCCGAAAATCAGCGACAGGCCAAGCGCCAGCAGCGCGTAGACGGCGCCGAGGGCGATGCCGGTCATCAGCTGCAGCATCAACAAGGAAGGTGTGATGTCAGTCATTCGTTCTTCCGGTGTTGCCTCCTCGTCCCTTCGGGGAGAGGGAGTAAAGCCATTCAACTCGTGATCTTGTGACCGAGCTCGTCGCAGCTGCGCAAGTTGGCCTCGTTCGCGGCTTCGATGGACAGCACGTTGAACACGTCGTACTTGTCCTTCATGGCCTTCGACTTCGACTCGACGATCACCACCGATTGCACCGACTGGTGGTCGCACTTGCGGTAGAACTGCTCGCCCTTGTACCAGTTGTACTTGAGCTGGCGCAG
>JANNBZ010000307.1:0-2003 GCA_031386065.1 Burkholderiales bacterium
TCACGCTGCCGGCGGCCTCCATGCCCAGCACGCCGGGCAGGCGGGACGAGACCGGCAGCATCGACGGCATCCAGCCGCGCCGCAGGTACACGTCGATGAAGTTGACGCCGATGGCGCGCTGTTGAATGCGCACTTCGCCCGCCGCGGGCGCGGCCGTTTGCGAGGCTTCGGGCTGCAGCACGTCGGCATCGCCGTAGCGATGCAGCACGACGCGGCGGCTGGGCAGCGGCAGCGCGGTCGGCATCGCTGGCGACGTTGAATCGGACCTTTCGCTGCGGCTGCGCGGCTGCAGGTCACCGCCGCGCCGCAGGTATTGGCGCAGGCCCTCGAAGCCGGTTTCATACACGCCCTGCGCCACCAGGTCGTGCAGCTCGCGTTCCATGCCGGGCGGCGTGGCGAAGGTGGACTGCCAATGCCAGAAGGTGGCGTTGCCGTCGGTCACCGGTTTCAGCGTGACGGTGGCCACATAGCGCTGCAGCGGCACGCTTGCTTCGACGATGCAGTAGGTGCTTTGGTGCGCGGTGTCCGACAGCGTGAGCAGCTGTTCGCGAATGCGGTTGCCGTCGCGCAAGCTGAAGCTGCGCACGCAGCCGACCTGGTCGCTGCGCTCGCCGCCGTCGATGCGGCTGGACTCGACCACGCTGTGCCACTGGTCGTGGCTGTTGAAGTCGCGCAGCACGGCCCACACGCGTTCTATCGGCGCGTCGATGATGGTCGAGCGGGTGACGCGTTGCATGGTGGTTTTCAGGTTGGGGACGAGGGAGCGAATGCCGCGTCGCGCGCCATTACCCGAACATCCGCTTCAACGCATCGAAGCCGGCCTGGAACACACCCTGCCCGATGCTTTGCGTCAGCTCGCTTTCGCGGCCCGGCGCGCATTCGAATTCGGCGCTCCACTCGGCGAAGCAGCGGCCGCCGTCGGTGATGGGCGTGAGCTTCAGCGTGGCCACGTAGTGCTCGACGCCCATCGGGCTTTCGAGGATTTCATAGGTGCAGCTGTACTCGTAGTCCGACAGCGCCAGCAGCTTCTCGCGGATCATTCCGCCGTCGCGGGTGTGGAAGTGGCGGATGCAGCCGACGCGGTCGGCGGGCTGGTTGTTTTCGATGCGGCTGTCGGCAATGGCCGGGTGCCACTGCGGCAGGCCGTTGAAGTCGCGAATGCGCGACCACACGCTGTCGGCGGCGGCGCCGATCACGCTCGACACATAAATTTGCACCATGCGTCAGTCTTTCTTGGCGCCGGGCGTGGGCGAGGCCGGCGGCAGCGCCACCTGCGCGCCGCTGACGCCGCCGACCAGCCGCTGGATGTCGCCACCCTCGATGCCGATCTCGCGCAGCAACTGGTCGACCAGCGGCGCCTGTGCACGAAAGCGCAGCGCCGAATTCACCACGCCATCGGCGAAGTTGCCGCCACCGGAATGTCCGTCACCGCCACCGCCGCCCGAGCCGCCCAGCCCATCGACATGCAGGATCTTGATGCCCTCGATGCGCTCCATCGGCTTCACCGATTCGCGGATGATGCCCTCGGCCTTTTCGACCAGCCGCATGCGCAGCGCCGCCATGCGCGCCTCGGGCGACAGCATGTTGTGCGCCTCGTTCATCAGGCGCATCGCCTCGGCCTCGATCTCGGCGCGCACGCGCAGCGCCATCGCCCTGATCTTGTCGGCGTCGGCATCGGCTTCGGCCTGCGCGCGCACCGCGGCGCCTCGGTCGGCGCTGGCGCTCTTCTCGGCCTGCGCGGCCGACGTGAGCCGCAGCGCGTCGCGCTCGGCCACCTGGGCCGCGCCGATCAGGTCGATGGCCTTCTTGCGCTCGGCCATTTCGACCTCGCGCGCGGTGAACACTTTTTCCTCGGCCGACACCGCCTGCGCGCGGGCGATTTCGGCGTCGGCCTGGGCCTCGCTTTGCGCCTTGCTTTCGCGCGCAATGGCAATCGCGCGCTGCTGCTCGGCCAGCTCCATCGTCATGCGGCGTTCGATCTCGGCACCCTGGATCGCGCGCTC
>JANNBZ010000001.1:0-3278 GCA_031386065.1 Burkholderiales bacterium
GGCATACAGAAAGCGGGCCGCATTGATGCCGGGCCGACACGCCAGCGGCAGCCGCGCCACGCCGGCATCGACTCGCCGGTACAGCGCATCGGCAGCGTCGAGCAGGCGCTGCACCACCGAGCCGAGCGCGGGGCTGAACACTGGTTGCGTGAGCCAGGCGTCGGCGTCGATGCCGGCCTCGGCCAGCCAGGCCCGCGGCAGGTAGAGCCGGCCCATGCGCGCGTCTTCGCCCACGTCGCGCGCGATGTTCGACAACTGCATCGCCACGCCCAGGTCGCAGGCGCGCGCCAGGCCTTCGGCTGTGCGCACGCCCATCAGCAAGGCCATCATCGCGCCCACCGTGCCGGCCACCCGCGCAGCGTAGTCGTGCAGCGACTCGATGCTGTCGTAGCGGCGGCCTTGCAGGTCCCACTCGAAGCCTTCGAGCAAGGCGTCGAACAAGGCTTGCGGAATGCCGTGATGGGCCACCACGGCGGCCAGCGCGCGGTCGGCAGCGTGGGCTTGCGGCATGCCGGCATAGGCGAGGCGGATGCGCTCGCGCAGGTGCTCGACGGCCCGGCGTTCAGCGGGCTGCGGTGCGGCTGCAGACGCACGTTGTTGCCCACCGTCCTGCCCGTCGACGGCATCGTCGGCCAGGCGGCAGAACGCATACAAGGCCGAGGCCGGTTCGTGAACCCGGCGCGGCAACAGCATCGACGCGGCAAGGAATGTTTTCGAACCATGACGCAGCGCGGCACGACACGCCGCGAGGTCGGCGCGCACGCTGTGCGGCGGCGCGGATGCGTTCGGCGCGCTGGCGGCCTCAGGCGGGCGCAACGGAAAGTCCTCCGGACGCACCTGCGCGGGTCGAGGCGAGGTCGGTGAGCGAATCTGCATGAGGCACCACCGAGTCGAGTACACGGGCTGACGACAACACGCCGGGCAGGCCGGCACCGGGGTGTGTGCCGGCGCCGACAAGGTACAACCGCTCCAGCTCTTCGCTGCGGTTGTGCGGACGGAACCAGGCGCTTTGCGTCAGCACCGGTTCCAGTGAAAAAGCCGCGCCGCGAAACGACGACAGCCGGTCTTGAAAGTCTTGCGGCGTCAGCAGGCGCGAGCTGACGATCTCGTGTTCCAGCCCCGGCAGCAGCGTGGCTTGCAAGCGCTTCTGGATCGCCAGCCGGTACGGCTCGGCGTGCGTGGCCCAGTCGGTTCCGCTTTGCAGGTGCGGCACCGGCGACAGCACATAGAACGCATCGCAACCCGGCGGCGCCAGCGACGGGTCGGTGGCGGTGGGCCGGTGCAGGTAAAGGCTGAAGTCGTCGGCCAGCAGCTTGCGGTCGAAGATGTCGATCAGCAGTTCGCGGTAACGCGGGCCGAGCGCGATGGTGTGGTGGGCCACGTCGGGGTACTGGCGTTTGGTGCCGAAATACCAGACGAACAGGCTCATCGAATAACGCGCTTTTTCGATGCGTTTGTCGGTCCAGCGCTTGCGGTGTTCGGCCGGCACCAGGTGCCGGTACGTCCACGCCGAATCGGCGTTCGAGACCACCACGTCGGCGGCCATGCACTCGCCGCTTTCCAGTCGCACGCCGCTGGCCGCGCCGTCGCTGACGGTGATCTGTGCCACGCCGCGGTTGCATTGCACCGCGCCGCCCTGCCCTTCGATCAGGCTGACCAGTCCCTTCACCAGACTGCCGGTGCCGCCCATCGGAAAGTGCACGCCCCAGCGGCGTTCCAGGAAGGCGATCAGGCAGTAGACCGAGGTGGTGGCGAACGGGTTGCCGCCGACCAGCAGCGACTGAAACGTCAGCACCACGCGCAGCCGCGCGTCGCGCACGTGCTTGCAGGCCAGCGAGTAAACGGTGCGGTAACCCTCAAGCTTCAGCAGTTCGGGCAGCACGCGCGCCATGTCGGCCCACGAGTCGAACGCCACATGGCCGAGCTGCTCGAAGCCCACTTTGTAGATGGATTCGCTGGCCTTCAGAAAACGCTCGTAGCCCGCCACGTCGGCCGGCGCGAAGCGGGCCACTTCGGCGCGCATGGCGGCCGCGTCGCCGCTGTAGTCGAACACCTCGCCGTCGTCGAACACGATGCGGTAGAACGGCGCCACCGGCCGCAGGTCGATGTCGTCGGCCATGCGCCGGCCGCACAGCGCCCACAGCTCCTCGAACAGGAACGGCGCGGTGATGACGGTCGGGCCGGCGTCGAACGTGAAGCCGTCTTGCCGGTAAACATAGGCCCGGCCGCCAGGCGCGTCGAGCTTTTCCAGCACCGTGACGCGGTAACCCCTCGCGCCCAGCCGCACCGCCGCCGCCAGCCCCCCGAACCCGCTGCCGATGACAATGGCGTGCGGCTTGGCGGCACGCGCGGCAGGCGGGGTGGGTGACGCAACAACTGTCAACATGGTGGACATACTATGAGTGTCAATCAAATCTGACAAGCGCTGTATGCCCTGATGAGTTTTCTGAGTGGGGACGGGCTCCCGGCTCGTCTCTCCTTTCGAAAACGGGCGTCGCTCAGGCGGACATCTGCCCCACGCTGCGCATCACGAACTGCGCCACTTCGGCCGGGCGCTCTTCGTGCGCCAGATGCCCCGCTGCCGTCAGCACCTCCAGGCTGCGCCGAGTGGCAGGCGGCAGCAGGTTCAGCGCCTCGCGCGCCTGGGCCGGCGGCACCGCGCGGTCGCGGTCGCCCACCAGCAAAGCCAGCGGAGTGGTGAACTGGCGCAGCTGCGGCGTCAGGCGGTCCAGGTCCCAGCGGGCCATCATGCCGAGCGCACCCGAGACATGCTTCACGTCGCGCACCAGCCGCGCATACAGCGCCACGCCGGCCGGGCTCAACACCGAGCCGGTGCCGGCGATCAGCCGCGTCACCGCCGCCGGGTCGCCGGCGCGCCACGCGAACAAGCGCGGCGCGATCGACGTGGCCGCCATCAGCCGCGCGGTGGGCGGGAACAGCAGGCCGGCGGCGCCGCCCAGCGGCAGCAGCGCGGCGTTCAGGCCGATCAGCCCGCGCGGCGCGATGCGCCCATCGAGCACCATGCGCGCTGCAATGGCGGCACCCGCCGAGTGGCCAACCACCCACTGCACGTCGGCACCCAGCACGTCGACCAGCGACGCCAGCGAGGCCGCCATGCCGGGCAGCGACAACTGCGCCTGCGGCGGCGTGTCGGTGAAGGCGTGGCCGGGCAGGTCGACGCTGACCAGGCTGAAGTGCGGCGCCAGCAACGGCGCCAGTTCACGCCACGAATGCGTTGACGCGCCGGTGCCGTGGATCAGCAACATCGCAGGGCCCTG
>JANNBZ010000005.1:0-6217 GCA_031386065.1 Burkholderiales bacterium
AAGATCGTGCCGCTGTCGGTGGGCAACCTGTGCGCCTCGGCGGCCAACATCCGCGCCACGCTGCAGTTCACGCCCGCCGACAGCGGCGCCAGCACGCCGGCGATCAGGCCGTGAATGTGGAACAGCGGCATGATGTTGAGCCCGATGTCGGCGGGTGTGAACTGCAGCGTGGCGCGGATGTTGGCCGCCGAGGCGCACAGGTTGCCCACCGACAGCGGCACGATCTTCGGACGCGAGGTGGTGCCCGAGGTGTGCAGCACCATGCCGATGTCGCCAGCGTCGCTGTAACCGCCGTTAGATGTTGCGGCAACCCCGGCGGCCTCACGCGCCGCCAGCGTGAAGGCGCCGGCCGGCGCGCCCGCCGGCACGATCAGATCGACCACCCGCACACCCAGCTTCTGCGCCACCGCAATGGCCGGCGAGGTGCTGCCTTGCTCGACGATCAACAACTTCGCGTTCAGGTCGGACAGGTAGAACTCGAACTCGTCGGCGCGGTAGGCCGGGTTCAGCGGCGCGCTGGTGGTGCCTGCCGCGCAAGCCATGTAGCAGGCGGCCATCTCGGGCCCGTTGGCCAGCACGATGGCCACGCGGTCGTTGCGGCCCACCCCCAGCGCATTCAGGCTGGCCAGCGTGGCGTCGACCAGCGCGCGCAGCGCAGCGTGCGACAGCGCGGCCCGCCCCGGTGCGGAAATGGCAGGTGCCGCGTCGGCACCGGCGGCCAACAGGTTCTTCAGCGTGATTTGCATCTGCATCCCCGGGTACTTCAACGGGAGGCGCTGCAAAACAGCGGGCTCCATCACAGGACGGGCAGGTGCGTACTTTCGCAGTGCGTTGGCTGCCCGCCGAAGCGGCCCAGCAAGCGCTGTTCCGACGACCGCCGATTTATACCGCAGGCAGTGCCGGGTCGGCGGCAGTGAATAGCCTGATGCGGGGAATCGAATGGCCCTCGGCGGGCAGGTTCAGCTCACAAGGAAATGTGGCTCTGCCACTTTCCGGCATCCCCTCGGGGGACTGAGCGCGCGCACGAAGGCCCGAAAGGGGCTTTGTGGCTGGCGAAGGCCGTCCGGCTTGCAAGCCGGATGGCGGACGACGTACGTCGTCGGCCTAGGGGCGCCCACCAGCGGGCGCGCGCCGCTCAACCAAACGGGCCTTGAACCAGACGTCGAGCATGTGCTCTTCGTAGTGCAAGGGGCGCGAGGCACGTTGGGCGGTGAAGCCGTGGCTGTAGTCCAGATCGGCCACCGATTCTTCGCCGCTCAAGCCGGGCTGGCCGCCGCCTTGCAGCGTGTAGCGCAGGTTGATGCGCGGCCAGTCGGCACCGCCCCTGACGACGCGCAGGTCGTGGCCGGCGCGCCCCGAGGGCCGCATCGAACCGGCCAGGTCGACATCGAGCACCACGACCTTCAGCGTCTGGTCGGCCGACAGGTAGCGCGCGCCCAGCGACTGCAGGTGTTCGGTCAGCGCGCGCAGGTTGGCTTCGCGTTCCCAGACCGTGCTGCCGGCATCCGAGAAGCCGGGCGGATTGACGAACGAGACCTCGACCGGTGTTGCCGCAGCAGTCGCGGCGGTTGTGGCAAGGCTCACAAGAATCAGTGCAGGTTTGAAGAATCGCATGGTGATCTCCGGGTGGGTGGTGCGGGCACGAGCGCCGGCGCCTGCTTTCGCGGTTCGCCGCAGCCGTATGACCCGGCGCGGGCCTGTGAATTCCCTGTTCAACGAACTGGAGTGTGTGCCTTTCGGGCCGCCGCTGGTTGCCCCAGTCAGCTTCGCTGGCGTGCCACGCGGCGGCGCGTGGCTCGCGCTGCCGGCAGCCAGCCCAGCGCGAACCAGCGCGTGGCCATGGTCAGGCCGCGCAGCCATTCATCGGCCGCGTAGGCGATCCACACACCGACCAACCCGAGGCCGAAGTGAACGCCGAGCAGCCACGAGCCGCCGGCCATCACGAACAACATCGACAGCGCACCCGCCGCAACCGGAAAACGGGCGTCGCCGGCAGCGCGCAGCGCGTTGATGATCACCACGTTGCAGGTGCGGCCGGGCTCCAGCAGCACCGTGATCCACAGCAGCGTGGTGGCGCTGGCGATGATCTGCGGGTCGCGCGTGAACAGGCGCAAGGTCCAGGGCGCGGTGGCGGCTGCGACGACGGCGATAACCGTGCTCACTGCCAGGCCCCACAGCATGCTCTTGCGCACGGTGCGCATGGCCTGGTGCAGGTGGCCGGCGCCCACTTGGTGGCCGACCAGGATCTCGCCGGCAAAGCCCAGCGCCAGCGTGAACAGCACGACCATGTTCATCAACTGCATCGCATAGCTGTGGGTCGCGATTTGCGCCGTGCCCTGGCTCGCCACCACCGTCACCGAAACCAGCATCGCGAGCCGGTAGGCGATGTTCTCGGCCGCGCCGGGCAGGCCGATGTGCAGCACCGGCGCCAGCGGACGGCGGCGCAGCACCCACGCGTCGCGCAGCGCAGGCACCAGTTGCAGTTGCCAGCGCCACAGCAGCAGGTGGACCGCCAGGCCGAAGGCGCGGCTGATCGCCATCGCCAACGCGAAGCCGACCAGGCCCAGCGGCGGCAGCGGACCCGCGCCCTGCATCAGCGGCACGCACAGCAGCAGGTGAACGGTGTGCATGGCCAGCACGTTGAGCATCGCGTCGCGGGTGCGGAAATAGGCGCGCACCACGGCCGCCATGCTGGCGTTGAAGGCGTCGAGCACCAGCGCGAAGGCCAGCATCTGCAAATACGGCCGGCCTTCGGCCAACACGTCGGCCGGCGCATTCAGCAGCGTCAGCATCGGGCCGGCGCCGAGCAGCACCACCGCGCCCGCGCCCAGGCCCATCCACAGGCTGGCGCCGAGCGAGGCCAGGGCCGTCTGGCGCGCGCCGTCGCCGTTGCCCGCGCCCAGGTTCTGCGTGATGACCACGCCGACGCCCATGCTGATGATGCGGAACAGCAGGAAGAACGTGCCCTGCCACTGGTTGGCCAGCGCGAACGCGGCCGCCGAGGTGTCGGACTGGCGCGCCGCCAGCCACAGGCCGAGCAGGCCGACGCCGAAGCCCAGCAGCAGTTCGGCCATCAGTGGCCAGGTCAGGCTGACCAGCCTGGGCGCTTTGCGCATCAGCAGAGGGTGGCCCGCCAGAAAACAGCGCGGCGCGGGTTCGTTTTCATCGAGGGCGGATTGTGCGGGCTGCGGGCAGAATCGAAGCCCCGCCACTGAGACGAAAGCCCTCGATGATCACCGTTCATCACCTCAACGATTCGCGCTCGCAGCGCGTGCTGTGGCTGCTGGAAGAACTGGCCGTGCCGTACGAGATTCGGCACTACGCGCGCGACGCGACCACCCGCCTCGCGCCGCCCGAGCTGCAAGCGGTGCATCCGCTGGGCAAGTCGCCGGTCATCACCGACGGCGACACCACGGTGATCGAATCCGGCGCGATCGTCGACTACCTGATCCGCCGCCACGGCGACGGCCGGCTGCAACCCGCCGCACTGAGCGCCGACCACGAGGCCTACCTGCAATGGCTGCACTACGCCGAAGGCTCGGCGATGCTGCCGCTGATGCTGAAGCTGTACGTGTCGCGGCTGGGCGAGGCCGGTGCGCCGCTGGCGCCGCGCATCGCCAGCGAACTGGCGAATCACCTGGGCTATGTCGACCGTGCCTTGCAGGGCCGCGACTGGCTGGTGGGCAACGCGTTCAGCGGCGCCGACATCCAGATGAGCTTCGTCGGCGAGGCCGCACGCGGCCTGCGCGCCAGCTACCCGGCGATGGACGCCTGGGTGCGCCGCTTCCAGCAGCGACCGGCCTACCAGCGCGCGCTGGAGCGCGGCGGGCCGTATGCGCTGGCAAGCGCTCAAGCCTGACCCGCGCGGCTCGGCAGCTCGGCCTCGCGCAGCACCACCAGCGCCCGCGCCGGCACCACCAGCGTGTGCTGCGCGGCAGCCAGCGGGCCCGGCGGCAGTTCACCCGCGCTGTCGAGTGCCAACGCCCAGCGGCCCGGCGGCAACACGAACGTCTGACCCTGCGGCTGCGGATTGAAGGCCAGCAACAGCCGGTGCGCCGCCGCGTCGCCGGGCGATGCGTCGATGCGGCAGGCGAACGCGTGCTGGCCGGCGTCGTGCCAGTCGTGCACCTGCATCTCGTGGCCCGACGGCGCCAGCCAGGTCAGGCTGCGCTCGCCCGGCGCGCACGGCGTAGGCTGAAACCAGCGGTCGTGGTGCAAGGCCGGCTCGTCGCGCCGCAATGCGAGCACGCGTTGCGCGAAGGCCAGCAGCTCGGCGTCGGCGTGCTGCCAGTCGACCCAGCCGCTGGGGTTGTCCTGGCAGTAGGCATTGTTGTTGCCCTGCTGGCCGTTGCCGATCTCGTCGCCGGCGTTGAGCAGCGGCGTGCCCTGCGCCAGCAGCAACGTGGCCAGCAGGGCCCGCCGCACGCGGTCGCGCGTGCGCAGGATGTCGGCGTCGTCGGTCGGCCCTTCGACGCCGAAGTTGGCGGCGATCTCGTCGCTGCGGCCATCGCGGTTGTCCTCGCCGTTGGCCAGGTTGTGCTTGTGCTGGAAGCTCACCAGGTCGGCCAGCGTGAAGCCGTCGTGCACCGACACGAAGTTGACACTGCTGAGCGGCCCGCGCTGCGCGTGGTGGAACAGGTCGCTGCTGGCGGTGAAGCGGCGCGCGAACTCGCCGCGCCCAACGCCGCAGCTCAGCCAGTAGCGGCGCACGCTGTCGCGGAACTTGTCGTTCCACTCCAGCCAGCGGCCGGGGAAGCGGCCCAGCTGGTAGCCATCGGGGCCGGCGTCCCAGGGCTCGGCGATCAATAGCGCGCGCGCCAGAATCGGGTCTTGCGCCAGCGCGCTGAAGAAGGCCGCGTGCGGGTCGAAGCCGTGGCGCGTGCGGCCAAGCACAGGCGCCAGGTCGAAGCGGAAGCCGTCGACACCCATCTCGAACACCCAGTAGCGCAGCGAGTCGAGCACGAACTGCGTGACGCGCGGATGCGCCACGTTGAGCGTGTTGCCGCAGCCGCTGAAGTTCTCGCAGCGGCTGCGGTCGTCGGGCGCCAACCGATACCAGCTGGCATGGTCGAGGCCGCGCATCGACAGCGTGGGGCCTTGTTCGTTGCCCTCGGGGCTGTGGTTGTAGACCACGTCGAGCACCACTTCCAGGCCGTGCTGGTGCAGCACATTCACCATCTCGCGGAACTCGGCCGCCACCGCGCTGGGGTCGCTCTTGTCGGCGGCTGCGTAGCGCGGGTCGACACCGAAGAAGCCCAGCGTGTTGTAGCCCCAGTGGTTGACCGCACCGCGCTCGGCGAGGCCCGGCTCGTCGAGGTGGTATTGCACCGGCAGCAGCTCCAGCGTGGTGACGCCGAGCGACTTGAAATGTGCAATCGACGCGGCGTGCGCCAGGCCGGCGTAGGTGCCGCGCAGCGCCGGCGGCAGACCGGGCAGGCCCATGCCGAAGCCCTTCACGTGCATCTCGTACAGCACGCGGTCGCGCGCCGCGATGCGCGGTGCGTTGTGCCAGCCGGGCGCTGCCTGCGGCGGTTCGGCCACGCGAGCCTTCAGCGCCTGCAGCGCGTTGTCGCGTGCGTCGAACGACCGGTGGCCGTTCGGATGGCCCAGCTCGTAACCGTGGTGCTCGGCACGCCAGCGGAAATGGCCGACGATCTCGCGCGCCCACGGGTCGAGCAGCAGCTTGTGCGGGTTGAAGCGGTGGCCGTGGCCCGGCTCGTGCGGCCCGTGGGCGCGCAGGCCGTAGACCAGCCCCGGCCCCACGCCCCGCAGGAAGCCGTGGAACACGCCGTCGTGCGGCCCGTGCAGCCGCAAGCGTTTGAGCTCGCGCGCGCCAGAGGTGTCGAACACGCACAGGTCGATGGCTTGTGCGTGGTCGGAAAAGACGGCGAAGTTGACGCCGCCGTCGCGCGCCAGCGCGCCGAAAGGCTGGTCGAAGCCAGGCTCGATTTTTTCAGGAAGTCGCATCGGAAGATTGTCTTTCAGCCCAACGAGGAAAGCCGCCCCAAGGGGCGGCTTGAGGGTCGTGGGCACTGCGTCGGGTCAGCGAAGTAATCGGCCCGCTGCCGCAAATCGTGCCGAAGAAACACTGCGTGCCTTCGTTGTGGCAAGGTGGAATGCGGTGCCGCGGAAGACCGATGTAGCAATGGTGCGCACTGCCCGCGGGTTAGCGTGGTCCTGGGTGACGTCATCGACATTGGTGAATCGTCGCGGCAGT
>JANNBZ010000012.1:0-5540 GCA_031386065.1 Burkholderiales bacterium
CTTCGTGGTCAGCGACATCAACATGCCGGTGATGAACGGCTTCGAGCTGCTGGCCGCCATCAAGCAGGACGACACGTTGAAGCACCTGCCGGTGCTGATGGTGACCGCCGAAGCACGCAAGGAAGACATCGTGCGCGCCGCCAAAGAGGGCGCCGCCGGCTACATCGTCAAGCCTTTCACCAAGGCCACGCTGGAAGAGAAAGTGCAGAAGATCATCCAAAAAATGGCCACCGCGGCCTGAAAGAAAAACCACCATGAAGATGGAAGACCCGGCCTTGTTCGGCCCACCGGCGGCGCCGCGCGCGTCACCCGAAGTGTTTCACCAGCTCGGCGCGCTGACGCGCCAGTTGCACGACGCCCTGACCCAGCTCGGCGTGATGCCCAGGCTGCAGCACGCCGCCGACGGCCTGCCCGATGCGCGCGGCCGGCTTCACTACATCGCCGACAAATCGGGTGCGGCGGCGGAGCGGGTGCTCAACGCCGTCGACTCTGCCAAGGCCGAACACAGCCGGATCAACGAGCAAACGCGCACCATCGCGGCGGCGCTGCTGGCCGACCCGGTGCAGGCGGTGGCCTCGGGTGCGGTGATGTGCTTCGTGGAAGACATGGCCGCGTCGACCGCGCGCATCGACCTGCAGCTCACCGACATCATGCTGGCGCAGGACTTTCACGACCTCACCGGCCAGGTGATGGCCAAGGTGATCGTGCTGGCGGCCGACGTGGAAGACAGCCTCGTCAAGCTGCTGGTGCAAGCCGCACCCACCGCGCCCGCCACGCGGATGGACGCGCTGACGTTCAACGGCCCGGTGGTGGGCGCGGACGCGTCCGCCGACAGCGTGCAAAGCCAGAGCGAGGTCGACGAGCTGCTGGCGGAACTGGGCTTCTGAGTCGGGCTGAACGCGCCGACCCAGCTCAACGGGTAGCGCGCCTTCGCACGCAGTCGATGTAGCGCTCGCCGTCGGGGGGCAGGCCGCTGCGCTGCGAGGTCCACATCATCTCGCCCAGGCATTCCATCACCTCGTGCTGCGCCTCGTGTGCCGAACCGCGTTTGGCGCGCAGCAGCTCGAAGGCCTGCTTGATGCCGCGCGGCTGGTCGATGCCGATCTGCTCGCTGATCGACAGGTGCATCGACAAGTGAAGGAAGGGGTTGGGCCGGCCGCCTTCCACATCGAAGCTGGCGGCCAACGCGGCGGCTTCGTCGGCCAGGTCGGCGTGGTGCTCCGGGTGGTCGGCAATCCAGTCGGCGGCCAGTGCTTCAAGCGGCGTCAGCGGGGTGCCGTCGCGGTGTTTGCGGTAGGCGGTGCAAAAGAATGACCGCACGTCGTGCTGGGAGGGGGCGAACATGCAGAATTCTCGCCTCCTTCGCATCCCCTCGGCACACACCATGAACATCACCACCGAACAGCTGTTCGACCACGCCCGCACCCACAACGCCTTCACGGCCGAGGCAGTGCCCGAGGCGCAGCTTCGACAGCTCTACGAGATGATGAAATGGGCACCGACTTCGGCCAACTGCAGCCCGGCGCGCATCGCCTTCGTGACCACGCCCGAGGCCAAGGCCAAGCTGCTGGCGGGCATGTCGCCTGGCAACGTTGAGAAAACGCGGCAGGCGCCGGTCACTGCCGTCATCGGCATGGACATGGCGTTCTACGAGAAGCTGCCAATGCTGTTCCCGAATGCCGACGCGAAGTCGTGGTTCGTGGGCAAGCCGCCCTTCATCGAGGCCACCGCCTTCCGCAACTCCAGCCTGCAGGGCGCCTATTTCATCATCGCCGCGCGCGCGCTGGGGCTGGACTGCGGCCCGATGAGCGGCTTCGATTCGGCCACCATCGACGCCGCCTTCTGGGCCGGCACCAGCGTCAAGACCAACTTCATCTGCAACCTCGGCCACGGCGACCCCAGCGGCGTGTTCCCGCGCAACCCGAGGCTGTCGTTCGAACAGGCCTGCCAGCTTGTTTGATCCCGGCGCCGCCACGCCGAACGCTGCGCGCGGTGCCCGGCGCGCGTGAGCCTTCCGCTCATCAGCGACCCGTGGTTCTACGCGGTGGCCATTCCGGCCGTGCTGCTGATGGGCTTGTCGAAGAGCGGCTTCGCGTCGGGCTTCGGCTCGCTGGCCACACCGCTGATGGCGCTGGCCATTCCGGTGCCGCAGGCCGCCGCCATCATGCTGCCGCTGCTGCTGGTGATGGACGGCGTGGGCCTGAAGGCGCTGTACCGGCTGCGTGACCGCGCACTGATCCGGCTGCTGCTGCCGGCGGGCCTGCTGGGCACGCTGGTGGGCACGCTGTCGTTCAGCCTGCTCAGTGCCAAGGGCGTGGCCGCCATCGTCGGTGCGCTGACGCTGCTGTTTCTTGCGCAGCGGCTGCTGTTTCCGCCGCGGGTCGACGCCGCACCGCCGCCGCGCTGGCTGGGCTTTGCGCTGGGCACCGCGTCGGGCTTCACCAGCTTCGTGGCGCACGCGGGCGGCCCGCCCATCATGGCCTTCGTGCTGCCGCTGCGCTTGTCGCCCATCACCTTCACCGCCACCATGGCCACGTTCTTCGCGGCGGTGAACCTGTCGAAGTGGTTGCCGTATGCGTGGCTGGGGCTGATCGACTGGCGCAACATGGCCACCGCCCTGGTGCTGGTGCCGCTGGCGCCGCTGGGCGTATGGCTGGGCGTGCGGATGGTGCGGCACATCCGGCCCGACTGGTTTTACCGCCTCGCCTACAGCGGCATGTTTCTCACTGGCGTGAAGCTGCTGTGGGACGGGGTTCGCTGACGGCGGCGCGGCACGGCGCATCGCGCGGCCATACTGGCCTGCGGCGGCACGTCACTTGCGTGCGCCGGAATACACCTGAGGGGCAAGCATGCTGATACGCGTTGGTTTCGAGATGACCTACCAGTGCCCGCAGCCGACGCCGATGATCCTGGCGCTGAGCATTCACTACTCGCGTGCGTCCGATCTGGTGCGGCCCGATCACCTGGTGACGAACCCGTCAGTCCCGGCCACGGCCTACCGCGACCTGTTCGGCAACTGGTGCAGCCGCCTGGTCGCGCCGGCGGGCCGCTTCACACTCAGCACCGACGCGCTGGTGAACGACAGCGGCGCGCCCGATGTGGTGGCGCCGTGGGCCCCGCAGACGCCGGTGGAACACCTGCCTGAATCGACCCTGGTCTACCTGCTGGGCAGCCGCTACTGCGAGACCGACCAGTTGTCAGAAATCGCGTGGCAGCGCTTCGGCGCCGGCCCCACCGGCTGGGCGCGCGTGCAGGCCATTTGCGACTTCGTGCACCGGCACATCGAATTCGGCTACCAGCATGCGCGGCGCACCCGCACCGCGTGGGAGGCCTACAACGAAGGGCAGGGCGTGTGCCGCGACTATGCGCACCTGGCCATTGCGTTGTGCCGCTGCATGAACATCCCGGCCCGCTACTGCACCGGCTACCTGGGCGACGTAGGCACCGAACCACCGTACGGCACCATGGATTTCGCCGGCTGGTTCGAGGCCTACCTTGGCGACCGCTGGTACACCTTCGACGCGCGCAACAACACGCCGCGCATTGGCCGTGTGCTGATCGCGCGCGGCCGCGACGCTTGCGACGTGGCTCTGTCCAGCACCTTCGGTCCGAACACGCTCGAAGGCTTCAGGGTCTGGGCCGACGAGGTGGTGGTCGGCAGTCACATCAACGGGTGACCGGCAGTCACCTCAACGGGTGACGACGCCCGCCGAGTTGATCACGTCAACCTCGACAAACAAGCTGCCGGTGTGCGCCTCGGGTTTGTAGCTGACGTAGTAGCCGCCGAGGTCGAAGTCGTGCATGGTTTCCAGGGCCTTCACAAGTGAGGCGGGTGTGGGCGCGGGCCCGGCGCGCTTCAGGCCTTCGACCAGCACCTTGGCCTCGATGAAGGCTTCCAGCCCATAGAAGCTCGGCGTGCCGCGACCCAGCGCCTTCAAGGCCTCCAGGTATTCGGCCACCACCCTGACGCGCATGCCGCTCGGGATCGGCACCACCTGGCTGATGGCGAGGCCGTGCGCCTTGGTACCCAACTGCTTGGTGACGGTCGACGTGTCGACCGGCGAGAACGTGTACAGCGCGCCGTGGAAAGAGGTCTTGGTCAGTTCGGTGAGCACCGGCACGGCGGCCTGCGACAGCATGGTCAGAAAAATCGCCTGCGGCTCGTTCGCCACCGCCAGGCGGGCGGCGGCCTCGGCGTCCTTCGCGGCGGGGTCGACCTTGATCGCATTCGCGGTGAGCCCGGCGTCTTTCAGGGCCGCCAGCAGCGCGTCTTTCACGCTCTGGCCGAACGGGTTGTCCGAATAGATCACGCTCAGCTTGGTGACGCTCATGATCTTCACGTGACCGACCAGCTTGCGCGCTTCGTCGGCATAACTGGCCCGCACCGGGAAGGCGTAGCGGTTCAGCGGTTTGCGCAGCGCGTCGGTGCCCGACGTGAGGCCGACCGCAGGAATCTTCAGCTCCAGCAACACCGGCAACGCGGCCGCGATGGTGGGCACGCCGAACAGGCCCAGAAAGGCGGCAGGCTTTTGCTCCGCCGCGATCTTCTTCAGGTTCTCGACCGTGCGGGCCGGCGCGTAGGCGTCGTCCAGCGTCACCAGTTCAAGCGTCGCGCCGTTCACACCGCCCGCTGCATTCACCCTGGCGATGTACGCGTCACCGCCGTCGCGCTTGGCCTCGCCGTAACTCTGAAGCGGTCCGCTCAATGCCAGCGATCGGCCCACCACGATGGGGCCCGCCGCGAGCGCCGGTGCGCAGGCCAGTTGATATGTCGTCAACAGCGACACGGCTGCCATCAGCAACGGCTTTTTCATAGAGTCCCCAACCTTCGGTTTGTTTGATTTTTTGCCGAGCAACGCGGGCTCGCGAAGCGGGGACGCCGTCGGCGCTCGGATGATGGCGACGAACAAAGCGCTGGGCAAGGGACTGCGTCACGCTGAGCGCATTGGCATGAGCGTGGAGCGCTCGGTGTCGAGCATCCGCCGATTGGGGCCAGGCATCCTGTGGTGGAGGCCCGGCTTGAGCGAGCAGCGCGACTGCATTCGCGGTGCCCGCGTCAAAACCAGCGCCGCCTACATGCCAGAGTAGAAGAATTCCTCCCGCACGATTTTCCCGTTCTCGATCGTGAACAGGCCCACTTCGTCCATCTTCATTCGCTGCCCCGACGGCTTGTTCGTCACGTCGTACTGAAAGCCCACAACAAACCGGTTTCCGTGAGGCCAAGGGCCGGTGATCGAGGCAGCGTGGATCTCATGGTTGGCGACCCACCACTCACCCTTGCCCAGGATGCCCGGCATGCCTTTCACCTCCTGGTTTCCGCCGGGCGGTGCGAATGCTTCGACGCTGACGGCGTCGTCAGAGAACAGCGTTTTCACGGCCTCGGCGTTCTTGCCTTGACGGCAGAGTTCGACAAGGCGGTTGGCAACTTCCATCGTGTTCATGAGTGCTCCTTGCTGTGGCCGGCGGGGTCGGATTGGCCCCGCAGGCAGTCTACGCTTGGGGTCAATTGCGGGCGGGCTGCAGCGAGCGGGGTTTGACAG
>JANNBZ010000026.1:0-3260 GCA_031386065.1 Burkholderiales bacterium
TTGCCAACCGTTGACCACGTCGTTGCCGCGCAGTGCGCGCAGCGCATCGAGCCGTTCGCAGAACGCGGGCACGTCCTTCACGAAAAAGTCGTAGTCCTGCATCAGCAGGTCGACGCGGGCTTGCACCGGCAATTCGAGCCGTACGCAGGGCGAAGCGCGCATGCGCTCGATCAGCGGCTGCGGCACGCGCAGTTCACCGACTTTCTTGCTTTCGCTTTCGATCCACACCGTGCGCGACGCGTCGAACTGCCGCAACGCATTCCACACCCGCGTGTCGAACTGCTTCTGGCTCGGCTGCGGGCTGCCGGGCACCAGGCCGAGCACCGAGCCTCGGTGGTTGGCCAGCGCTTCCAGGTCCAGCACCTGCGCACCTTGCGCTGCCAGTTCGGTCAGCAGGCGGCTCTTGCCCGAGCCCGTCTTGCCGCAGATCACGCGGTAGATGAAGCGCTGCGGCAGTTCGTCAAGCGCGGTCACCACGGCGCGCCGGAACTCGGCATAACCGCCTTCGAGCAGGTGCACCCTGAAGCCGATCTGGTCCAGCACCAGGGCCAGCGATCCGCTGCGCTTGCCGCCGCGCCAGCAATAGACCAGCGGCTTCCAGTCCTTCGGCGTGTCGGCCAGTTCGCGCTCGATGTGGCCGGCGATGTTGCGCGCCACCAGGGCCGCGCCGCGCTTCTTGGCGGTGAAGGGCGAGAGCTGCTTGTAGTCGGTGCCCACCAGGGCCCGCTCGTCGTCCGTCAGGCTGGGCCAGTTGACGGCGCCGGGCAGCCGGTCGAGCGCGAACTCGGCTTGCGTGCGGGCGTCGATGACGGTGTCGAATTCGGCCAGACGGTTCAACGCGTCGGCGGCGGTGATTGTCAGGACGGGCATCAGTTCAGGCCGTGATCGCGTCGAGCAGCTCGCTCTCGATCTCGATCTGCGCGCGGTTCTGTTGCAGCACCGCGCCGTCGACGAGGAAGGTGTCTTCCACGCGCTCGCCCAGCGTGGTGATCTTGGCCAGTTGCAGGTTGATGCGGTGGCGTGCCAGCACGCGGGCGATGGCGTAGAGCAGGCCGGAGCGGTCGCTGCTTGAGACACCCAGCAACCAGCGCTGGCCCCGCTCGTCGGGCCGCAGGGTGACGCGCGGCGTGATCGGGAACGACTTCACGCGGCGCGAGATGCGGCCCCGGCTCGGCTCGGGCAAGGCGCCCGACGCCGCCAGCGCCTTGCTCAGTTGCGTTTCCACGTACGAGATCAGGTCACGGTAGTGGCCGCCTTCGGGCTCGTCCATCTGCGGGCTGATGACCTGGAAGGTGTCGAGCGCAAAACCGGCGCGCGTGGTGTGCACCTTGGCGTCAAGGATGTTGAAGCCGGCGCCGTCGAAATAGCCGCAGATGCGCGCGAACAGGTCGGGCCGGTCGGGCGAATACACCAGCACCTGCAAGCCTTCACCCAGCGGGGACGGACGCGCGCGCACCACCGGCACCAGCGTGGCAACGTGGTCGTGCAGCGAGCGTGCATGCCAGGCGATGTCGCCGGCGTCGTGGCGCGCGAAGTAGCTGATCTCAAGCGTTTTCCACAACGCCTCTTCGGTGCCTTGTGGCAGCGAATACAGGTTCAGCGCGTGGCGCGCATCAAGCTTGCGCGCTTCGATCTCGGCGTCCATGTTCGGCCGTGCCCCACCGAGCGCGCGCAGCGTCAGCCGGTACAGGTCTTCCAGCAGCTTGCCCTTCCACGCGTTCCACACCTTCGGGCTGGTGCCGCGAATGTCGGCCACGGTCAGCAGGTACAGCGCGGTCAGGCGGCGCTCGCTGCCCACCAGCGCGGCGAAGGCCTCGATCACGTCGGGGTCGGAGAGGTCTTCCTTTTGCGCGATGCGCGACATCGTCAGGTGGGCCTTGACCAGGAATTCGATCAACGCCGAATCGTCGCGGTCTATGCCGTGGTCGCGGCAGAAGCGCCGCACCTCCACCGCCCCCAGGTCGGAGTGGTCGCCGCCACGGCCCTTGGCCACGTCGTGGAACAGCGCGGCGATGTACAGCACGTAAGGCTTGTCCCATTGCAGGGCGAGCTGCGAGCAGAACGGGTACTCGTGGGCATGTTCCGGAATGAAGAAGCGCCGCACGTTGCGCAGCACCATGATGATGTGCTGGTCGACGGTGTAGACGTGAAACAGGTCGTGCTGCATCTGCCCGACGATGCGGCGGAACACCCACAGGTAGCGGCCGAGCACGCTGGTCTGGTTCATCAGGCGCAGCGCGTGCGTCTGGCCTTCGGGCTCCATCAGAATTTTCATGAAGGTGGCGCGGTTGACCGGGTCGCGCCGGAAGTCGCCGTTCATGATTTCGCGCGCGATGTACAGCGCGCGCAGCGTGCGCGCCGACAGGCCCTTCGGCCCCAGCGTTTGCTGGTAAGTAAGGAAGGTTTCCAGAATCGCGTGCGGGTCGCGTTCGTAGAGGTCGTCGCTGACCACTTCCAGCATGCCGCCCCGGTCAAGGAACTTGTCGTTGATCGGCCGCATCGGCGCGTCCTGCGAGCCGTTGACGCGCTCCTCGATGTTCAGCATCAAAATCTGGTTCAGCTGCACCACCGCCTTGGCCGCCCAGTAGTAGCGGCGCATCAGCACCTCGGACGCACGCTGGCCGTGCGTGGGCTGGTAGCCGAAGCTCTCGGCCACAGCGGTTTGCAGGTCGAACACCAGCCGGTCTTCGCGCCGGCCCGCCACCATGTGCAGCCGCGCGCGGATCAACTTCAAGCGGCCTTCGTTGCGCTGCAACTGCTTGACCTCGAACGGCGTGATCAGCCCCTTGGCCGCCAGCTCGTTCCAGTTCTTGCCCAGGCCCGCAGCGCGTGCCACCCAGATCACCAGTTGCAGATCGCGCAGCCCGCCGGGGCTTTCCTTGCAGTTGGGCTCCAGCGAGTAGGGCGTGTCCTCGAACTTGCGGTGCCGCTGGTGCATCTCCAGCGTCTTGGCGCGCAGGAACGCCTTGGCGTCCATCGCCTGCGTGTTGGCGCGCCGGAAGGCGTTGAACATGCGGCGGTCGCCGCACAGGTAACGCGATTCGAGCAGCGAGGTTTGCACGGTCACGTCGCGCTGGCTTTCGATTGCGCACTCATTCAGCGTGCGCACGCTGGAGCCTATTTCCAGGCCGATGTCCCAGCAGGCGGTGATGAAGGCTTCGACCGATGTCTTGCGGCTGTTGTCGCCAGCCAGCACGTCGCCCGGCAGCAGCACCAGCACGTCCACATCGGAGTGCGGAAACAGCTCGCAGCGGCCGTAG
>JANNBZ010000030.1:0-18253 GCA_031386065.1 Burkholderiales bacterium
CGCCAAGCTCAAGGCCGCGGGCGTGAACGATATCAACGTGGTGTCGGAAACCATCGACACCCATGTCTATGAATCCAAGACCCTGACCAAGGCTTTCGAGGAAATTACCGGCATCAAGGTCAAGCACGACATCATCCAGGAGGGCGATGTGGTCGAGAAGCTGCAGACCTCGATGCAATCGGGCAAGAGCATCTACGACGGCTGGATCACCGACTCTGACCTGATCGGCACCCACTACCGTTACGGCAAGGTGATGAACCTCACCGATTACATGGCCGGCAAAGGCAAAGAGTGGACCAACCCCGGGCTGGACCTGAAGGATTTCATCGGCACCAGCTTCACCACCGGCCCGGACAAAAAGCTTTACCAACTGCCCGACCAGCAGTTTGCCAACCTGTACTGGTTCCGCGCCGACCTGTTTGCCCGGCCTGATCTGAAAGACAAGTTCAAGGCCAAGTTCGGCTACGACCTGGGCGTGCCGCTGAACTGGAGCGCGTATGAGGACATCGCCGAGTTCTTCACCAACGACGTCAAGACCATCGACGGCAAGCCGATCTACGGTCACATGGACTACGGCAAGAAGGATCCCTCACTCGGCTGGCGTTTCACCGACGCCTGGCTGTCGATGGCCGGCGCTGCCGACATCGGCATCCCCAACGGCAAGCCGGTCGACGAGTGGGGCATCCGCGCCTCGGCCGACGGCTGCACGCCGCTGGGCGCGTCGGTTTCACGCGGTGGCGCCACCAACTCGCCAGCGGCGGTTTACGCACTGACCAAGTACGTCGACTGGATGAAGAAGTACTCCCCCAAAGAGGCCATCGGCATGACTTTCGGTGAGGCCGGCCCGGTGCCCGCCCAAGGCCAGATCGCGCAGCAGATCTTCTGGTACACCGCGTTCACCGCCGACATGATCAAGCCCGGCCTGCCGGTGGTGAATGCCGACGGCACACCCAAGTGGAGAATGGCCCCCGGCCCCAACGGCCCGTACTGGAAGCAGGGCATGCAAAACGGCTACCAGGACGTGGGCTCGTGGACCTTCTTCAAGGACCACGACCCCAACAAGGTGGCCGCCGCCTGGCTGTACGCGCAGTTCGTCACCTCGAAGACCATCAGCCTGAAGAAAACCATCGTCGGCCTGACGCCGATTCGTGAGTCCGACATCCAGTCGCAGGCGATGACCGACATGGCGCCGAAGCTCGGAGGTCTGGTCGAGTTCTACCGCAGCCCGGCCCGCGTGGCGTGGACGCCGACCGGCACCAACGTGCCCGACTACCCCAAGCTGGCGCAGTTGTGGTGGAAGAACGTGGCGGTGGCGGTGACGGGCGAGAAGACCCCGCAGCAGGCGATGGACAACCTGGCCAACGAGATGGACGACGTGATGGGCCGCCTGGAACGCGCCGGCATGGCCAACTGCCCGCCGAAGCTGAACCCGAAAGGCGACCCGAACAAGTACCTGAGCGACAAGGGTGCGCCTTGGAAGAAGCTGGCGAATGAGAAGCCGAAGGGCGAGACCATCAACTACGACAAGTTGCTGGGCGCCTGGAAGGAAGGCAAGGTCAGGTAACCGACCCCACGCCAGCACGCCCTGATGGGCGGCGCCCTGCCGATCCACAAGATCGGCAGGGCGTCTGTCTTTGGAGTGCGTCAGTTTGCCGTGATGCTTCGACCCCCAAGCCCGGCAGGCGCTCAGAACATCACGTAGACGAAGGGCGACAGCTCGCTCGACTGCTCGATCTCGACGCCGATCTGCTCGAACAGCTGCGCCAGCTTGCCGGCCAGCGGTTGCAGATCGGGTGTGTCCGCCCATTGGGCGAGCAGCGCTGAGCGCAGGGCCTCGGCATCGCCGACCGCGGGCAGCGCAAAGTCCGCCTTGCCGAACGCGGGCGCCGGCGTGTAGTGGCTGTCGGCGGCGCGGCGTGGCGCCACATCGGCGAGCTGCGCGCCGGCAGCTTGCAACGCCCGGCCCAACGGCGCCAGTTCGGCGTCGAAGAAGGCCGCGCTCGCACGCTCGGCTTCGTCTCTAGTCAAGCTCATATTCGCTCCGCCAGTCGGTACTTTCTTCGAGCCGGGGCTGCTCTAGCTTGCGCAGGATGCAGTCGCCCAGCACAAGCATGTCCATCTCCGTGCGCATGAAGCAGCGCCAGGCGTCCTCGGGGCTGCACACGATGGGTTCGCCGCGCACGTTGAACGAGGTGTTGACGACGACCGCGCAGCCGGTCAGCGCCTTGAACGCAGCGAGGATGCGGTGGAACTCGGGGTGATCCTGTGCGTGCACCGTCTGCACGCGTGCGCTGTGGTCGACGTGGGTGACGGCGGGGATGTTGCTGCGCGGCTGGTTCACCAGTGCCAGCAGATCGTCGTCGCCGCTGTCGAAGGCGGCCCAGTCCATCGGGCGCTGCCTCTCCCGGCGCACCGGTGCGACCAGCAGCATGTAAGGGCTCTCGCGGTCGAGATCGAAGTAGCTGCTGGCGTCCTCGGCCAACACCGACGGCGCGAACGGCCGAAACGACTCGCGGTACTTGATTTGCAAGTTCATGCGCGACTGGCACGCGGCGTCGGTGGGGTTGCCAAGAATCGATCTGCCGCCCAGCGAGCGGGGCCCGAATTCCATGCGGCCGGACAACAGGCCGACGACCTGGTTCGCGTGCAGCGCTTCGGCCACGGTGCGCGCGCGACGATCGGCGTCGGCCTCGACGGTGTACGGAATCTGCTTGCGGTCGAGGAACGCACGCACCTCATCAGGCCCGTAGGCCGGGCCCAGGTAGGCGCCATGCATGCCGTCGCGACGACCGGCCGGCTTGCGCGGCACGTCGAAGTGCATGTGGCTGGCGGCCAGCGCTGCACCCAGTGCGCCGCCGGCGTCGCCGGCGGCGGGCTGGATCCACAGGTCGTCGACCACGCCCGAACGCAGCAGCACGCCGTTGGACACGCAGTTGAGCGCCACGCCGCCGGCCAGCACCAGGTTGCGCGAGCCCGCCTGTCGGGTGGCTTGCCGGGCCAGCGACACGACGGCTTCTTCGAGCACCTGCTGGATCGAGGCGGCGAGATCCATCTCGCGGCGGTTCAGCCGGCTCTCGGGCGCACGCGGCGGCGCACCGAAAAGTTGGTGGAACTTCTCGCTGGTCGTCGTCATTCCGGACAGGTGGTCGAAGTAGTCCAGGTTCAGCCGGTACGAGCCGTCGGGGCGCAGGTCGATGAGTTCGCGCCGGATCAGATCGGCAAAGCGCGGGCGGCCGTAGGGCGCCAGGCCCATCAGCTTGTACTCGCCCGAATTCACCTTGAAGCCGCAATAGGCGGTGAACGCGCTGTACAGCAGACCGAGTGAATGTGGGTAGCGGATCTCCTGCTCAAGGCGCAGGCCGGCAGCGTCGCCGACGCCCAGGCTCGTCGTCGCCCACTCGCCGACGCCGTCCATGACCAGCACCGCCGCGCGGTCGAACGGCGACGGGTAGAAGGCGGATGCGGCGTGCGACACGTGGTGCGCCGAATACAGCACCGGCACGTCCGGTCCCAATACGCGACGCGCCGCCTCGGCAAAGCGCATCTTCACGCTCAGCTGCAAGGGCGCGCCCTTTGCCCATTGCTCGCGACCCTCGGGTGCCGTGGCCAGCAGGCACTTGACGATACGGTCGAACGTGAGCAGCGGGTTCTCGTAGAAAACCACGGCCGACAGTTCGGACGGATCGATGAACGCCTCTTCGAGGCAGTAGTTGATGGCGTGCTGCGGGAAGCGCGGGTCGTGCTTCTTGCGCGAGAAGCGTTCCTCCTGGGCTGCGGCGACGATCTCGCCGTCGCACACCAGGGCCGCAGCGGCGTCGTGATAGAACGCCGATACCCCGAGCACGGTGACCGGTTTCAAGTGGCGCCCCCGCTGCCGGCGACGGGCAACTTCAGAAGCGGCCTCACCCCGGCCGCCAGCGACTCTGCGATGACCCGGTGGCCGGCCGGCGTGAGGTGAATGTCGTGTGCGTGGCGCAGGGCACGTCGCTCGGCCGGATCGCGTGCCTGCAGGTGTGCCAGCGGATCGTGGACGATCACGCGCAGCGGATCATGCAGCTCGGCGAAGCGCGCCTGGTAGCCGTCGGCCGGCGCGGTCTTCTCGATGTGCTGGTGAAGCGGCAGCGGCAACAGCAGCACCGGCGAGCGGCTCTCGGCGATGAAGCGCGCGAGGATCGCCCTCATCAGGCGCCAGGCCGGATCTGCGGCATCGTCGTACTCGGGCACCGGCTGGTAGCGCGTCACTCTCTGGATGATGTCGCGTGCGCCGAGCGCGTTGGCGAGCTTGCGCAAACCCGCAAAACGCCCGCCCGCATCGATGTGCGCGCGCTCGGCCTCGGGCAGTTGTTCGAACGACAGCGGCTCGGGCGGCACTGGTGTGCCACGCAGATCGAGGGTGCCGTCGGCGCCGAGGCTGAAATACGGCTTGGCGAAGTACCCGCGCTCGCCGTCTTCGTCATGAAAAGGCCGGTAACGCGCAACGATGCGGCGGATGTTCTCGACCAGCACCGCCACCACGACCAGGTCGTACTCGAACCCGGCGGTCTCCTCGCGGAAGATCAGGTACTGCTGGTCGGTGCCGGTGCCCGGCATCGCGAAGTTCAGCGTCTCGACACCCGGCAACAGCGAGCCCAGCAGATCCGAGTAGCGGTCTTCGTTGCGCACGCCGTCGGCGGCGCTGAACGAGTCCCCGAACAGCAGGATGCGAAACGTCGCCGCGGGTTTGCGCAGTTCGAATTCGAAATCGCTGCGAAAGCCACGCGCATTGGTGCGCACCAAATAACCGCCATCGTCACCCGACACACGCGCCTTCAGGTTCGGAACAAAGCCGTACCCGTAGACGGGATGGGGCCGAAAAATACGTCGCATGGCGCTTGAGAGTAGCGACCCTGGGTGCAACGTCAAGCGGCGCATTGGGGGGGGCTTGTGGCGGCCGGAGGGGCCAGGGTCGATGCAGCTTGGCGGGCCGGGCCGATGCGGCACACTGGCGCCCAGCATGAGACCGTCGCCCTTGCTCACCGGAGTCTTGTTCGCGCTGGCTGCCGGCTTGATGTGGGGCCTCGTTTTCGTCGGCCCGTTGCTGCTGCCCGAGTACCCGGCCGCGCTGCACACCTTCGGCCGCTACCTCGCATTCGGGCTGATCGCACTGCCGCTGGCCTGGCTCGACCGCACGCGGCTGCGCGCGCTGACGCGGGCGGACTGGGTCGAGGCGCTGAAGCTCGCACTGGTCGGCAACATCGTCTACTACCTGTTCCTGTCCAGCGCCATCCAGCGCGCCGGCGCGCCGCTGCCGACGATGGTGATCGGCACGCTGCCGGTGGTGATTGCCATCACCACGAACCTGCGCGGTGGCACGGCACCCGGCGACGCGCGCTTGCCGTGGGCGCGGCTGCTGCCCTCGTTGCTGCTGATCGGCGCCGGCATCGGCCTGGTCAACCAAGTCGAGATCGACCACCTGCGCGCGGACACCACGGCCGACGCCAGCCGCTATGCCGTCGGTGCCTTGCTGGCCGTCGGCGCGGTTGCCTGCTGGACCTGGTACCCGATCCGCAATGCGCAATGGCTGCGCACGCACGCCGACCGCAGCCCCAGCACCTGGGCCACGGCGCAGGGCATTGCGACGCTGCCGCTGGCAGCGGCCGGCTATGCGGCGTTCTGGCTCTACAGCGCGCTCAGCGGCAGCGCGTTCGAGATGCCCTTCGGCCCACGCGCCGCGCAGTTCGCGGGCCTGATGTTCGCCATCGGCCTGCTCGCGTCGTGGCTGGGCACGCTGTGCTGGAACGAGGCCAGCCAGCGCCTGCCCACCACGCTGTCGGGCCAGTTGATCGTGTTCGAAACGCTGGCCGCGCTGAGCTACGCCTTCCTGCTGCGCCGCACCTGGCCGGCCTGGGAGACGCTGGCCGGCGTGGCCTTGCTGGTGGCCGGCGTGGTGTGGGCGCTCCACCAGCAGCCCGCGCGGCCCGCGCCGCTGGCGGCCGAGGGGCACGCGGGGTGAGCGCCTCGCCGTCGGCGCTCCGTCAAAGAGGCTTCTCGCCGCCAACCTCCACCACCGCAGCCCGCGACCACAGCAGCCAACGCCGCCTCAGGAACTCACCGACCGCGGCGGCCCCGAGTACTGGCGCAAGAACGCATCGGGGTTCAACGCGGGCACGGGTGAGGTCTTGAAGTCGCGCTCGTTGCGGGTGATGATGAATTGCGCACCACAAGCCATGGCGGCAGCGACTTGAAGCGCGTCTTCGAAGTCGCGCATGGGAAGTTCGAGCGCTGCGAGTGCATCGGACCGGCCGGTCTTTGCCACGTCGGCCCAGACCAGCAGGCTTCGAATGAAATCGCGGCTTGAGACGGAAGACTGCCCGCGCTCGATCAGGTAAGCCAACGTGGCCACCGAATGCCATGCCAGCCAGCCTTCGTGCTGCCTGCCGCACATGCCCAACAGACGCGACGCCGCCGGAGCACCGGGGCGTTGAAGCGCCACGTCCAGCAGCACGTTGATGTCGATCAGCAACCTCACCGCTAATTACCGAACATGCTTGGACAACAGGTGCGCCAGCCTCGGGTCGGTGCGCTCGACGTCGCTCGCTTCAGGTAGCTTCAAGCGCCCTTGCCACTGCGCGACCCAACGTTCGGCGGCCCCGGCCACCACGCCTTGCGCCAACAACGATTGCTCCAACGCTTCGCGCACCACGGCCGACTTGGACAGCCCGCGCTTGCGGCTCACCTCTTGCAAGGCAGCATTCAGGTCGTCGGGCAGCTTCAACGTGATGACATTCATATCGGCTCTGCGGTAATACTTTTCTCTGAGCAGATATTACCAGCACCGCGAATCGCCCGAATCTCAGGCCTGCACATCCGTGGTTGATCGAAGCTTCTTCCTTGGCCTTCGCGAGCCGACTGCGCTGGACAGCTTCGCAGGTCCTTCGCTGCGTCGTTTGCTCAGGCCTGCAACGCCTCGTCCAGCACCTCGACCCAGTGCTTCACCGGTGTGGCGGTGCCGGTCTGCAGATGCTGGATGCAGCCGACGTTGGCCGACACGATGCACTGGGCTTGCACCAGGGCCAGATTCGCCAGCTTGCGGTCGCGCAGTGCGTAGGCCAGCTCGGGTTGCAGCACCGAATACGTGCCCGCCGAGCCGCAGCACAAATGGCTTTCGCTGGCCGCCAGCTGCACGTCGAAGCCCAGCGCGTTCAGGTGGGTCTCAACGCCGCCGCGCAGTTGCTGGCCGTGCTGCAGCGTGCAGGGTGGATGAAACGCGAGGCGGGTGGTCGAGCGCAGGCGCACTTTGCCTTTCAACGCCGGCACCAGCTCGGGCAGCAGTTCGCTCAGGTCGCGCGTCAGTTCGCTGACGCGCGCGGCCTTGTCGGCATACAGCGGATCGTGTGCCAGCGCGTGACCGTAGCCCTTCACCATTACACCGCAGCCCGACGCGTTCATCACGATGGCCTCGACCTTGTCGGCAGCGATGGTCGGCCACCAGGCGTCGATGTTGCGGCGCATGTCGGCCAGGCCGCCTTCGTGGTCGCTCAGGTGGCTGCGAAGCGCGCCACAGCAGCCGGCGTCGTCGGCCACCAGGGTTTGAATGCCGGCCGCGTCGAGCACGCGGGCGGTGGCGCTGTTGATGTTGGGCAGCAGGGCCGGCTGCACGCAGCCCATCAGCAGCAGCACCTTGCGCGGATGCTCGCGCATGGGCCAGCGGTGCGCCCGCGCGCCCGCCGCGGCCGGAACCTTATTTTTCAGCGCCGCCGGCAGCAGCGGACGCAGCAGTTGACCCAGCTTGATCGCGGGCGCGAACAGTGGCGACGGCAGGCCTTCCTTCAGCAACCACCGCAGCGATTTTTCAGCCGCCGGGCGCTCGACCTTTTGCTCGACGATGCGCCGGCCGATGTCGACCAGCGCGCCGTATTGCACGCCCGACGGGCAGGTGGTTTCGCAGTTGCGGCAGGTCAGGCAGCGGTCCAGGTGCTGCTGCGTCTTGCGCGTGACGGCGGCGCCTTCGAGCACCTGCTTCATCAGGTAGATGCGGCCACGCGGGCCGTCGAGCTCGTCGCCCAGCAACTGGTAGGTCGGGCAGGTGGCGTTGCAGAAGCCGCAGTGAACGCAGCTGCGCAAGATTGCCTCGGCCGCCTCGCCGTCGCGCGTGCCTTTGAACTCGGGAGCCAGGTGGGTTTGCATGGAGAACGTCTTTGCGATGTGAATCAAAACAACTTGAACACCAGCGGCATCAGCAGCGACGCCAGCACCACCTGCAGGCTCAACGCCAGGCCCGCATACGCGCCGGCGTCGGGGTGCACTTGCATCGCCCGCGCCGCGCCGATGCCGTGCGCGATGCTGCCGATGGCGAAGCCGCGCACCTCGGACGCATCGACCCGCAGCGCATCGAACAGGTACTTGGCACTGACCGCGCCGATCAGGCCGGTGAGCACCGCGAACACCGCCGCCAGCGCCGGGATGCCGCCGATCTGTTCGGCAATGCCCATCGCCACCGGCGCCGTCACCGACTTCGGCGCCAGCGAACGCAGCAACTCGGTGGGCAGGCCCAGCGCCCAGCCGATGCCGACCGCGCTGCCCGCCGCTGCGGCACCGCCGGCCAGCGCGGCGACGCCCACCGCCGCAGCGCGCTGGCGCAGTTCGGTGCGGCGCTGCCACAGCGGCCAGGCCAGCGCCACCACGGCCGGCCCGAGCAGGAAGTGAATGAACTGCGCGCCGGAAAAATAGGTCGGGTACGGCGTGCCGCTGAGGGTCAGCAACAGCGCCAGCAGCAGCACCGTCCACAACACCGGGTTCGCCCACGGCGCGTGGCCGGCGCGCTGGTACACGGCGCGCGCGAGCACGTAGGTGACCAGCGTCGCGGTCAGCCCGAACAGCGGCGTGGCCGACAGGTAGACCCAGAGTTCGACGAAGTTCTGCATCGCTGCTCAGTTCGCGCTGCGCGGCAGCATGGCGCGCAACACCAGGGCCGTCACCGCCAGGCCGATCCAGGTCGACACCACCACCGCCAGCAGCAGCCGCACGCCGTACTCCGAGACCAGGCCCAGGTGAGTCATCACGCCCACGCCCACCGGCACGAACAGCAGCGACAAATGGTCGAGCAAGATCTGCGCGGCCGCCGCAACCGGCGTGCGAACGCGCTCCCAACGCAGCGCCACCAGCAGCCCCAACATACCGATCACCGGGCCGGGCAGGCCGACGTGCGTGCCGCGTGCAATCAACTCGCCTAGCGATTGAAACAGCAGCAGCCAGGCCAGGCCGGTCAGGGCGTCCATGGTCACAGCGCCGGATACATGCGGCCGGGATTGAAGATGCCGTCTGGGTCGAAGGAGCGCTTCATCTCGCGGTGCACTTGAGCCAGTGGCTCGGCCAGGGGCGTGAACACGCCGACGGATTTGTCGTTGGCGCGGAACAGCGTGGCGTGGCCGCCGGCTGCGGTGGCTGCCGCGCGCACCGCGTCGCTGCGCCCGCCGTCGCAGGCCAGCCAGCGTTGCGCGCCACCCCATTCGATCAGCGACTCGCCAGGCAAATTCAGCGGTGCGGCGGTCTGCGGCACCGAGATGCGCCACAGGGCCTGGCCGGCGTCGACCGCCGCCTGCGCGGCGACGAAAAATTCGTCGTGGTGGTCGCGCAAGCCGGCCCAGAACACGTCGGCCTCTTCCGGCGGCACCCGCTCGCCGCCAAGCTTCAGCGTGGCCGCCTCGACCGCAGCGTGGGCGCCGCGCAAGCGCAGCACCAGCGTGTCGTTCCACCAGGTGCTGGCGTCGATGGGCAGCGGCTGGCCGCCCCATACATTCACCTGCTTCAAGGCGGCCGCTTGGTTCATCTGGAAGCACAGCGTGGCGCTGGCCGGCGCGCAGGGCAGCACCTTCAGCGAGACCTCCAAAATGACGCCCAGCGTGCCCAGCGAACCTGCCAGCAGGCGCGACACGTCGTAGCCTGCGACGTTCTTGATCACCTGGCCGCCGAAGCTCAGCACCTCGCCCGCGCCGTTCAACAGCGTGACGCCGAGCAGGTAGTCGCGCACGCTGCCGACCTGCGCGCGCGACGGCCCGGCCAGGCCCGCGGCGACCATGCCGCCCACCGTGCTGCCGCCCGATTCGTCACCCGCAAAGTCCGGCGGCTCGAACGGCAGGCACTGGCCCTTTTCAGCCAACACCGATTCGAGTTCGGCCAGCGGCGTGCCACAGCGCGCGGTGACCACCAGTTCGCTCGGCTGGTGGCTAGAAATGCCGGCCAGCACGCGGGTGTCGAGCACATCGCCGCGCGGCGACTCGCCGTAGAAGTCCTTGGTGCCGCCACCGCGAATGCACAGCGGGGCGCTGTTGGCACGGGCCGCCTTGACGCGGTCGATCAGGACTTGCAGCGACGGGTTCTCCGGCGTCGTTGTCATGTCAGAACCGCGGGATGTCGGCAAACGGCAGCAGGCCGCGCTTGACGTGCATCTTTCCGTACTCGGCACAGCGGTGCAGTGTGGGAATCACCTTGCCGGGGTTGAGCAGTGCGGTCGGGTCGAAGGCGCGCTTGAGGGCGAACATCTGCTCGCGTTCGGCCGGCGAGAACTGCACGCACATCGACGACAGCTTCTCGATGCCCACGCCGTGCTCGCCGGTCACGGTGCCGCCGAGCAGCACGCTGGTTTCCAGAATGTCGGCGCCGAACAGTTCGCAGCGGTGCAACTGGTCGGGGTCGTTGGCGTCGAACAGGATCAGCGGGTGCAGGTTGCCGTCGCCGGCATGGAACACGTTGCAGCAGCGCAGGCCGTACTTGATTTCCATCGCGGCAATGCGCACCAGAATCTCGGCCAGCTGGTGGCGCGGAATGGTCGAGTCCATGCACATGTAGTCGGGGCTGATGCGCCCGCTGGCCGGGAACGCGTTCATGCGGCCGGCCCAGAACTTCAAGCGCTCGGCCTCGTTGCGGCTGATCTCGAACCGCGTCGCGCCGGCGTCTTTCATCACCGCCACCATGCGCGCCACTTCTTCTTCCACTTCTTCCGGCGTGCCGTCGCTTTCGCAGATCAGCGTGGCCGCTGCATCGAGGTCGTAACCCGATTTGACGAACGATTCCACCGCCGCCGTCATCGCCTTGTCGAGCATTTCCAGGCCGGCTGGAATGATGCCGGCGCCGATGAGTGCGGCCACCGCGTGGCCAGCCTTGCGCACGTCGTCGAAGCTGGCCAGGATGGCGCGCGCCTGCAAGGGTTTGGGCACCAGCTTGACGGTCACCTCGATCGTCACCGCCAGCATGCCTTCCGAACCGATGACGACCGCCAGCAAGTCCAGCCCCGGCGCGTCGAGCGCCTCGGAGCCGAATTCGACCGCCTGCCCGTCGACCATGAAGCCGCGCACGCGCAGCACGTTGTGCAGCGTCAGCCCGTACTTCAGGCAGTGCATGCCGCCCGAGTTTTCGGCCACGTTGCCGCCGATGGTGCAGGCGATCTTGCTGCTCGGGTCGGGCGCGTAGTACAGGCCGTGCGGCGCAGCCGCTTCACTGATGGCGGCGTTGCGCACGCCGGTTTGCACGGTGGCGGTTCGGGCCAGCGCGTCGACCTTCAGGAGGCGATTGAACTTGGCCAGGCTCAGCGTCACGCCCATCGCGTGCGGTAGCGCGCCGCCGCTGAGGCCGGTGCCGGCGCCGCGCGCCACCACCGGCACGCCGAGCCGGTGACAGGCGCGCAGCACCGCAGACACCTGCGCCTCGGTCTCGGGCAGGGCCACCAGCAGCGGCTGCTGGCGGTAGGCGGTGAGGCCGTCACATTCGTAGGGCACGGTGTCTTCGGCGTGCCACAGCAGCGCGTGCGCCGGCAGCAGCACGGCCAGCGCGGCCACCACCTCGGCCTGGCGGCGCGCGCGCTCGGCGGGCGTCACGTCGCTGGCGGCGACCGGGGGCGCGGGATCGGAAATGACAGCGTTCACGGCACGGCTCCGGCGGGGTCGTTACGGGGAGACCCGACTGTACTTCGCAGGCCCCCGCTCAGCGGCGCCTGCGGGCATGCCGCGCGCACAAAGCGGCTTTGACCAGAACAGCGGCAATCAGGCCGGCAGCGGCGTGGCGAACAGCACGTGCCGGCGCAGCGGGTGGCCGACCGCGATGCGCGGGTGGTCGAACTCGTGCACCGGCTGCAGGCCGATGCGCCGCATCACCGCCTGCGACGCGGTGTTGCTGACGGCCGTGAGCGACAGCACCTGCGCCCAGCCCAGCGTGCTGAGCGCATGGTCCAACACCAGCGCCGCCGCCTCGGTGGCGAAACCCTGTCCCCAGGCGGCGCGGGCCAACCGCCAGCCGATCTCGCGGGCGCCAGGCTGCACAGCAGGGTGCGCCACGTCCACCGGCATGGTCCCCAGGCCGACGAAGCCGGCGAATGCCAGCTGCGGTGTCTGCAGAGCCCAGCGGCCCCACGGGTTCTGTTCGAACTGCAGCACGATGCGGTCGACGAAGGCATCGCTCTCGGCGCGCGTGAGCGGCGCGGTGAAGTGGCGCATCACCTCGGGGTCGGCGTTGATTGCAGCGAAGGCGTCGCGGTCGCTGTCGCGCCAGGGCCGCAGCGTGACGCGCGGGCCATGCAAGCTCACGGCCGGCGCGCCGCGCAGCGTCATGCGTCCTCGGTGAACACCGTCAATACGCCGGTGAAGCCGTACAAGTGGTGGCGGGCGATTTCGCCCGACGCGAAGAAGCCGACCAGGGGCACGTCGCCCAACGCGTGTCGCACGATGGCCAGCTCGGCCGACGGCGCGCCGAAGTGCGGGCCACCGCGCCCGGCGCAGCTCACGTACACCGCGCCGGCCATGCGCCGCGCCGCGTGCGGCGCGCGCTCGGCCTCGCTGCCGTTCAGCGCGAGGGCGGTTTCCAGCGGCAAGGTCTCGGGTTCCAGCGCCTCGCGAATCTCGGTGCAGATGCGCACCAGGTCGCGCCGCGCGGCGTCGGTGTCGCGGCTGCAAAAGGCCAGCATGGTGCCGACCTCGGCGGCGTCGCCGATGGCCACACCGCGGCGTCCCGGGTCGAGCCCGACCAGGCTGCGCACCCGGGTGTCGCTGCCGAACTGGCCGGGGCGGTTGCAGTGTGCGCCGCCGCCCAGGTCGGCCGACGTCGGCGACGGCGGGTCGACCTCGGGGTCGGTCAGGCCGACCAGGGTCTGGCGCAACCGGGGCAAGGCCTCGCGGTGCTGCAGGTCGTCGATCTTCAGGTCGCGCAACAGGCAGTCGAGCGCCGGTTCGCCGTCCAGCGTGAGCACCAGGTTGTGCGTGGCCGACGTGATGGTGCGGGCGGCGGCGATGGGCTGGCTGCCCTGCGTCACGCGCGACAGCATGCCGCCGTCGCTGGCGAATGCCACGCCCGACAGCCCGCCCTGGAACACGCCGTCGGCCACGTGCAGCAGCCGCGTGCGGCCCGAGGCCAGGCCGCCGAACAGGTAGCCGCTGCGCGTGCGGCCGCTCATCTCGATCACCAGTTCACTCAGGTCGGCGGTGCCAGGGTCGGCATGCACCTGGGCGCTGCCGGCGTCAAACGTGCCCAGCGGCGCGGCGCCCGAAAACACCTTGAAGCGGCTGCGCGGCATGTCGCTCAACATCAGCGACAGCGCCGGCTCGTCGAAGTACTCGACGCCGTTGGCCGCAATGCCCACGCCCACCGCACCGACCCAGGCCACGCCGGGCCAGCGAACTTGCAACTCGGCCAGCAGCGCCTCGGCGTGCGCCGCATAGCGGTCGGTCAGGTAGACCCAGCCCAGCGTGGGCTCGGACACATGGTCGGCACGCTGGCGCTGCGCTTCGATCTGCGCGCCGGCCAGCGCCAGCGCCATCCGCCAGTCGGGATGCGTGGCATGGGCGTGCAGGAACAGCTTCATGGCGCGGATCGCATCGCGCGGGCCGGCGGCTTCAGCGCGCGCGCTTGCGCGTGGCCGTTTTGCGCACCGCCTTGGCGGGCGCGGCGGCGGCCCGCTTCAGCGTCTGCCCGGCGGCGTCCAGGCCTTGCTTGACCACGGCGCCGGCCATGGTCTTGGCGGCGTCGGCGGCGTTGTCCTTCATCGCGTTGGTGGCCAGTTCGGTGAACTGCTTGGTGAGCGCGCCCCACCATTGCATCGGGTCGACGGCCGCCGGCGCGGCAGCGGCCGCAGCGTGTTCCGCAGGGGCCTTGGTGGAGGGTTTGCGAACCGGTTCGGGCACAGGGACGGGCTCGGGTGTGGGCTCGCTCGCAGCAGCGGGCGGGGTGAACATGCTGGGCATGCCGGGCATCGCGATCTTCAGCGAATCGCGCAGATCGCCCATCTGCACATTCATCGTCTTCAGGGTCGACAGCGTCATGCGCTGCACCTCCAGCGCCTGGATGGTCGCGCCCAGCATGCGGGCGTTCTGCTCCAGCCAGAACTGCACCGTGCGCAACTCGTCGATGCGCTTTTCCAGTTCCTCGGGGTTCAGCGTGGGCGCGACCCATTGCCCGATGTTGGGCAGTGCCGAGCCGGCGGTCTTGGCCAGACCTTGCAGAAAGTCGAAACCGGGAACGAGCTTGGTGAAGCTGAGGGCGTCGGCCATGGTGTCTCCTCGCGGGCTGTGGTGGACTTGATTGTGCATCCGGGCCCGTGCCTCGGGCTCATTTCGACAGCGCCAGCAGCCGCGCCAACCGCGCGTCGTCGACCCGGTCGGGCGAGGTGTCGGCGGACAGTGCCGCGTGCGCCTGCGCGAAGTACGGACGCGCCTGCGCGGCCTGGCCGATGGCGAGCAGGTTCTCGGCCAGCTCCTCGAACACGAAGCCGTCGGGCTCGTGGGCGGCCGCCGCTTGGCGCTCCAGGCGACGCAGGATGTCCAGCGCCTCGTCGTGCCGCTTCAGCGAGCGCAGGGCCCACGCGACCATCCAGTGCGCGGCGCGGGTGTTCGCGGCGTTGCCCATCGGCTCGCGGGCGGTCACCGCGCTGCGAAACTGCTGCAGGGCTGCATCGAACTTTCCTTCGTCGTGCAGGGTCATGCCGATGTTGTTGGCCAGCGATGCCTTCCAGCTGCGCGCGTTGGCGTCGATCGAAGACTCCGCCAGCGCCAGCGCGCGCAGGTTCCAGCGCATCTGCTCGGCGGCGGTGGGCTCAATCAGGGCCATCATGTGCATCGCGTCGACCGACAACTCGTCGAGCCGCGCCGCCGCAGCGGCTTCCACCGCCTGCGCGAACAGCGGGCGGGCGCGATCGACCTGCCGCGACGAGCGAAACGTGCGGCCGCGTTCCAGCAGGTAACGCACATGCGGCTCGGCCCCGGCAGCGGCCAGGCGCGGCTCGATCTGGTCGAGCACCGCGTGGGCCTCGTCGAAGCGCGAACGCAGGCCCAGGCTGCGCGCAATCTGCGTCTGCAGCGACAACGCGTCGTCGCCGCTGGCCGACGCCAGCCGCGCCCGGAAAACCGCCTCCGACGCCGCCGGATCGGCAAAATTCCACAAGCCCTTGATGTCCATCGCCTGCCCTGCGGTCACGAACAGCGCCAGCACCAGCACCAGCCCCAACAACGTCGAAAGCCGGCCCGATTTCATCGCGCGAACGGCACCACGTCGACCTGGAAACCGCGCTGCCGCAGCAGGCTTGGCAGGCCCTGCGGGCCGGTCATGTGCAGGCTGCCGACGGCCGAGAACACGGCTTGCCCGCCGCTGTGCAGCGCGGCGATGCGCTCGGCCAACGGGCGGTTGCGGTCGTCCAGCGCGCGCTGCATGAACTCGCGCTCGAGCGCGGTCTTCAGGCAGTCGCACCACTGCGCGTAGCTGTCGAGTTCGTCGAGCCGGCTGTCGGCCCACATGCGCGACAGCCGCAGCATCATCGGCCGCGCCTGGTCGGCTTCAAGTTCGTCGAGGATTTGCGTCACGCTGTCTTGCGAGTCCTGCGGCGTCTCGCCCTGCAGCAGCTTCATCTGCATCTCGGCGGTCTCTAGCGAGACCACCGGCTTGGCCAGCCTGCGCGCTATCACCGAGACCACCGGGTCGATGCCGTACGACGGATCCAGCCCCTCGCGCCGCGCCGACATCACCACCAGCGTGGTGGCCGCCATCACCGGCGACAGGGCGTCGAGCAGGGCTGCGGGCAGGCAGGCCAGCGCCAGCTGCGCGCGCATACGGGTGTCCAGCGCGGCCGGCAGCGCCTGCTCGGGTTTCGGTGCTGCCGCGGTCTGCAGCGTCGCCATCATGGCCGGGTCCAGCAGGTCGAGCTCGACCGCAACCACGTCGCTCGCGCGCAGCGCCGCCATCACCTGCGGGCCGGGAATCATCCATTCCACCTTCGCGATGTGGATGGTGCCGTACAGCCAAGAGCTGCGCCCGTCCTTCTGCACCCGCCACAGAAACCCCCGGTCGCGCGCGTCGCGCAACTGAGCCTGCGCCTGCTCGGCCGTTGGCACCTGCGCGGTCGGCGGGCAGCTGGCGTTGGCGGGCTGCGCCTGGGCTGAGGCGGGCGAGATCAGCGCTGCGGCGAGGGTGAGCGCGGCAAGACGCAACGAAGCAACGACGTTCACGATGGCGCCACCACCGTCTGCTCGATGGCCCCGAACACGCTGGCGCCGTCCAGCCCCTTCATCTCGATGCGGATTGTGTCGCCGAACTGCATGAACTCGGTTTTCGGGGCGCCGCTCTCGATGGTTTCGATGCAGCGCTTTTCGGCAATGCACGAATAGCCGCGCGACCAGTCGGTGTTGCTGACGGTGCCGCTGCCGATGATGCTGCCGGCGCGGGCGTTGCGCGTCTTGCACAGGTGGGCGATGAGCTGGCCGAAGTGGAAGGTCATTTCGGGGCCGGCGTTGCACAGGCCGACGCGCTTGCCGTTCCACACGCTTTCCAGGTTCAGGTGCAGGCGGCCACCGTGCCATGCGCTGCCCAGCTCGTCGGGGGTCACGGCCACCGGGCTGAAGGCGGTGGCGGGTTTGCTTTGAAAGAAGCCGAAGCCCTTGGCCAACTCGGCGGGAATCAGGTGGCGCAGGCTCACGTCGTTGGCCAGCATCAGCAGGCGGATGCCTTCCAGCGCTTCGTCGGGCGCGGTGCCCATCGCGATGTCGCCGGTGATCACGGCCACCTCGGCCTCGAAGTCGATGCCCATTTTTTCGCTGGGCACGCGGATGTCGTCGCGCGGGCCGAGGAAGTCGTCGCTGCCGCCCTGGTACATCAGCGGGTCGGTGTAGAAGCTGGCCGGCACCTCGGCATTGCGCGCCTTGCGCACCAGTTCGACGTGGTTGATGAAGGCCGAGCCGTCGGCCCACTGGTAGGCCCGCGGCAACGGCGCCATGCACAGCTTGGCATCGAAGGCGAAGGCGTGGCGAGGGCGGTTGTGTAGCGACGCTTGGTTGAGCGACTGGTACACGTCTTCGAGCTGCGGCGACAGGAAGTTCCAGTCGTCCAGCACCTGCTGCAATCGGCTCGCGATGCCGGTCGCATAATGAGCCGTGCTCATGTCGCGCGACACCACCACGAGCTGGCCATCGCGCGATCCGTCCTTGTAGCTTGCAAGTTTCATGGGATTTTCCGGTGTGTGGGCGTGCTGCCCTGCAGCTGAAGACCCTCCATTGTCGATGCTTGTTGATGCTTGCCGAAGCCCCGCCCCAGCACCGGAATGGCCGTCCGCCGCAGCGAGTCTTGATGACGCTGGTGGGAGTCGCCCTGCTGCTGCACGCCGCCTTGCTGAGCGGCGTGCAACTCGGCCTGCCGCAACCCGAGCGCAGCGCCGCCGCCCCCGTGCAGGTGCGCATGCTGAAGGCGCCCGAGGCTGCCGTGGCGGTCGCGCTGCGCGCCGCCGAGCCGCCTGTCATACCCCCACCTGCCGTCGAAGCGCCACCGCCTCCCGCAGCACCACGGCCCGCGCCGGCGCGTGCGCAGACGCCGCACGTCGAAGCCGCTGCTTCGCAGGCGGTGGCCGCCGCAGCCACACCGCCAGCGGCATCCGCCCCGCCGATTGCCGGACCCACGACCGAGCCCCCGGCCGAGCCGGCCGTCGCCGCCGCCGCCGCCGAAGCACCGGTGTTGCGCGAGGGCGAGGTTCCGCTCTACCGCACGCTGTTCCCGCCGCCGCTGACGCTGCACTACACGCTGAGCCGAGGCGCGTTTTCAGGCACCGGCGAGTTGCTGTGGCGGCCCGCCGGTGATCGGTACGCACTGCGGCTGGAAGGCCGGCTGGCTGGCATCAACGTGCTGGTGCAAACCAGCCAGGGCGGCTTCGACGACGCCGGCATCGCGCCGCTGCGTTTCACCGACCAGCGCATGCGGCGCGACGTGAAGGCGGCGAACTTCCAGCGCGAAGTCGGCAAGATCACCTTCTCGG